>CALDJX010000598.1 GCA_937899075.1 uncultured Planctomyces sp. | reverse complement strand
TCTTCTCTTCCGGCGGAGCAGGAGCAACACCCTTGCCCTTCATCGGGGCAGGAGCTGGCATCGCTGGAGTCGCATTTGGAGCGGCACAAGCTGGGTTGCACGCCGGGCCAGCCGGAGCACAAGCACCACACTTAGGACCACATGCTGAGCCGCAAGCAGCTCCGCATGATGGCTTGCAGCAATCGACAACTTCGTAGCCGCAGAGTTCCAGAGCTTCTTCAGCTTCTTTGCGAACGTTACGATCGCAGTCAGCCAATGCGTTCGTCAAAGCTTCAACAGCTTTGTTGCACATGCAGCAGCAGCCGTTGCGACGAACCTGGTCGCCAATTTCGTCAGCAGCTTCACCGCGAACACGCTCGTCGCAATCGTTCAGAGCGTAAACCAGAGCAGCCATGACTTCCGGGTTGCAGTTGCAGTTGTAGTCGTCGCCCAGAGTGTCAATCGCTTTCGCACGTTGCTTGGCGTAGCAGGCAGTCTGAGACGTGTAGATCAGCTCAGCGATTTCGCAAGCGTCTGCACAGCAACGATCGTCGCCGCAGCAGGCGCCCTTGGCACCGCAGGCTGGAGCACAGCTTGATCCGCACTTAGGGCCACAAGCACTGGCACATGGTGCGGCGCAGTTTGCACCGTTAGGTCCGCAAGCTGGAGCACACTTCGACGCACATGGTGCGGCGCAGTTTGCACCCTTTGGACCGCATGCAGATGCACACGGAGCAGCACAGCTCTGGCCAGCAGGTCCGCAGGCAGGAGCACAGGCTGAACCGTTAGTTCCGCAAGCAGGAGCACACTTCGACGCACATGGTGCGGCGCAGTTTGCACCCTTTGGTCCGCAAGCTGGAGCACAGGCCGATGCACACGGAGCAGCACAGCTGCTCGCTTTCGGTGCACATGCCGGAGCACAGTTGCTTGCACATGGAGCGGCACAGTTTGCACCGCCAGGTCCGCAAGCAGGAGCACATGCTCCACCGTTCGTTCCGCACTTAGGACCACAAGCTGAAGCACATGCCGAGGCGGCAGGTGCACAGCAGCTTGGTTTGGCCGGGCAGCAACTGCTCGGCTTGCAGCATGGTGCCTGCTGAGTCGAGACCTTTCGCTGGTACTCGAACGTCTGCCCGCAGCACGGACGGGCAATGGTTGGTTTACAACATCGAGGTTGGCAAGTCGGAGCACAACCGCAGCTCTTTGCGGCTCCGCACTTGCCGCCACCACCGAACATGGATGAGAACAGTCCAGCATCAGCGCTGGCGCTCATTCCAAGTAGGGCGACTACGGCAGTCAGTGATTGGATCCATTTCATTCGTAGCGTCTCCTTGCGCTTGAACAGGGTCGCCAGCCAGACAGTCCGGGTTGAGGTCTTCAACTTACGGCGTCTCATTTTCCGAATCGTCATGTCGCCATGATGAATCGCCTGCTGACGCTCAAGTTCATCCCGTTTGGGATGCCCAGGATGAAGCATCAGCAGACACTGGGAGAGACGCCGTTCATGACGCGCGTCACGGTCTCCCGGTCGGACCAGAATTGCCTGGCCAGCAAAAAAGATTGACTCGTCTCCCGGTTTCGAAAACTTTCGAACCGCCTCAAACTTCGCCTCTGAGACAGTCCACTTCACTAATCGCCCTTTTGGAGGGAAACCTTCGCCCACCGTGCATCAGCCTCCTCAAGGACGTTTGCACAACCGAACGTCAGCTCACCGAGCGATTGATCTTGCCTGTCCGAAGCACGCGGCTTTAGTGACAGCTTCGAATCGACCTGATCATTCGAAGCTATCGGTCACCCGATTTGATGGCTTGAACTTTGTAAGTCCCTAAACCACATAGAATTAGACCACTTTCCGCGTCCTATCCTGAGGCCTGTTCCGACTACGCAGGCTGAGGCGGACTTTGACGGCTGGCGACCCTTCGGGGTGGCTCAAAACGCGTAACACTGGGCAAGTGGCGCTCGTCACGGAAACATAACCCGCACCTGCCGGACTGTGCGAATCGATCGGCCGCCGCGCTCCGGCTGCCCCGCCTGAGCCGGATGCGCGACGGCTTTCCGCCCCGACGTCCGACCCGCCATTTGACTTTCGCAAAACAGGATTTCGTCGTTTCGGCCCTGATCGACTCGCGAAACCCGCTGCTCGATCACCCGTCAAACACCTCCAGCAACCGAGCACGGCCGCGACCCGTCCCGCCGGCCTGGTTGAGATTGCCCGGCGACAGACCTAACCTGATCCGTAGATATTCCCACCTGACTTCCCCTCGGAGACAACCATGACACGCTCACTCGCTTTCGCACTTTCCGCCCTGCTCACGATTCCAGCCTTCGCCGCCGACACGGTGAAAGCTCCCGCCGAATCTGACGGCATGAAATCGATCTTTAACGGCAAAGACCTCACCGGCTGGGACGGCGATTCCCGTCTGTGGTCCGTCAAAGACGGCGTCATCCACGGCGAAACCACCGACGCCGTCAAAGCCAACGGCAACACTTTCCTCATCTGGAAAGACGGCAGCGTTAAGGACTTCGAATTGCGACTCTCATTCCGCTGCAGCGTTTCGAACAATTCGGGAATCCAGTACCGCTCAAAACACATCACGGACGACAAAGTCCGGAACGAGTGGGTCGTGAAAGGCTACCAGCACGAAATCCGCAACGAGAACACGCTGCCGAACGTCTCGGGTTTCATCTATGACGAAGGCGGCCTGACCGGTGGCCGAGGTCGAACCTGCCTGGTCGGCGAAAAGGCCGAATGGATCGCAGACGACAAGAAGGGCAGCAAGAAGGTCACCGACACGCTGATCACGGCTGAGGAATACTCAAAGCTGTTCAAAGTCGATGAGTGGAACGACGTGATCATCATCGCCAAAGGCCGACACATTCAGCATTACATGAACGGTCGCCTGGTGCTCGATTTCCAGGACGCTGAAAAGAACGCCCTGCTTGAAGGCATCCTCGCCCTGCAGCTGCACGCCGGAAAACCAATGTGGACCGAATTCAAAAACATCCGCGTGAAGCACCTCAAATAGGGCTCTCAACCGAGAGTGTTCATTGATCCTGCTGAAGTTTCTGAACGCAAGGTCGCTGAGAAGAAAAACGCGAAGTTAAAAGGAGAGCTCTCCTTTTTCTCTGCGGGTCCTCGGTGATCTCTGCGTTCCTTTCCTTGCGAGGATTCGGGCCAACGACTTTTACAACCACGAAAGAAACGAAAGCAATTCGCTTTTCGTGTCTTTCGCGTATTTCGTGGTTGTCAACTTCGTCCGGTATTATCTCGGTTTTTTTCTGAAGCCCTCGGTCGTCAGGACGTGTCGCCGGGAAGCAACTCAGTCCACCTTAATCCGACGCTCCAGACTCTCGGTCTGGCTTTCGACGTTGCTGAATCTTGACGGCCAGGCTTTCGCTTTCAGTTTGCCGATCGTCGACCACGCAGCGGGCCAGCGTTTCTCGTGGATTTGCGCTTCGGCCAGTTTCAACAACCCGTTGGGCTCCAGCGCTCGCAGCGCGGCTACGTGGTTCCAATGCTCGATGGCTTCGCCCCAGCGATTCTGCTCCTGCCGGATCACGGCGAGGGCTTCGTGATGCTCGGCTTCTTTCGGAGCTGCTTCGACCAGCGTCGTTACCGCTCGTTCTGACTCTTGCTCGTCATCTTTCAGTCGTTTGGCGATTTCTTTGTAAAGCTCAAGATTATGCCGATCGAAGTCGAGCTGTTTCAGAATCTGGTCGGTTGCGGCTTTTGAATTCTTCAACGCGTCGTACGACTTCAGCAGTGCGGTGTGAGTTTCCTGGTCGAACGACTGCAACTCCGCAGCGAGTTGCAACTGTGCAATCGCAGCCTCGTGCTGGCCTTTGCTGGCGTATACTTCTCCGATAATCCTGCGAATCATCGGACTGTCCTGGCCGGACTCTGCCAACTGATCGTCGAGAAACTCGACGTAAGCATCCAGCATCTTCGCCTGCTGAATTGCAGACTTCATCTGGTTGACGGCCGATCGCCGCTGATCGTGTCGCGGGCCCCACGCGATGATCGCTCCCGACGCCGCGTCGACAGCTTCTCGCGTATTCCCAAGCCGAGCGTGTGACCGACTCAGTTGCCGATAATATTCTGAGACGGCCCCCTCACCGATGCCACGATTCGGTCGCGAGCGCTGCGCCAGCGGAATCAACTCGCCGTAGTAGTTGACGGCTGCATCGTCCAACGACACCTCAACACACATCGAAGCCAGCAGCGAGATGTTGGCTTCCGTCCAACGCCCCCCGCCGCGGAAATGCTCGTCGATCTGGGCGAGCAGTTCATCGCGTTGCTCTGGCCGAGAAGATCGAGCGTACGACCTCAGCAACATCGTTCGATACTTCATGACATCAGGCGACTCGTTCACCAACGGTTCCAGAATCGGAATGGCTTCAGCCCACCGCGTCCGATGATGCAGCCATTGCGTCAACTCATAAAGATCCGTCTCCGCGAGAATCCCCTTCCCGTGAGCGATCAGTCGAATCTCAATCGCCCGTTGGAAATGTTCCAGACCACCCCACAAATAGTTCGACACATTGTTCACTGTGCGCGGTGAATCGGGGCGTTCGTTGAGAACTTCTTCGGCCACGCGTGCGAAATCGTTTTCCTTCGCCTTCCAGAAGTAGCTGTAGTGATTCCGGAAAAAGTATCCCGATCGCCGCTGCCCGGTCGTCAATTCATGTCGCAGAGCATCCAGCACAATCTGCAGCAGCCGCGGCTCCAGGTCAGCAGCCTTTCCGGAAGTTTCCTGCCACCACCGCCCCATGTTGTTACCGCACTGGCTCGAGGCATCTTCCCAACTATTTCGCATTCTTCTCGGCCAGGTATCGACTCGGTCCATCAGAAACTCCAGACCGAACCGAGCCCCGGCAATGTCCCGCAGCGTCTGACCGAACTGAGTTACCAGTGTTCGATACTGATGAGTCTGTGACTCCAGAAGGGGCGGAAGCTGCTTCAATGCGAACTCTCGGATATCGCTACTCACCGTTGGGAGATGCAGGTTGTTCGCCGTCCGATAAACGCCGATCAGATCCGAAAGAAACGCGTACTGGTACGAAGGGTCCGATTCCCGTGCGTGGCCGATGATCCTTTCCACCAGAGCCTTGTAAAGCACATCTCCTTCCCCAAGCGAAACTCGCCCCTTCCCCTTGAGAGCGGCGTGAAACACCTGGTTCTGGCGTTTGAGGAACCAGTTCTTCGCTGTTGGATTCAGCGGGTTCTTCAAATAGCCGTCGAGTAGCTTCTCAGCCTGAGAGAAACGAGAAACCTGCTCCATGAAACTGACATAACCCGAAAGTGGAACACTCGCGTGCAGCGGCCAGCCATCCGAGTGAGTCTGATTGAATTCTCGAATCGCGTTCTCCATCACAGCGAGGCCTTCGTCACGGCGGTCGTACGAATTGAAATGACCGCTGGCCAGCGAGAACGCAATAAACAATCGATCGTCCGTGCCCGGCGTCGCCTGTCGGTGCAACTCTTTGAGTTGCCGCATCTGCTCATCGGCCAGCTTCGGCTGAGTGATCTTTCCTAGAGCCTGCAGGTAGTCGGCCATTTGCCGCTGCTCGCCGTCCGCCGATCACGTGGTCCCTCAACTGACTGCGTAGAAT
>CALDJX010000597.1 GCA_937899075.1 uncultured Planctomyces sp. | reverse complement strand
CAACGACGAATCGATACCGCCGCTGAGGAAGGCTCCGACGGGAACATCGCTGAGTGTTCTGATGGCGACGGCGTCGGCGAGTGTCTGGTCCAGTTCGTCGAGGTCGACGTCGGCACGAACTCCCCAGTCTAGATTTGTGAAGTCGTGCCAGAGGCGTCGTGCGAGAATCCGCCCGTCTCGAACGGTGACCGTTTCGCCCGGGCGAAGCTGTGTTGTGTTTCGAAAGGCGGTCAGCGGGGCAGGGTAGTGGCCGAATTGAAAATACGACGGGAGCGTTTCAGTGTCCCATTCCAGCCGGAACGGCTCGAAGCATCGCAGCTCCGAAGCGAAGGCGATGAAGCCGTTGCCTTCGTAAAGGTAGAGCGGTTTTTTGCCGATGCGGTCTCGCGTCAGGGTGATCGTGCCGGAGTCTCGGTCAAGAAAAGCGGCCGCGAACATGCCGTTGCAGTTTTCGAAGACCGACTCGCCGACCGACTCAAACGCTTCGGCCAGCACCTCGGTGTCGCCGGAAGTTTTCAGTGAAACTCGCGAGCAATAGTCGCTGGCGAGATCTCGCGAGTTGTAGATTTCACCGTTGAAGGCAACCGTCGTCCGAGCAGACGTTGTCTGCATCGGCTGGTTGGCTCGCGGGTCGAGATCGCGGATTGCCAGCCGGCGAAAGCCGAGCATCGCAGTTCGTCGGGCATCAATATGAAAACCGTCCGAGTCCGGTCCGCGATGCGCAATCGCATCCGTCATTTGACGCAGCGCATGTTCTGCCCACGGAATCGGTTCGGCCAACGAGAGGCCGGTAAACCCACACATCCCAGCATCCTTTCGGGAATGTTCTGTCACATTTCTTGAATCACTAATTCACACGAATGCAGGATTGAGATTCGTGTTTATTCGTGTGAATTAGTGGTTCCAGTTTTCGAGCAATAACTGCGACCACTGAAAACGATGGCCCGATCTTCATGCAGCATCTTGAGACGGGGACATACTCGGTGCGGGATGATAGTCGGGCATCAAATTGGCCGGAACGCCTTTCCGGGATATGTCCGAATGTAGGGTGCGTCTTGACGCACCAACCCAGAAAGCAAGGCCTCTATGGTGCGTCGAGACGCACCCTGCGAAATTCCGTAGACGCTGATCAGGCGATGATTTCTGACACGATCCGGCCGTAAACGTCGGTAAGGCGGAAGTCTCGACCGGCGTACCGATAGGTAAGCTGCGTGTGGTCCAGACCGAGCTGGTGCAGAATGGTGGCGTGCAGATCGTGGACGTGGACTCGGCCCTCGACGGCCTTGTAGCCATACTCGTCGGTCGCTCCGTGGATGATGCCGGGTTTGACTCCGCCGCCAGCCATCCACATGGTGAAACCTTGCGGCTGATGGCCTCGACCGTCGCCACGTGAATCGTCCGGAGTTCGCCCAAACTCGCCGCCCCACACGACCAGCGTGTCTTCGAGAAGTCCTCGTTGCTTGAGGTCGGTCAGCAGCGCTGCCATCGGCTGGTCGATCTCAAACGACTTTTGCGGCATGAGCCGAGAGACGAATCCGTGATGGTCCCAGTTGTCGTGGGTCAGTTCGATGAATCTGACGTCGTTTTCAGCCAGCTTTCTAGCGAGCAGGCACTGGCGTCCGAAGTCGTCTGTCTTCAGCTTGTCGCCGATTCCGTAGGCGTCGAGAGTTGCTTGCGTCTCGCCGGAAAAGTCCATGAGACTCGGCAGTCCGGTCTGCATTCGAAACGCCAGTTCAAAGGATTCAATCACTCCCTCGATCTGGTCGCTGCTCTTTTGCTGCCGGGCGAAATCGCGGTTCAGCGTCTGCAGGAAATCGAGCTGCTTTCGCTGCTTTTCCAGTGACAGAGTGGGATGTTTCGTGTTTGCGATTGTCGCGGTCCTCAGCGATTTGCTCATCGTGCCGATCGGCGTTCCCTGATAGACCGATGGTAGAAACGCGTTGCCGTAGTTGCGGGCTCCTCCGAGAATGACCGGCGGCTTGACCGTGACGAATCCCGGCAGGTCGCGATTCTCGGTTCCCAGGCCGTACAGCACCCACGAGCCGATCGACGGTCGTTCAAAAAGAAAGCTGCCCGTGTGGAGTTGCGTCAGTGCGGCACCGTGCTCGGGATTGTCGGTGTGCATGCCGTTGAGGATGCACAGTTCGTCGACGATTTGAGCAGTGTGTGGAAACAGCGACGAAACCGGGATGCCGCTCTCGCCGTGCTGAGCGAACTTCCATTGCGACCCGAAGTAGTTCAGCCCTTTTTTGCCGGTGGGCTTGCCGTTGTCGGCGTTGAGCTTTGGCTTATGGTCGAACGACTCCATGTGCGACGGTCCACCGCGCATGCAGAGAAAGATTACGCGTTTTGCTTTCGCCGGAAAGTGCGGTTTCACCGGAGCGGTCGCTGTTGAGGCGGCTGTCGCTTCCGAGCAAAGCCCGGCCAGCGCCAGCATTCCGAATCCGCAGCCAGAAGACGCCAGCATTTCTCGGCGTGAAAGCGGAATACGCATCGGGAACGGTCTCCGAAGTGAACCCTTGATTCTTCCAGGACTGACGCGGCTGAGAGCCAACGGCTGGAACATCAATCAGCGTACGCCGGTGCGAGTCATTCGACAAACGCATTGCCGAACAAGTGACTTAACTCAGTGTTGTCAGGTGGATGGAAGGCCGCAAGAAGACGCAAAAGGACACAAAGAGAATTTTCAGTTCTTGCGACTTTTGTGCTGTTTTGCGGTCATCATTCAGGTTGCCGGTATGTCGCTTTGGGTATGACGATTCTGGAATGACAAAAGCGGCGGTCGATCAGTGGCTGCGTCGGTAGTCTGAACCAAAACCCTGCCGTCGCTGCATGTCGTATCGCTTCAGCGAATCGTCGATGACCGGCATCGCCGTCTCGGCATCCTGCATTTCGTTGACCTCGACGGACTTTTCTTCCAGCAGTTTGTAGTCCTGGAAGAATCGACGGAGCATCATCAGCCGGTGAGGCGGCAATTCGCTGGCAGTTCGGAAACTGTTGTATTCGGGGTCGTCGACGGCGACGGCCAGGATCTTGTGGTCCGGTTTGCCGCCGTCGATCATCGTCATCATGCCGATGGCTCGTGAGTTGACGAGCGTTCTGGGAGCGACCGGTTCCTGGCAAAGGACCAGCACGTCGAGCGGGTCATCGTCTTCGGCCAGTGTCTGCGGGATGAAGCCGTAATTCGCCGGGTAGTAGACCGCTGAGTAGAGGATTCGGTCGAGCTTCATCAGGCCCGTCTCTTTATCCAGTTCGTACTTCACGCTCGAACCCATCGGGATTTCGATGAGGGATCGGAATTCAGCGGGAAGGTTGATACCGGGGGTGACGTCGTGCCAGGGATTCATCGCGTGCCTGCGGTCGGAAGTTTCAGGGGAATTTATGTCAGACCGGGTTGTATCGACTATCGCGAAACACGTCGAACTCAGTTGACCTATCTTCCCAGCATTTTTTTCGCTCGCTCGTTCGAGGCGATCGGAATCTTCCTTAGCAGCATATCGATGACGTTGTCCGGAGTGACGTTCTCGCTGTCAGCGTGAAAATTCGTGACGATACGATGCCGCAGGACAGCGTGTGCAACCGCTTTGACATCGTCCGTGCTGACGTGAAAACGTCCTTCGAGGATCGCTCGCGCCTTCGCGCCGATGATCAGGTATTGCCCGGCTCGGGGACCAGCTCCCCAGGAAATGTACTCGCGGACAAACTTCGGAGCTTCCTCTTCGTCCGGCCGAGTCGCTCGGACAAGATCCCGAGCGTAAACGAAAACGTGCTCGGCAACGGGGACACGCCTGACAACTTCCTGCAGGGCGAGAATCTGATTCGCGGTCAAAGCTGGTTCGAGATTCGGTTCTCCGCTGCCGGTGGTCTGCTTGAGAATCCGCAGCTCCTCAGCCGCCGAGGGATATTTCACGATGATGTTGAACATGAATCGGTCGAGCTGAGCTTCGGGCAGCGCGTACGTGCCTTCCTGCTCGATCGGGTTTTGCGTGGCGAGCACAAAGAATGGTTGCGGCAGACGATAAGTGCTCGATCCGACGGTGACGTGCCGTTCCTGCATGGCTTCCAGCAGTGCGGCCTGAGTCTTCGGCGGCGTTCGATTGATTTCGTCCGCCAGCAGAATGTTTGTAAACAGAGGTCCCTGCATGAACTGGAACGTGCGGCGGCCGGTTTCCGGGTCGTCCTGCAGCACGTCCGTGCCGGTAATGTCAGAAGGCATCAGGTCCGGCGTGAACTGGATTCGCCGAAACGAGAGCTGCAGGATTCGCGAAATCGTGCTGACGAGCAGCGTTTTTGCCAGGCCCGGCACGCCCACCAGCAGGCAATGCCCGCGGCTGAACAGTGAGACCAGCAACTGATCGACGATGTCCTGCTGACCAATGATGACCTTGCCAATTTCGAACCGCATCCGTTTGTACGCCGTCTGCAGCCCTTTGATCGCCTGAGCTTCCCGCTCGCGGATATCGGCTTCAGATTCAGACGCAGAGATCTCGTCATCATCTTCGTCAGGAAAGATGTCTTCAGGCGGCACGGCCTCGTCGATTGACACTGTTAGGATTCCTGGTTGGTGGTGCTGGTCTGCCGGCTGAACTATTTTTCCCGAACTCGCCGCTGGCTTGCGACAACGCGTTTACAAGATCGAGCCGCCATTGGCGACCACAATTGTGACGATCAACGGCCGTCTCGCGAAACCATTCGGCCGCCACATTTCGGCAATACACCATAAACGCGGGCGAATAACGCCGCGCGGACCAAACCAGAAACAGGAGACTGCAGATGCTTCCCGGAATCAAGCTGTTTGATCTGACAGGACGCGCCGCAATCATCACCGGCGGTTCGAAAGGACTGGGAGCGGCGATGGCCGAAGGTCTGGCGTCAGCCGGTGCAAATGTCCTGCTGGTCAGTCGGAATCTTGAAGAAGCTCAGGCAGTAGCCGATGAAATTGCGTCGGGATACGGTGTTAAAACCGCAGCGATAGTGGCCGACGTGTCGAATCCGGCAGACGTCGACGCGATGGTTGCGAAGGCGATCAATGAATTCGGGAAGATCGACATTCTCTTCAACAATGCCGGCATCAACATTCGCGGACCGATCGACGAGCTGTCGTACGAAGAATTCCGGAAGGTTCAGGACATTAACGTCGACGGCGTGTGGCTGTGTGCGAGAGCCGTCGCCCCGCACATGAAGAAGCAGGGCAAAGGCCGGATTATCAACATGGCGAGTACGTTAGGACTGGTCGGCCTTGCGAACCGAACGCCTTATGCCACCAGCAAGGGAGCCGTCGTACAGATGACGCGTGCTCTTGGGTTGGAACTGGCCAACGACGGAATCGCCGTCAACGCGATCTGCCCGGGACCGTTTCTGACGCCGATGAATATTCCGATCGCTGACTCTGAAGAAGCGAAGAAGTTCATAATCGGAGCCGTCGCCATGGAACGTTGGGGCAACCTGGAAGAGATCCAGGGAGCTGCCATCTTCCTCGCCAGCGACGCCGCCAGCTACATGGTCGGAAGCATGGTGACTGTCGACGGCGGTTGGACGGCACGCTGAACATCGAACATCGAACATCGAACATCGAACATCGAACATCGAACATCGAACAT
>CALDJX010000596.1 GCA_937899075.1 uncultured Planctomyces sp. | reverse complement strand
TCGAATTCCGCTCGCCAGTCTGACCCGAAAATCAGGTCGTAATAAACCGGATAGTCATAAAGGTCTCCCTTGACCGATTCCGTCATCGCTCGCTCCGCTTCATCAGTTGAGATTCTGTTTACCTTTGAGGGGAGCGTGGTAACGGTTCCCCCCTGACGATCTCAACTGACTGACAAAAGGATGAAAGCAGAAGGCAAAAGGATAAAACAATTCTGCCTTCTGCCTTCATCTTTCTGCCTTCCCCCTACCGTGTCCCGACTTCCGAAGAACCGCTAGAGTTCGCCGCTCCCGTTCGATCAGCATTCCGAAAACTGTCCCCGTGTCGCAGCATCAGCCAGCATTCTCCGAGATTCGTCGCCAGATTGGTCAAGCCATGCTGGCCGACCAGTTTCGCCTGCGCCGCTCTTTGGACTCTGTTCAGCGAGCGGCGAAGGGGAAGCAGCAGTTCGATCGGAGCCTCAAACGCCTGACTGATTCGCTGGCAAAGTCCATCGAGCTTCGCGAAAAGCGAGCAGCAAACCTGCCGGCGGTAACGTTGAATGCCGACCTGCCAGTCAGTGGGCGACGCGACGAAATTGTCGAGGCGATCGAGAAAAATCAGGTCGTCATCCTGTGTGGTGAAACAGGCTCTGGGAAATCGACACAACTTCCGCTGATCTGCCTGGGCATGGGACGCGGCGTTTCCGGAACGATCGGCCACACTCAGCCGCGGCGGATTGCCGCTCGGTCGGTCGCGGCTCGAGTCGCCGAAGAAGTCGGTTCGTCGGTCGGAAACGCTGTCGGTTTCAAAATCCGGTTTACGGATACGACGAGCCCGCAAACTTACGTCAAACTGATGACTGACGGCATCCTCCTCGCCGAGTCTCAGGGCGATCGCTTCTTCGAGCAGTACGACACGATCATCATCGACGAAGCTCACGAGCGGTCGCTCAACATCGACTTCCTGCTCGGTCGGCTGAAGCAGATTCTCCCTCGGCGGCCGGATCTGAAAGTGATCATCACCTCGGCCACGATTGACGCTAAACGATTTGCCGAACACTTTGGCAAAGGCGACAAACCGGCGCCCGTCATTGAAGTTTCGGGACGGACCTACCCGGTTGAAATGCGATATCGCCCGCCGTTCGATCCTGATGCGAAGGATGCTGAGCAGACTCCCAAACGCGGAAGCCCACCCAACAATCGCCGGCGTTCAGAAGCGGACATGCAGGCAGCCGTGATGGACGCGGTCGATGAACTGATGCTCGACGGGCCGGGTGACATTCTGATCTTCATGCCGACCGAACGCGACATTCACGAAACGGCGAAGTCGCTGCGCGGCCGGTTGCTCGGCAGGATCTCAAAAGGCCAGAAGACGGACATCCTGCCGCTGTACGCTCGGCTGTCGACCAAAGAGCAAAGCCGCATCTTTCAGACTCAGCCGCACCGCAGAATCGTCATCGCGACAAACGTTGCCGAATCGTCGCTCACCGTTCCGGGCATCCATTACGTGATCGATTCCGGCACGGCCAGAATCAGTCGGTACTCGGCGCGGTCGCGCATGCAGCGGTTGCCGGTCGAGCCGGTTTCGCAGGCATCAGCGAATCAACGAGCTGGTCGTTGCGGCCGAATCGGGCCGGGCATCTGCATCCGACTTTATTCCGAAGACGACTACAAAGGCCGGGACGCGTATACCTCTCCGGAAATTCAGCGAACCAATCTGGCGTCCGTCATTCTGCAGACGACTGCGTTGCGGATGGGGCCGCTGGAAGACTTCCCGTTTCTCGAACCGCCTCGCACGGGAACGATCACCGACGGGTATCGCAGCCTCTACGAACTCGGCGCGATCGATGAGAAAAACTCGATCACCGAAGTCGGACGGCAGCTCAGTCGACTGCCCGTCGATCCGCGAGTCGGGCGGCTGATTCTGGCCGGTCACGAAGAGAACTGTCTGCACGAAGTTCTGGTGATTGCCGCGGCGCTGGAACTTCAGGATCCGCGAGACAGGCCGATCGACAAACAGCAGGCGGCCGACGAGGCTCACGCGAAGTTTCAGGATGCGAAGTCCGACTTCATGAGTTATCTGAAACTGTGGGACTTCTATCACAAAGTGCGCAGCGGAGCGTCACGCAGCCAGCTTCGCACAGCGTGCCAGCAGAACTTCCTTTCGTATAACCGGATGCGCGAGTGGGTCGACATTCACCATCAGCTCAGCGAGCTGGTCGCGGAAGTCGGCCTCAAGCCAACGAAACGGCAGGACAATTTCGACGCCATTCATCGAGCCCTTCTTACCGGCTTCCTGGCAAGTATCGCCCTACTGACCGACCGACACGAATACACAGCAGCCGGCAGCCAGAAGGTCACCATCTGGCCGGGCTCGGGACTGTTCAAGGAGAAACCGAAGTGGATCGTCGCGGCCGAGCTGGTCGAAACAACCAAGCGGTATGTTCGCACGGTCGCCCGCATCAATCCTGACTGGATTGAGCCCATCGCCGGGCACTTGATGAAGAAAACCTACAGCGATCCGGAATGGGACAGCCAGGCCGGTTCGGCGATGGCATTCGAAAAGGTAACTCTGTTCGGTATTCCAGTTATTCCACGCCGCCGCACGCGGTATTCGAAGGTCAACGCAGAACTGTCTCGCGAAATGATGATCCGCGATGGCCTGGTCGAAGGTCACCTCGAAATCCAGCTTCCGTTTCTGCGTCATAACGCTCGGCTGATGGAAGAACTGGAAGGATTACAGACTCGGACGCGCCGCTTCGACCTGGTCGTGGACGATGACGAACGCTTTGAGTTTTACGACAAGCGAATTCCCAAAGACGTCGCTGACATCCATCATCTGAAACGCTGGCTTAACAAGGCCGAGAAGAATCACCGCGGCCTGCTGAACATGCAGAAGGTCGACCTTCGTCGAACAGGCACGGAAGAAGTCACCGGCCAGGAGTTTCCCGATGCCGTCAAAGTCGGCTCGATTCAACTGCCCATCGAGTATCACCTCGAACCAGGCTCGCCCGAAGACGGCGTGACACTGGAGCTTCCTCAGGAAGCGTTCAACCAGATCGACCAGAACCGGCTGGGCTGGCTGGTTCCCGGACTGGTTGAGGAAAAAGTTGCCGCACTCATCAAGTCGTTGCCGAAGTCGCTGCGTCGTCAATTCGTCCCGGCTGCTGAAACCGCAACTCAAGTTGCCTCGCAACTGAAATTCGGACAGGGCAACTTCGAACAGACCATCGCGAGGCAGTTGACCGAGATCGCTCGCGAACCGGTCGCCGTTTCGGACTTTCAGGAAGATCGACTGCCGAACCACCTGCGAATGAACGTTCGCATTGTGAACGAAGAAGGTGAGGCACTCGCCACAGGGCGGGATCTCAAGACTATTCGCCAGGCGATTGGCAGTAACGCGTCGTCCAGTTTTTCGAAGATCGACGACGACCGCTGGCAACGCGACGGGCTGAAAACCTGGGACTTCGGTGAGCTGCCGGCTCAGGTCACCGTGCATCGCGGCTCGATCGAACTGAAGGGTTACCCCACGCTGATCGATGAGGGCGACTGCGTTTCTCTCAGACTGCGAGACCTGCCCGCGCGATCCGCTCTGGAAACCCGAGCTGGAATTCGACGGCTGACGGCGATCGCTCTGGCACGGCCCGTCAAAGTTCAGATCGAGAACATTCCGAGACTCAGCCAGTGGGTCATGCTGAGCGCGGCGATGGGCGGAGCCGTCGCGTTTCAGAAGAACCTCGGCGACTTGATCGTTGACCGGGCGTTGTTCCCGGAGAAAGGTCCGTACCCACGAACCGAAGCGGAATTTCAACAGCGCGTCAAAAAGGCAAAGAGCCTGATTCCCGTCGCGACTCAGGATGTCATCGTCCTGGTCGGAGCCATCATGACGGGGTACGCGTCTCTGCGAAAAGCGATCAACTCAACAACCTCTCCGCACTGGAAATACGCGGCGGACGACGTCAAGAAGCAGATCGCCGCGTTGACCAAACCCGGCTTCCTGACCGACGCCGCCTGGGGCTGGCTGAGGCAGTATCCGCGGTACTTCGAAGCGGCGACCGTCCGGCTGAGCAAGCTGCCGAAGAGCGGAGCGCAGAAAGACAGCAAAGCTCAGCAGGTGATCGAAGACCTGATCGGACTGTACGAATACCGGGCGGAAGAACACCGCGAGCGCGACATGTTCGATCCGAACCTCGAGCACTACCGCTGGATGCTGGAAGAGTTTCGCGTCTCACTGTTCGCTCAGGAGCTACGAACGGCGATCCCGGTCTCTGAAGTTCGCCTGGAAAAACAGTGGGCACAAGTGTCCGACTGAGCGTTTTCGTCCGCCTCCGTAGGGTACGACAAGCGCAGCGCCGGCGTACCTTTTTCCGGCATCTCCGAATGGTACGCCGGCGCTGCGCTTGACGTACCCTACGCCTCGTGACACCCGACCGCTCTTTTCCGTCAGTTGTTTTCGGAATTGTCTTCCGACGCGTAGCGGGCGGCGGTTTCGGCCGGAAGCTGGTCCCAGTCCTGGCGGATTCGGTTCAGGCCGAAGCGGACGAGTTCATAATCCTGACTGAGTCGCCGCAGCACGGGAGCTTCCTCGCCGTACGGATCGTCTTCGAACTTGCTGGCGATGAAGTAAGATTCCCGGCCCTGTCGTTCGTAGTCGATCAGGTGATCTTTGTGGTCGACAGCCTGCAGCCGGTTCAACGCTTCCGGAAAGACTCCGGTCCAGAACAATGTGTAGTCGCCGATGTGGCGGTGCAGTTCCCGCTTCGGCTTCGCTTCCCGCTGCCCGGCTTCGCTGACCATGTCGACGACTTCGACCAGTCGCCGGCCCTCGACGTCGCGGAAGCGGTACATCTCTGCCGACCGCGTGAAGCGAACGAGTAACTCGACGAGGTAATCGGTCAGCACGGGATCGGCGACACCCAGGTCGACCTGAAACGTGTGCTCGGCCAGGGCTGAAAAGAGTCGTCTGAGCGAATCTTCGCTGGTGACGAGTGGGATCATCGGCTGCTCCTCCGGACCAGTCTGCTTAAGCCGGTCAGCGAGCGGTGCGTTGTCAGCCAGTCTGGCCGATGCACCGTCCACCTTGAGCAGAAGCAGCGAACTCCGGTTGAGCCGCGACATCCAGAAGTGCAGAGTCCGGGTGGAGAAACTCCCTGTCGCCGGGCTGAGTTCAGCTCGACGTTGCCGGATCGACGATGCCCTCGTTCGAATCTCGAAGAGGACGAGTTGAACCGGCGACTCATCGCAGACGGTTCTTTGCCCGGGGTTTTCGTGATTTGGAAGCAGAAATCCCAGACTAAGAGGCGGTATCTCCGATGAAATCTTTGTGAGGAAGCACTCCGCCACGAACGCCCGCGAGATCGAGGTTGTCCGTCAGCCGGAGATCAGAAAACACGAATTGAAGAAGTGACTTAAGGTTTCTATCGGCACTTGCCGATAGCAGGGATTGAGTCAATTCTACCGAGAGATTTATTTCGGCCACAATGCGTTAATTGGCCTCGGCAACAACCTTGTCGAGCAACCAGAAACAGCCTTGCGGCGGCGGGGGAATCATCACTAGCATGGCCACCTCAGTCA
>CALDJX010000595.1 GCA_937899075.1 uncultured Planctomyces sp. | reverse complement strand
CACATGAACCGCAGAGCCTGCATCGCGGCGTAAGTTTCGCTGAACGGGACGTCTCGATTTTTCAGTTTGTGCTCGTCAAGAACGGTCAGACCTTTGTCACCGGTCAGCAGCAGATAGCCAGACATCAGCCCGTCGATACCCAAACGGAAATCTTCCGTTTTCTCCAGGATTTTCTCTTCGAGGACCTTCGAGTCTGCGGCTGTCCCCGCGAGGCCGATCAGCAGACCGTACAGACCCATCCGAGTTTGCGGTGTGTCTTTGTTGGTGATCCAGCCGCGAATTTTTTCGCGTGGAAGCTTGTCGGAAAGCTGAGTGATGTCCGCGTAAGGCGCGTTGGCGAATTCGCCGTACGCATCGTTTGAGATCATCTGGTCCGGGTATTCGAGGAACTTTGCGTAATACTCGAGCCGCTTCACGGTGGGCACCTCGGGAGACGGCGCCTGAGCCACGTAGTTGAATGACGTTTCCGTGACTTCCAGCGGGCTTGCCCACTCGATGGTCGTACCCTTGCTGCCGACCAGCAGAAACAGGTCGCCGACTTTGCTTTCACGATATCGAGGCAGCGTTACTCGGCCTTCGACTTTCAGCTCGTTTTTATGGTTGCGAACGATCTGGCGAATCTCGTAAACGGTCTCGCCGGCGGATTTTTCGGTCGCCTTCGTACCGCCGACCCATTGAACCAGCACGGCGGCATCGGCCTGAGCCATTTGCTCGGCGAGCGTTAACGACGGGGCGGAACAGAACGGGCAACACCGGGCGACTGAGGCTCCCGCTGTCGTCATCAGAAATGCGAGTGCTGTAACCGCGGCTGAGAATTTCCATGCGTTGAGCATGATGGTGTCTCCTTCGGGAGTTGTCCGTGCGTTACCGGCAGCGTTGCAGCGGAAGGATTGGCTCGGGGATAGCAGGGCGAGGATTATTGGTCAATCACGATCGCGTCGTCCATCGAGTACAGCTCGCCGGGGACGATCGAGTCGCCAATGTGGAAAACGCCGATCACGTCGAACGGTCGATTCTGAATGTAATCAGTCGTGACGCCTTTTCGCATGAAGACGTCGACGAGGTCGTACACCAGCGGGTTTCGTCCGAAGCAGCAGATCTGATTGTCACGAGCCAGCGTGAAAACCGGGATTTCTTCTTCTTCGAACGGAGGGAACATGAAGCCGCGAACGCGAATTCGCTTCCCGTCGAGATCCTTCAGCCACTTCGGCATTCTGGATGGCGCGTCTTCGGTTACCGGCTCCATGTTAAGGATCTTAAGCAGGTCGAAATCGTCAAAGCTGACTCGCAAAGATTTCTCTGCACCTTTGCCTTCGGCTTTGAACTTCTTGTCCGGGATCAGCAGCGTCACGATCCGTGGTTGCTTCACTTTTTCTTCAGCGACCACTTTGGTTTTTGAGGAAGCCGAATCATCAACGTCTTTCGGAGTGGACGGTCCCGAATCGTTTACAGGCTCGCCGGCAGTGCCGGTATTCTCCGCCGCGACCGTCTCGGCCTGTGTCGGACTTTCCGAGGGCACTGCAGTCGGTGCGGTGTCGCCTTGTGCGTCCGGCGGCGAAACTGGCTGCACTGCGTTGTCAGCGAGTTCGGCCTCGGTCGGCTGCTCAGAAACGCCAGTTCCTGCGGTTGTTTTGTTGCCTGCGGTTGTGCCGGGTTCGCCCGTTTTCTCCGGAGAGACGTTCGTCGACTCAGCTGGAAGTTGTGTCGACGTCTCAGGCGGGTCGAGAATCACCTCGTAATCGGCCGAGTCGACTCCTGCCCCACAGCCAGTCAACGTCGTCCCCAAAAACGCAAACGTCGTCCCCAGAAACGCAGTCGACAAAACTGCCACGACCGTCGCATTCCACCCAATCCGAACAGGCGTCTGCATCATGGCTTAGTACAACTTTCTGGCAGCCTCAACGAGCGAGGCGTCGATCTTGTAGGCCGGCTTCAGTTCGCCTGCTCTGCGAAGGTCCGGGGCGAGCTGGAAATCGCCAGCCACAGCAACAAGTCCGTCGTAAAATCTGGCAGGAGGCACTCCATCCGGAATATTGATAAAGATCATATCGGTCAGAGCGGGCTTCCCACCGAAGCAGCACTCGCCGCTGTCTTTGCAAAGGATGAATTGTCTCAGCCCTTCGGCACGCCCGTCGGGGTACATGTATCCTTTGAGAAAGAGCTTCTTCCCGTCAAGAGCCTTGACGTCCGGATGGAAATCTTCGCGGCCGTCGATTGTCACGAAGTCGTTTTTGGCGATGTCCGTCACGAAGCTGACACGCACGTAACCTTCCGGAACTTCCGTCGCGTAAACATAAGCGTGGAACGCCGATCCACCACACAGGCACAGAGCACAGAGCACCAGGCCGCCTCGAACCAGCCAGATTCCGCTGTACGCGCCGTCGGAGCGCGAAATCTGTCGCTTCGCGACAATTCCCAGCACGATGCCGAACAGAGCGAACGGCAATGCGAATTCTGTAATTAGAGCCAGGAGAGAAATCACTCCCAGAACGGCGGTCACCGCGGCCAGCGGCGGAACCGGGCGGTAGTCAAATTCGTTGTTCACTCCGTTGGTTTCTGCTGGCATTTGTTCAACTGTCTGTGACATCAGAGAATCCTCGACGCATCAATCCTGAAGGCTCGAATAAAAACACGACGCTGCAAAAGTATGGAGCAGCTCAGCGGGACGTAGCCTGAATGGCGAAAGCGATGACGAAATGAGCTTATCCGCGACGTTACGTCCGAAAAGATAGTATCACGGGAAGAATCCATTTCGACAGCGAAACAGCGGTTGCCGACAATTGGGCAGCTCACAACTAACGGGCCGTGCCGGTCAGACGGTTCATGACAGGCGGAGCGAGCTCTCGGACGGCTCTTCAATCCGAGGTTTGTGATGATCGCTCGCGCTCAAATTCTCGTGATTAAACCGTGATCAGTTGCTTCATTTCTCGAACCGCCCGTTCCAGACCAACAAGCACGGCGCGAGCGATGATGCTGTGCCCGATGTTCAGCTCGCAGGTTCCCTCAATTTGCGCAACCGGAATCACGTTCCGATAAGTAAGTCCGTGCCCCATGTGAAGCAGCAGGCCGGCGTCACGTGCGGCTTGTCCTGCAGCTTCGAGCTTTCGCAGCTCGTCCAGTTGAGCCGTTTCGGAAATCGCATCTGCGTAGCAGCCGGTGTGAAGCTCGATGGCCGACACACCAAGTTCTCGTGAAGCCTCGATCTGATCCGCCTCCGGATCGATAAACAGGCTGACTTCGATGCCGGCATCCTGAAGCTGCTTCACAACTTCGCCGAGGCGTTTGCGATTGCCGATGACGTCGAGGCCGCCTTCAGTCGTAATTTCCTGCCGCTTCTCAGGCACCAGCGTGACCTGCCCCGGCTTCGTCTTCAGAGCGATCTGGACGATCTCTTCGGCGGTTGCCATTTCAAGATTCAGCTTCACCTGAACCGTGTCTCGCAGCACGCGGACATCGCGGTCCTGGATGTGACGTCGGTCTTCGCGAAGATGAATTGTGATTCCGTCAGCGCCGCCGAGTTCAGCCAGCGAGGCCGCCCAGACGGGATCGGGCTCAACCGTCTGCCGAGCCTGGCGAATGGTGGCGACGTGGTCGATGTTTACTCCGAGACGAGGCATGGCAATCACATAGTTCCAGGAAAAAATGCAAAACTTTGGAACGCTGATAAGCACTATCTTCGCTAATCAAAAAGAATGAATTAGTGGAGACCAGCGTTTATCAGTGTTCCTGATTCATGACGATACGAGGACTTCTCAGCAGTCGATTTCGATCAAGTGTTTCGGGAATGCGGTCAGGACGTCGCAGCCGTTTTCAGTGATGACGATGTCGTCTTCAATTCGCATTCCGCCAGAGCCTTCGATGTAAACTCCCGGTTCGATGGTCCAGATTTGGCCGACTTCGATGTTCTGATCGACTGTCGACGAGAGCCGCCCGGTATCGTGAACAAGTGCTCCCAAACCGTGGCCCAGCCCATGACCAAAGTGCTGGGCGAGATCCTGCTCGTCGAGAATCTGACGAGCCAGCCCATCGACGTCTTTTCCGTTCACTCCGGGCTTCATCGCTTCGACACATGCGCACTGCGCTTTAAGGAGCTGCTCGTAAGTCTGACGTTGCCAGTCAGACGCCGGACCGAGGACGACGGTTCGCGTGATGTCGCTATTGTAGCCGTCGACGCGGGCTCCTAGATCAAACGTGATCAGGTCGCCTTTTTCGAGAAGCTTGGCACTGGGGTTCCCGTGTGGCCGAGCCGTTCGCAGACCGCTGATCATGATCGGGTCGAACGCGGACGTCGCCGAATGCTCCCTCAGGAAATCCTCAAACGCCCAGAAAAGCTGCAACTCAGAGACGCCCGGCCGAGCGATCGTCAGCAACATCTCGAGAGCCTTGTCCGAAATCCCGCAGCAGTGTCGGACTTTGGCAACTTCCTCGGCCGACTTGCACATTCGCAGATCGTCGATCGGGTCGTCGGTCGGAAGCAGCTCGATGTCTGAGAGCGCCTTGTTCCACTTCTCAAGCGTCCCAACCGTGACGTGATTTCGATCGAAGGCCAGTTTCGAAATTCCAAGTCTCGCGACGTGTTCGGCGAGAAATTCTTCGGCCTTCTGCGGCGTTCGGAATGAGTCAACCGGCAGGTCGCTGCACTGCTCGGCCGCCTGAATCGTGTAGCGGCTGTCGGTGAGTAAAACGCCCGAATCGCGAGTCACGACGGCCAGCCCGAAGCTTCCGGTAAACCCCGTCAACCAGTAGATCGCCGGCAGGTTGCTGATCACGACAGCCGGGAGGTCGCGTTCGATTAACGCCGCTTGTAATCGTTCAACGTTTGACATGATTCGTACCTTACCGTTGCTATAAGTGAAGATTCTGATCCCGTGCCGTAGCCCTGGCCTTTTTTCGGCAACTTTGAACAAATGTACGAAGTCGAGTTCTGCGACTTCTGCATGACAGATTTGCCAGGTCGACAGGATAATGATCGCCTCAACTCGCGGCGACGGTGCAGTGACCGATTGCTGATTCGATGCAGTACGACCATGAAAAACCGAGAAAACAAATAGATAAATCCATGAAATTTGTGACTGGCACGTTTGTGCCTGACGTGTGACAACTTTTGAAACCGATCAATCACGACCCGTCACATTCATATCCCGGTCAATCCGGACAGGTGATGAATACGATTGTTTAACGAGAGATTCAGGTTTCAAATACGAACACAGTTGATAGAATTATCGACTTATCCAAGTGCATTCATGTGAGTGTGCACGTTTGTGGCTTCGCCCTTGTACGATTACGAATGCGTCGGAACTGGACTGCGAACGGAACCGTTTGGTTGTCTGGATTTGTAATCTGCTGGTGAAGTCAACATCTCCACTTTTTCTCGGGACGATGGTTATGCCATCGAAGGGGGTGAGCAATGTCGGACAAGAAACTGGCAGAAGCTGCGGAGAAGGTTGCCGCAGAAGAAGCTGAAAAGGCTGCTGTACCGAAGCCTGAAAAACCAAAGCGGACGATTCACTGGGATGATGAGTTGATGACGACTCGGCAGCTCATGGAATTCCTCAGTCTTTCACGCACAAAGATTTGGGAGCTGGTCAACAAGGAACAGCTTCCTGCGTTCAAGATTGGCGGCGATTATCGTTACCGCCGAACTGAAGTTATCGTGTGGCTCGAAAAGTACCGCGTCAAACGCGGATAACTGAATCAGCGAAGACTTCTGCGATACACAAAAAAAGAGGCGACACAGACAAATTGTCTGCGTCGCCTCTTTTGTTTTCCGGAAGCCTGCCGCGCGGAGTCAGATCGCCCGGTCGAGTCACACAAGTACGTCTTTGATAACGTGGCCGTGGACGTCGGTCAGGCGGCGTTCCAGGCCGTTGTGGTAAAACGTCAGGCGTTCGTGGTCGAGGCCCAGCAAGTGCAGAATCGTCGCGTGGAAGTCGTAGACGGTCGTGACGTTTTCGACAGCCTTGTAGCCGAACTCGTCCGTCGCCCCGTAGCTGAACGGTGCTTTGACGCCGGCTCCCGCCAGCCACGCCGTGAACCCTGACGGGTTGTGGTCTCGACCGCTGGCTCCCTTCTGGAAAGTGGGCATTCGGCCGAACTCGGTACACCACACGACGAGCGTGTCTTTCAGCAGCCCTCGCTGCTTCAAATCCTTCAGCAACGCCGCGGTTGGCTGGTCGAGTACCTGACCGTGCTTTTGGTATTGAGGCTCGAGCGACTTGTGCCCGTCCCAGTTGCTGACGCCTTCGCCGCCCGTCTGGTAAGCACCGTTGAAGATCTGGACGAAACGCACGCCCTTCTCGACAAGTTTTCGAGCAAGCATGCAGTTCTTTGCGTACGAAGCCTTCAACGGATTCTCGGTGTCGTCCGCTCCGTACATTTTCACGATGTGGTCTGGCTCGGACGACAGGTCGCTGACTTCCGGAACGCTGAGCTGCATTCTCGCCGCGAGTTCGTAACTGGAGATCCTTGCCGCGAGTTCTGTATCACCAGGAAATCGTTCGAGGTGCGACCGGTTCAGGCGTTGCAGGAAGTCTCGCGTCTTGCGGTCAGCACTCGCTGACAGGCCAGTTGGACGCTCAAGATTTCGAATTGGCTTGGAAGCGTTGAAGTCGGTTCCCTGGAACGCGGCGGGCAGGAAGCCCGGCCCCCAGTTGTTCACACTCGACTGCGGCGTTCCTCGGGGATCTGGAATCGCCACGTACGCCGGCAGTTCTTCGCTTTCGCTGCCGAGTGCCCAGGTGAGCCACGCACCCATGCTCGGAAAGCCGTCGAGCGTCGCGCCGGTCGACATGAAGTTCTCGCCGGGGCCGTGCGTGTTCGTCTTACTGGTCAGCGAGTGGAAGAAGCACATGTCATCAGCGAGGTCGCCGAGTTGTGGCACGAGATCGGAAACCATTTTCCCGCTCTCGCCACGCGGGCGAAACTTCCAGGGGCTCTTCGTCAGGTTTCCCTGTTCACCCTGAAAAGTGATCAGTCCGTCACCGCCCGGCATCGCCTGACCGTGTCGAGTAATCAGCTCCGGCTTGTAATCAAACGTGTCGAGGTGGCTGCACGCGCCAGAGCAAAAGATGACAACGACGTTCTTCGCTCGCGCGGGAAAGTGTGAGTCGCGTGCGCCGAACGGTCGCGAAGGATCGATCTCTGGACGGATCGGAGATCTCCTGCTTGCCGTTTCGCGTGAATCTTCTGACGACGGCTCGGCCCCTGAAGCCTGCTTGCTTAACAAGCGGTCGGTGGCGAGAAGGCCTGCCAACGCAATGCCGCTGAGGCCTCGCGACATGTCGTCCATGAAACCGCGACGGGTGACGGCGGCAGATATTTCTCGATCAGACTTTGTGTTCATGGCACCAACATCCTGCGAGTTCTGAGTTGCGATTTCGAAATCCGTAGCCCTGATTTGTGGCCCGCTTGAGTGTCGTAAATCGCTGTGAATCTACCAGAAGCCAAACGCGGAGAGGATGCATGGCCAGTTTTCGGATTCTTCGAGAGTTGATCGGCACTTCACCAGACCTTCACTGCGAGCCATCAGAGTTCGCCCAGTCAGAGAAAGGTAAAGCATGACGCCTGCCGGCAAGGCAACCGGTCAAAGGCAACGCTCGACAGGCTCGCGACTCAATTTTTCAGGTTCACGGAGAGTTAACAGTCGGCACATTCGATCCTGGCTATTGCGAAATAGGTTCGCGCTCAATCGAGATCACCACCCGCTCGATTTCGAAAAGACAATGACACTATGGCGACATTCGCCACCAGAAACGACAGGAAAGGAGGTGCGTCTATCTAAGCGTCAAAGCCTACTCACTCGAAAAGTACGCCCACTTCGCTGATGAGACATCACTTCTGACTTATTGAAGTCGTTTACGAAAAAGTTTCTGTTTTACAAACATGTATGAAGGACTCAGAGGAATGAAAAAGTTTAGTCTGAAACGTGAAACCCGTCGCGGTTTCACCCTGATCGAGCTGCTCGTCGTGATCGCAATTATCGCGATCCTGGCGGCTCTGCTGTTGCCTGCTGTTCAGTCTGCTCGCGAAGCCGCTCGCCGGACTCAGTGCAAAAGTAACCTGAAGCAGATCGGCATCGCTCTGAACGTGCACGCCGACAAAGACTCTGCCGGTCGTTTCTGTACCGGAGCCATGGACCTTAACCGCGATGGCTCGCCCGACCGTTATGGCTGGGTTGCTGACATGATCTCGTTGAATGCTGGCCTTCCAAACGATCTGCGTTGTCCGACAAATGAGCTTCGCGGAAGTGAAAAGCTGAATGACTTCATCGGACTGACCGCCACATCTGGAAGTGGCAGCATGCCGGCTGAGCGAGCGGGAATCTACGGCAAATGGTTCAGCCAGATTTGGGACCAGGGGACGCCCATCAGCGGTACCCCAAAGGTGACCGGTGCGGCTCGTGCGGCAGTCGTCGCTGACATGGTCAAGAACGGCTACAACACGAACTACGCAAGCAGTTGGTTCATGGTTCGTGGACAGGCAAGAATTCAGGCGACTACCAGCACATCTGCTGGTGCATTCATTGATGCCAGCTCAGGCTTCAAAGAATATCAGGACACGCTTGGTCCTTTGACCATTCGCCAGATGACTGCCGGAGAAATCCCGTCCAACAACCTTCCAATGCTGGGCGACGCTGCTCCTGGAGACGCGGACGAGGCATTTCTGACTGACACGCTGATCGGGACAGACCTTGTTGCGGGGGCACGGCTCGGCGAAGCCTTCAACGACGGTCCTGCTTACTGGGACACCGCAAACGAAGCTGTCGTTCTTGTGAAAGGAAGTCGAACAAGTCTCGGGAATGGTGGTGATGGTTTGCCAGTTGGATCGGTTCTGATCGACACAGAAGGTGGTCAGGTCTGGCCGGACACGGGCGACGTCGAAACTACGGCACTCTCCGTTGCACGAACCAAAGCAGTATCCGGCTTGAGCGGTGCAGGAAGTATGGTTCTGCAGGATACTCGCGACTGGGCTGCCGTTCACGCCGGCCAGTTGAACCTGCTCATGGCTGACGGAAGCGTCAAGTCAGTCACGGACCTGAATGGCGACGGATTCCTCAATCCTGGCTTCCCTGTTGTCGGCGCAACCAAAACCGCAGCAGAATTGGCCGAAACGGTTGGTTACACCGACTCAACGGTTGAAATGTCCGCCTTCCAGGTCTTCAACGGAGTCATGTTGAACGGCAATTCTGCAACCAAAGGTGCTTTCGAAGATTAGTTGACGAGAGATTGGCAATCGCATTGCCGACTCTTTGTCGCGTGAATTCAGTCCGGGCCATCCATTGTGGGTGGCTCGGATTTTTTTTTTGCAACGAGTCGAATTCTGATCTGGACCGAAGCCGCCCTGGCTCATTCCGTACGAGACCTGCGAGTAATCGTTTTTCAATTCACGCATCCACTTAATCGAAGATTAACGGCTTCAGCGTAGAAAGGGCCTGACAGCTGTTTTCAAAGCTTGAGACAGCAGCAACCAAACAGAGGCAAGCCTCACGGACTCATTAAGATGTCAGACAAACGGACGTGTCAGAACTGCGGGACGTCGCTGAAGCCGGCCATGCTGAAGTGCATGGACTGCGGCACACGAGTTAATGCTCCACCGGCAGGTAGCGCCGCGACTTTGGCAGGCAGGGTTGGGGCCACCAATCAGAACGTTCGAATCGTCGGCGCTTCAACCGCCACGCTGAATCCCCCTCGCATCGTCGGTCGGCAGTTCGCGACAGGCCGGTCAACAGACTCACCGTCGCAGCACGCTCAACCAGCAGCCAGTCACGCGAACAATGGTACTTCGGCTGCGACCAGGGCTCAGTCACCGTTGCAATCCGCGAATCACTTAGAGAGGGACTCGGACGAAGGTCTGACTGCTGATGGTGAGCAATCATCTGATTTCTCGAAAGCCGACTCCCGGATATGCGAGTGTCCCTGCGGTGCTCGGTTTCGGTTTCCACCTCACATGACCGGGATGCGGCGGCGCTGTCGAAAGTGTCGACAGCCGCTCGTCCTACCGGGAACGGAAGAGACAACAAGTATCCCGAAAGCTGTACTTGCAGCCGACTCAAACGACGTTTTGAAAGAAGCCGTCCATCGAGTCATCACTCGCCTGGCAGCCAGAGACAGCGAAAACGATGGGCCGTCTGGCAAAACTCTTTCCGGAAAGCAGCTGAAAGAATTCGCATCGATTCTGGAAGGGGATGTTGATTCCTCAAGTCAGTCGGCAATCGATCAGCGTCGCCTCACGATTCTGAAACTTGGTCGTTCGAAAGATGCTCGGGCGTTTGAGTTGATCGAAAGGTTCGTCGACGACTCATCAAAGATTCTCCGTCAGTCGCTGGCGACGGCGCTTGGCGAGCTGGGGAATCGGCGAGGAATCCGATTGAGCTTGCAGTTACTTTGCGACGCTGAAAAAGACGTCGTTCGAGAAGCAATCAGGTCTTTGAAAATCCTGGCGGACCCGATCGTGATTCGACCGCTCATGTTTGCTGGCTTGAGCGATCCGTCGTTACGCGCGCAGTCGCTGGAAGCGGTCGTCGAAATTGGCAACTCAGGGCTGTCCGAGCTTCTGGAGATTGTTGAGTCGCGCAACCCGCTGACGTCGATTAATGCCGTGACGGCTCTTGGCCGAATCGGAGATAAGCAGGCGGTCCCGTCGCTGCTGATGATGCTGGATCATGCCGATGCTGGCCTGCGTGCAACGATTGTCGAGGCACTTGGCCGAATTGGAGATCGCTCGGCGTTGGCAAAAATCGTTGAGCTGCTGTCTGATTCAAGTGAAACAGTGCAGCGCAATGCAGTGCTGGCAGTGCAGAAGCTCCCGGATCGACGAGCAGCAAAACCGATCCTGACCATCCTTAAGCGTACACAGAACGCTGACCTTCGTCGGCAATCCGTCCTGGCACTCGCAACAACGGGCAGCAAGAAGGCCGTTCCAACGCTGACGGGTCTTCTGGCCAACGCCGATGCTGAACTTCAAAGGGCAATTGCCGAAGCTCTCAGCCGAATCGACTCGCCTGAAGCCGCTGAAAGCCTGGCAGCGATGCTTCATTGCGATGACCTCGCGGTGGTGACTAAGGCACTCCTGGGACTTCGCAAACATGCCGTTGAATCAGCGGCTCCGACCCTGCTTCAACTTTGTGAACACCCAAACGCAGCAATACGGCGTCATGCTGTCGAGGCTCTGGCCGAAACCGGGCAAGAGGTTGTCTTCGATACCTTGCAGCAAAAACTGGCGAGCGATTCGTCAGTCGAAGTTCGAACTGCCGCAGCCAGATCATGTGGCAAAGTAAACGACAAGCGATTTGTCCGCGACCTCGAAGAAGCCCTTCGAGATGAGCCATCAGTACGAAGTGCCGCACTGGTTTCTCTGGCCATGATTGGGGACGAGTCATCGATTCCCGCGATGCTTGCTTCGCTCCACGACAGCGTGCCGGAAGTTCGCTATCACGCTGTAACGGCGTTGGGGAAATTAAAAGCTGACAAGGCGACTCGTGCCATCAAAGTTTTGCTGGAAGACGAAAGTGAAATGGTTCGGGTCGCGACGATATCCACTTTGAAGACTCTTGGGATCCAGAACGCGAGTATCCCTTTGTCGCGGCGGATTTTGAAACGGGCTTCCGTGCTGATCCCGGATCGTGTCGCGGGTTTGCTTCCAGCGGGAACGGTTCTGGCAGGAACAGCAATAATTGCCGCGATCTGCGGAATCGGCTGGTTCTTCGTTTCCGTTTCAGGCAGCAGTGTCGACAATTCGATCGTCCTTGCCAGAGCAAAGCCGGTGTTGCAGGCTCACTGGCTGCCTGGTTCCAGCGATCTAATTCTACTTCGAAACGGCGGTCGGGCTGATATATGGAATGGGGCCACTGGCAACTTCAAAAGTAAAGTGGACGTTCCGACTCTGGCTGAGTCAGCCTCTTCCTTTGGAATGGTGTCAAAGACCGGCGACACGATAGCTGCGTGGGCTCCGGACGGCTATCAGGCAGATGCTCGAACACTTAAGTCACCTCCAGCTGAACGATTCGGATTGTCAGCCGACTCAAATGTTGCGGTTTATCTCGGCAAGAATCGGAGAGTCTGCATTTGGGACACTCGTCAAGGCGCGGACATCGCCAATCTAAGCATCGAACCTGTTCCGCTTCCCGTTTTGAACTCGAATGGGAGCGTTGTGGCGGGTGAAGACAAAATGGGGAACATCGTCCTGATTGATGTCGCGACTCAAACAACGATCGGCGACGTCGGTGCCGCAGGAAACACCAGGGCGTCGGAAAACGGATCATTCAAAAAGATGATATTCAGCTCCAGCGGTAATACTCTTGCCGTGTTGCGAACCGATCGCGTCGTGTTGTGCAGGCTGGATGGCGGCAAGCTTTCGATTTCAGAAGTCAATGAACTCGTTGATCCGACAGTTGTGCAGTTTCCCAACGAGTCGGTCATCTACTCAGCGTGGGAATCATCAATTGTCCGATTGGACCTGACGACTCAAAAGTCAAAGAGATGGTCCGTCAGCGATGACGTGCTCACAATCAACAGCTTTTCAGCCACTGACGATGAATCATTGGTTGCCGTTTCCGCAGAAGGAAAGAAGTTCGGCTGGGTCGTCAATTTGACGGACGGAAGCACGCAGGAACTGAGTCCGCTTGCCTGGCCTGCTGAGTAATAAAGCAGAGTCTGAGACATTCGACTCAAACAAAAAACGGCAGCACAACCAGGCGAATTCGGTTTCGCTCAGGGTGTGCTGCCGTGATCTTTATTCGCCGGTCGTGGCGAGTCTGTTGCTCTTGTCGATAAGCGGTTAAACGTCGGCGGCTTTTGGGCAGACGTATTCGCCTCGGTATTCGCGGCTGCACATGGCGGTTGCCGCTCGTGATTCCGGGAAGATTTCCTTTTCCGGATCAAACTTCAGCAGAGGACCGAGTGACATCGGGTACTTGTCCAGATCGTGGTTGTTGTCCTTCAGATGCTGGACTGTTCGATCGAACGTTTTGCCGTTGTCGTCGAGGCTGCGGATGCCGAGTACAGCTTCGCGAGCTTCGCTGACGGCCACTTTGTTGCCTTCGCCCATGTAGTAGGAGATGTTGCCCAGGTGGCTCATGCCTGCTGATAGGTGACCTTCTCGAACATCGGCGTTGAGGTCCGACACTTCGCGACTTTTCACTGCGTCGATGAAGTTTCCGAAGTGGTCGCCGCCGCCGTTAAATTCCTTGATCTTGTTGAATTTTTTGTCGTAGGCGATGCAGTTTGAGTAGGTCCTCTGAACGAGGTATCCCTCGCTGCCGTAAAACACGACGCCGATTTTGTTGCCTTTGTTTGAGCCGAACAGCTTGTTCAACTCTTCGTCGGCAGAATTGTCGACGCCCAGCCCACGAGTCTCAAAAACGATCGACTTGTCGCCGTAGTCGTAAATCGTGACTTCGGTGTTGGCGGTGTCGCCAGCGTCAACGTAACTCGGATCCTTCCGCTCGGCCTGGTAACCAAGTCGGCCGCCGTAGCTCATGATCGTCATCGGGTGAGCATCAATGCCCAGGCCCCAGCGAGCGATGTCGGTCTGGTGAGGCCCCTGGTTGCCGAGGTCGCCGTTGCCGTACGCTCGTTGCCAATGCCAGTCGTAATGGAACCTGCCTCGGGTCAGTTTGGGATCGGTGTACTGAGCCGGTCCGCTCCAGAGGTCGAAATCGATTTCGGCAGGAATCTGGTAGTCGCCGAGTGCTCCGATGGACTTTCGACGTTTGTAGCAAAGTCCGCGTGCGAAATTGACGTCGCCGATTCCGCCTTCATTCAGAAACTTGAATGCTTCGTGCAGAGCCGAACTTGACCGGCTTTGCGTTCCGACCTGGCAGATGCGTTCGTACTTGCGAGCGGCGGCGATCAGGGCCGAACCTTCCGCGATGTTGTGGCAGACGGGTTTTTCGATGTACGCGTCCTTGCCGGCCTGCATCGCCCACACGCCACACAACGCGTGCCAGTGGTTGGGAGTTGCCGTGCTGATCGCATCGACTGATTTGTCCGCGAATGCTTCCCGCATGTCTCGGTAGACAGTTGGTCGAGTTCCCTGTTTGTCTTCGATCTGCTTCGCTCGTTCGGCAGATTTCTTCTCGTCGACTTCGACAATCGCTGTGATGTGCGTTCGAGGGTCACTCAACCATCCACCGATGTGGCTTCCGCCACGACCGCCGCAGCCGACAACGGCCATCCCGATTTTGTCGTTAGCACCCTGTGCTCGCAGAATTCCTGGAGCGGCAGAAATCGCTCCGGCAGCGGCCAGAGACTGACCAACGAAACTTCGACGTGTGAGTTTACTCATGAGAGGATGCTCCTTGTTTAGCGGATTTTGAATTTGGCGAAGGCTTGATTCGTGCAGTGCAGGTAGCGGCAGGCTCGCCTAAGGTGGGAATTACGTGGAGAAGGTGTACGGTGTTTGCGGCTTCCGATTCAACCGAACTGGCAGCGCCCGGCGCAGCAAATTTGATTCGGACACAGATCTGCAGCATGGCGTGCCTGGCCGTATGAAAGCTTTGCTAAGAGGCAAGAACGCTGATGAACGCTAATATCCACGCAAACTGCCGGCGATTGATTCGTAGATCTCAGCGTTTATCAGTGTCCTGAGTCCGTGCTCAGTCGCATAGATTCGAATGCTGGCTTTGAGCTTTGAGAACATACTCTTTGGCGAGCCACGACGCTGCCCACCGAAGTTATTGACGAGAAGATTGCACTTTCAATGGATGAACATTTTCAACGGATGGCTGGTTGGATTGATCTTGAATCAGTCGCCGAAGCGGAACGGCTCAACGAACGACGGAAACGGCAGAAGGGACCTGACGCTGAAAAGTCCGGAGAAACGTTGCTCGATCTCGTCGTGACTGATGAGGACGCCGGGCTGGGCGGGCGATACCTGATCACTCTTGTGAAACGAAATCGTACGTTGCAGTTGCCGTGGAATCGGCTCCGTGTTGGGTCGCCGGTCGTTATCACGACGAGTGATGATTCGTCGGGAGATGCCTGTCAGGGCGTGGTGACGGCGATCAATCGAAAGTCGATTCAGGTCGCGGTGAACGACTATCCCGATGCCGAGAGGTTGCGGATTGATCTTTCGCCGGACGAGATCACTCGAAAGCGAATGTTGAACGCGCTGAAGAGGGCCGACGACGCTCGCGGGCGAACCAAAGAGCTTCGCAATATCCTGCTTGGCGAGCGTGAGTTGTCGTTCAAAGATGAGCAGGAATACCAGTTCAACACTGAGTTGAATGATTCCCAGCAGGCGGCCATTCGCTTCGCGCTGTCGGCTTCTGACGTTGCGATTATTCACGGCCCGCCGGGCACGGGGAAGACAACGACCATCGTTGAGTTGATTTGCCAGGCGGTCGCCAAAGGGCAGAAAGTTCTGGCCTGCGCACCGAGCAACACGGCTGTCGACAACCTGCTGGAGAAGCTGGTCGATGCTCGACAGAAGACCGTTCGCCTCGGGCATCCCGCGCGAGTCAGTACGCGGCTGCAGGATCACACTCTGGATGCGCAGGTTGCTCGTCACGAACTGACGGGACTCATCCGCGAGATGCAGCGTGAAGCGGACGTGTTGTTTCGCCAGGCCGGGAAGTTCACTCGGGCCAAGCCAGCTCACGGTGCGAAGCGTGAAATGCGGCAGGAAGCAAAGCGGTTGAAAGCCGACATCCGAATGCTGGAGCAGCAGGCGATCGATTCGATTGTCGACAACGCAGACGTTGTTTGCGCAACGACGACGCTGGATGAGTCGCTGTTGGGCGATCGCCGTTTTGATCTTGTTGTGATCGACGAAGCGTGCCAGAGCACGGAACCTGGCTGCTGGATTCCTGTTCTGCGAGCGGACCGTCTCGTTCTTGCCGGTGATCATTGCCAGCTTCCTCCAACGGTACTTTCAAAACAGGCCGCAAAAGAAGGACTCGAAGTCAGCTTGCTGGAACGGCTGGTTGGGCTTTACGGAGATCGTGTCACGCGGCGGCTCAACGTGCAGTATCGGATGCACGATCAGATTATGAACTTCTCGTCGGCGCAGTTTTACGAGGGAACTTTGCAGTCGCATGACTCCGTCAGTGGCCACGTTCTGACCGACCTCGATTACGTCGATGAGCAACTCGTGACGCTCGAACCGGTGACGTTTATCGATTCGGCCGGGGCAGGCTGGGACGAAGAAATCGAACCCGACGGACTCAGCAAACGAAACCTGCAGGAAGCGGAACTGGTGCTTCGAAAGATTGCCGAATTGCAGGATGCGGGATTACGAGGACGGGACATCGCCGTCATCGCTCCGTACGCCGCACAGGTTCGATGGTTAAGGCAGAACTCGCCGGACGAACGCGTCGAAATCGATACGGTCGATGGATTCCAGGGGCGAGAGAAAGAGGCGGTGATCATCTCACTCGTTCGGTCAAACCCGGACGGCGAAATCGGATTCCTCGCCGATGCACGGCGGATGAATGTTGCGCTGACTCGTGCCCGGCGAAAGCTCATCGTCATCGGCGACAGCGCGACGATCGGCGGCAACGAATTCTTCGCCGCGATGCTGGAGTACTTCGAATCGATCGGCGCCTACCACACCGTGTGGGAAGAATCCTGAGCTGAAAATCGGTTGAGGATTCAGTCTTGCGTGTGCCACTGGCTTTGCCAGTGCTGAATGACCTGTCGCCTGCGAGTCCGGAATGCACTGGCAGAGCCAGTGGCACACATTTCCGAAGAGGGCTGGGTATGCACGGGCCAGCGGACTGACGTCCGCCGCTCGCCAGAACTGCCTCAGGATGCAGCCGATATCCGCGCGCACCGCGAACCCGGCTCGAAGAATTCACTTGGAACGTCGAAGACTGCTATGGTCGCAGACTATTAAGAAGCAGGTGCCAGGATCGTCGACATGGCTCGTCCGCTCTCCATTCGTGGCGGCTGCTCGACGACGATTTCGCCTTCCAGCATGTCGATGAACTGCTGAAGCAATTCACGGCCTCGATCGTGATGAGCGTTTTCACGTCCACGGAACAGGACGTTAACCTTCACCTTGTCGTGCTTGGCGAGAAACTCACGAGCTTTCCGAACCTTCACTTCAACATCGTGCTGGCCGGTTTTTGCTCGCATACGAATCTGCTTAACCTGAACGGAATGCTGTTTGGCACCGCTCTTAAGCTTCTTCTGCTTCTCGTACTGAGACTTCCCGAAGTCCATGATCCGGCAAACCGGCGGACGAACTCCCGGGCTCACTTCCACGAGATCCAACCCAGCTTCGATCGCGAGTTCTCTAGCTTTGTGAGTCTCCATTTCGCCGAGCATTTCGCCGTCCTGATCGACGACGCGGATAGGCGTGATCCGGATTCCTTCATTCATCCGTGGCAGATTTGTCTGCACGGGCTGAGCAAACTGAGGTCGTCTGATTGTGGTCTCCTCCAGAAAAAGATTCTTCGACGCAACCTTAGAAAAGAATTTCAAACGCCAGTACATGTTTGAAATCTGTCGCAACGTTTGCGATGTCGGAAGCGTCAGTGGGCATAATTCAGTTGCCTGGTCAGAGGCAGTTGACGCCTGCTGAACCACAGGTTTTACGCTTGCAAAATATGTTCTGCAAGTAACTTACGGCGAAAAACGATTTCGGCCTGCCGTAGAAATTTCCGCCGCTTCAATTGGCAATGATTCCCGAAGTAGTCAGGCCCCATCCGGATAATCGGCACGGCTCGACAATCAGAGCCACTTTTTTCGCTGCATATAGGCAGTCAGGCCGATCGCCGTCGCGCCGGCCACGATCCAGAATGTGAGGTATCCATACTCCCAGTCAAGCTCCGGCATGACTTTGAAATTCATGCCATAAACACCGGCGATGAACGTCAGCGGCAGGAACAACGTACCGACAACGGTCAGACGCGTCAGCAAAGCGTTCGTCCGATGCGTGACAATTCCCATGTATAAATGCAGAGATTCAGACAGAATTTCACGCTCAGTAGTAACGTCGACGCTGAGCCGATCCAGCAAAGCGGCCTTCTTTTCAAGGTACGGCTGCGTCGTTTCCGGGATAAACGGTGACAGCCGAGTCGCCAGATCGTGCAGCACTTCGCGCGACGAGACGATCACTTTGTAGAACTCAAGGATCGATCGGATCAGGCTCGCGACAACCGTGAAAATGCGATCGTCATTGTCCTCGTTGAACAGTTCGGACTCGATTTCCTGAGTCTTCGTCGCCAGAGACTGGACCAGACCCGTGTAATTTTGCGTGAGATGATCGGCGAGTTCGAACAGCAGAAACCCCGGCGAGAGCGCGATATTTCGAAAGTTCTCGCGGCACGACTTCCGGGCTCCGGCAATAAATGCGGCGGGGTTCTTATGGACAGACAGCATGAAATTCTGTCCGAAGTAAATCGCGACCGGCGATTTTTTGAACAGTCCGTTCGACAGTCGTGTGTCGATCAGTGTGAACTGAATGCAGTCTTTCTGCGCGACGAACCGAATTGTTCCGAGCGTTTGACTTTCTTCATCAGTCACGCCGAAAAGCTCAAGGAACTCTGCCTTTCTCGATACATCGTCGGCTGTCAGGTTTACCCAGCAGAATTCGCCATGGTCCAAAGCATCCGATACGTCGTCGAATTCGATTTCACGGTCGACGCGGTTTTCGAAGTTGAATGCGATCGCAGAAGTCATTGAGCAAGCGTCTCCTGTCAAGTTGGGCAGTCTGATGGAGATTTCTCGGGGGCTGGTCACGAAAACTGCAAGCTTGAGCGACAATTGACGGACGCAGCATAACACTGCCGCCAGCAGATAGACGTCAACCCGGAAATCACTCCGGTGTGACAACGGTCAGGCTGATTTGGCGTAATAGATGCTGTGCAACGACGGAGGCATTCTGACAGCTTCTCCGGAAATGTCTGCCGCAGCATTGTTCCTGGCGGCTAATGAACGGAGTTCCGGGCTGAAATCGGGGAATTCCTCTGTTAGAGTGGCCGGTTCCTTTTAGATTCTTACTTAGTTTTACGCTGTCATCGATTTCTGCCGACGGTCGATTGTTGTGTTCTCTGACGCCGACCGGCGAGCCAATTCGCAGTTTTGACAGTTCCACAAGCCCGTCTCGCATCAGGAAGCTCTTCCGATGAGCGTCTCGATTATCTCGTGCCCGTCGTGCAAATCCCTCATCCTGAGCGACACGATTCAGTGTCCAACCTGCAAGCACGTTCTGAAAGAGGACCTTGCAGAGGGACTCGCTGCCGACCTCCCTGCCGTTGAACGCGCGTCCGACGAAGTGCCTTGTCCGGATTGCGGAGAAAAAGTGCGAAGCGGACTCGTGCGATGCTGGCGTTGTGGCGGTTTTCTGAAGGAAGAAATCGCCGAGTCGTATCAGAAGATGCTGGACGCGCCTCAGCAGATAACGTTGAGCGAAACTCCGCCGGATGACCCGTTGCCTGACGTGGGCGGATCAACTCTCGAGTCGACAGACGACGACTTCGAGCTGGCCGACGGTCTGAACATGATGACTCAGGAAGAGCATGCGCAGATTCAGGCACAGCAGGCGGCGGAGACCGACGCTGCACGGACGCCCGACGAGATCTATTCGATCAAACGGAATCCCAAGCAAGCGCCGACCGAGTCCAGGACCCCGACACCGGCCGATTCCGGGATTGATAAGGAGCCGTCGTCAGAAGCTGCTGGAAGCGCTGCGCCGGAATCTCCAACTGCAACACCGAAGGAAGAGCCAGCTCCTGTTCAGTCAACTGGCGATCCGCTGCTCGACATCGCCATTCAGGAAGAAAACGAAGCGAAGGCGCGTCAGAAAGGTCGGCGAAAGAAACGAGCGTCGGGCGAGCGTCAGGCAATGCCGGGTTTCGTCTTCGTCTTTTGCCCGAACGGTCATCGCATCCAGGTGGAAGATCGCCATCGAGGCCAGACCGGACGTTGTCCACGCTGCAAGTCGTTTTTCCATGTGCCGGGTATCGACTGGGATGCTGAAAAACGAAAAAAGGAGCAGGCTGAGCAGGAGAAGAAGAAAGAGAGTCGGTTCACCGGCTGGATGCTCGACATGCGTCTGCACCAGGTCGACCCGACTAAGTTGAAGCTCAAACCTGGGAGTCTCGAAAAGGATTTTCAGGAAGTCGATCTTGGATACGCGGTTGACCAGATCATCGTTGTCACCAACGGAAAGCAGGGGGCAGGTCTATTCGTCGGTGAGAAAAACAAGAAGAAGAAAGAGGAGCTTCGAGCAGAAATGCAGGATCACCTGCGGCTCGAAAAGGAAATTCTCGACTTGCCCGCAGCCGGCTATCGGTTGTTCGGCAAGGAAGACATGGAAAAAGTTTCCGTCGTTCAGCCGGCAGCTTACGCTCACGAATCCATGTTCGCCGGCATTCCTGTCTTCGGCACGGGCCGCATCGCTGTCCGACTGCCGGTTACCCAGCAGGATAAGGATGTCAAAGACATCCTGTTTGTCTCGTTCGGTTTGTCAGGTTTTCGAGAATTCGCGAAGCATCTCGACGAGATGTTCGAGGTCAAGGATCTTGGGCAGCTCGAAGGCGTCCCGCTTGAAGACAGCAAGTCGAACTACAAATGTCACTACAGCGACCGCAAGATCGATTCGATCGAGGCGACCGAGTTTCACACTTCCGACCCAGGCATCGAGCTCGAAATCGTCGGCCGCAAGTGCCAGGGATGCGGGCTGGTTGTCAGTGAAGACAGCCGGAAGAAAGAAAAGCTCGGCGGTGCCAACGGCAAGGGGATTGCAAAAGCGAAGTGTCCAAAGTGCAAAGGCAAGTTCGGCGACACGACGCTTTATGCGATCAAAGTGGCCGAAGCGAAGGAAGAAGGCATGTCCGAATCTGGCGGCATGAATTCCTGATCGCAAACCGGGATGCTCACTCGAACCGGGGATCTTGCCGTCTCATTCGGCGAAACGTCACTTCATTCGGCGAAACGTCACTTCATTCGGCGAAGCGTCACTTTCACGCTGGCGGCCACTTTCACGCTGGCCTCGTGCAGCGTTTGCGGGAGCGACAGTTATTTACTGTCGCCGTCGCGGTCTTTTGGAGACTGGCGGGCCCAGAATTTCGTTGAGCATGATCGCGTCGCGAATTCCGCCTGGCTGCCGCAGCAGGTCGGCCACCGAGCTATTGCCGGCTAACCCCGTGGCACGAAGATCGGTTGATTGTGATGGGCCATCAATGTGGTCCTCAAAGTGCCGGTTCTCGACTGAGTTATCGACGTGCCGATTTGCAACCTCGTGCCTGCTGCTGACGTCTCCGAGTTCGCTTTTCGCGAGATGCCGTTGCTTGAGCGTTTGCCGTGTTCGATCCTGCTCGGCCTGACGTTTTTCGTGCTCTCGTCTCGCTCGAATTTGCCTCCGGCGCTCGGCATCTTCGTCCGTGCTGGCTCTTTTGCGACGGCGTTGTCCCTGACCACGGTTCTGTCTCGGAGGGGGTGATTCCTCGAACTCGCTGGGGGAAACTTCCTGAAGAAACGCGTCGATCTCTGACGTGAGTTCGTCGTTCGCGTTGCCTCGCCCCGCGTTACCAATTTCTCGTTCGGCAGCTACACGCCGCTCTTTGACGAAGTTGATAATCCCGCTGGCGATCGCGATCAGAACAAATAGAACCGGCAGGAAGTCGCCTGGTCCGGCAAGAATCGCCGTCGTTGCCATAGCTGAGTTTCCCTGCTGCAAGGACTCAAGTGAGAGTTGCGAAAGTCGGCGACATGGCCGGAAATTGCTCGATCGATTGCCGGCTCAATCAAGTATTTGGCGAAACTAAGTACTTGGCGAAACGGTTGACCTGGAAGATTCAGCTTTGTCAGTGACCGAAATCGACTCTCGCATCTTCGTGTCAGCCTGCACGTTTTTCAGTTCGTAGTAGTCGAGCAATCCCAGGCGGCCGCTGCGAAACGCTTCGGCGGTTGCTTTGGGAATTTCGGCTTCGGCCAGCACGACCTTCGCGCGGGATTCCTGAACACGAGCGATCATTTCCTGTTCGCGAGCCGTCGACATGGCTCGAAGTTCTTCCGCCTTGGCTCGTGCGACCCGCATGTCTGCTTCTGCCTGGTCGGCCTGCAGTCGAGCTCCGATGTTCTCTCCGACGTCGATATCGGCGATGTCGATCGAGACAATTTCGAAAGCGGTGTTTGCTTCCAGCCCCTGCGAAAGGACGAGCTTCGAAATCGCGTCAGGATTTTCCAGGACCGAGGCATAGTTCGAGTTCGAGCCGATCGCCTGGACGATCCCCTGCCCCACTCGAGCGATGACGGTTTCTTCCGTCGCCCCGCCGACCAGCTGTTTCAGGTTGGTTCTTACGGTGACGCGAGCACGGGCTCGAAGCTGAATTCCGTCTCCGGCGACAGCGTCCAGAGTTCCGGCGTGCTTGTTCGGATCCGGGCAGTCGATGACTTTGGGATGAACGCTGGTTTTGACCGCGTCCAGAATGTCTCGCCCGGCGAGGTCGATGGCTTGAGCAGTTTGCCAGTCAATGTCCAACCGTGCTCGATGAGCGGCGATCAGCGCTCGAATGACGTTGGGAACGTTTCCGCCGGCGAGATAGTGAGCTTCCAGTTGCCGCGTGCTGATTGGGTAGTCTCGAAGCAGTCCGGCCTGGACGGCCATGATTTTGCTGCGAACGATGATCGTCGGATTAACTTTCCGCAGCGACATCATGACCAGATTCGGAAACGAGATTCCGGCCCGGGTCATCTTGCACTGAATCCAGAGCCCGATGTATCGGAAAAAGACGACGACGAAAACCAGCATCACAACCATCACGAAGATGGAGATGCCAATCATCACGTTGCGGCTGGTGACGTCACCCTCCGCGGCCAGAAGATTGGTGGCTGCCAGAAGCAAGGTCGGATCAAACATGGGGCATCCTTTTTGCCGGTTCCAGACTCTGTCGTCTGGAAATCAGAACTTGTCCAGGTCTAAACGTTCTCGGGAACATCGAAGTCGAAGGGGTTGCCACTGGATGTGTCATTCGAAGATGTGCCATCCGACGTGGCGACGTTCTGGTCGAAATCTGCATTTAATACTTCGTCCACTGCCGCAGTCTTAGGACTCGGCGCCGACTGTGCAATGCTGTCGTGAAGTTCGGCGGACATCACAATCAGCCGATTTCCCTTCACGCCAACCACGACGACATCCGTCCCCGCGTCGATCAGGACGCCGTCGCTCTCCGCATGAAACTTCTCGTGGCCAATCTGGACCATGCCGCCGGGCGAGAACATCGAGGTCGTCTGTCCGTGAGAATTGATCAGGCTGGTCAGTCGTGCTTCTTCTTCCAGATAAGGAGTGACTTCTTCGAGCGACTGCGGGACGGCCAGCACGGCTTTTCCGTAGGAAGTTCGAGGGAAAATGTAGACGGAGCCCGCGACCGTAGTTGGCAGCAGCAGAACCATCCCGAAAACGTAGCCCCACCACCAGGCGGTGTCGCCAGCCTGGTACCAGCCTCGCCACGCACTGAAAGTCGCGACGGCGTAGCACAGGATTGCCCCGATGGTGAGGATCCCGGCTGACGGGATAAAGACTTCGCAGATCAGAAACCCTGTCCCAAGGGCAACCGCCAGGAAGACAATCAGCCCGTAATTATCCATCGTGAACGCCTCGAAAGTTCTACAGAAGCTGCCGAAGAAGCCTGCTCGTCACGAATCAACTTTGTCACTGACAGGCGATTCGTAAACGTCTGAAACGAGTGTATCGGAACGTTGCTTCCCAGCAACGGCTCTCGCGGTTGCAGGAAGAAGTTGCGAAAGTTTCCATAATGAAATTGATTGTGTCCGGTGTCGCCTCGCCAGAAATGACGAGCGTCGCGGACGAAACAGTCCGCGTGACAATGGTTGCCCTTCAACTTCTCCTACGCCGCTGATTCTCGTGTGCCACTGGCTCTGCCAGTGCGGAGTTACGCGTCGCTGCCGTTTTCATAGCGCACTGGCAAAGCCAGTGGCACACTTTTTTTAAAGGCTGCTAAACTTGCGAGCCTCAGGTCGTGAGTGTGACTTCCCGGCCTGCCCGGCGATCAAGCAGTTCCGTATGTCTCAAAGAATGGATGATCCATGTTCCGTTTCCTGCCGCTCATTGCTCCGCTGTGTCTGTTCGCGATTTTCGAAAACCAGTGCGAGGCGCAGCACGATCCTCAGCGCGACGCGACTCGGTTTGTCGCGGCCGGGCAGTTCGACAAAGTTGACAAGGAACTCGAGAAGGCGGACGAGGACGAGCCGGAAACGCACTTCGTACGAATGCTGAGTTCTCTGCGGCAGGGGCAGGTCAAAGAGGCCGTCACGCACGCGAAGACGGCGCTCGACAAGGGCCTGCCGTTCGAACGGTTGGTCGCCGGGCCTCAGGATGTCCTGTCGCCGTTGTACGAAACCGACGAGTTCGCAAATTGGAAACAGCAGCACAAACCGGGAGCGTTAATTCACGGGCCGATGGTTGGATCGGTCACCGACTCCGGTGCGTCGTTCTGGATTCGCACGGCGCAGGAGTCGAAATTTGCCGTGCGAGTTTACCCGATAGACGGAGACTTTCCGGTGTCCATCTCTGATCTGGCCACGACGACAGCCGCGAACGATCTGACCGGCGTCGCGGTTGTGAAAGGGCTCGAGGCGGGAACCCGGTATCGATATGCCATCGAAATCGACAGCAAACTTTACGTGATGGACAAGCCAACTTTTCGGACGTCACCAAAGCAGCATTCCGCTGCTGAATTCAGCGTCGGCTTCGGAGGCGGAGCGGGCTACGTGCCCGAGTGGGAGTACATGTGGGACACAATCGCAAAGGCCGACCCTCACGCATTTCTGATGCTCGGCGACAACGTTTACATCGACGATCCGGAACACGACCTCACGATGAAATACTGCTACTACCGGAGGCAGGCTCGACCTGAATGGCGCCGGTTTGTTTCGTCACGAAGCATCTACTCGATCTACGACGACCACGACTTTGCCACGAACGACTGCGTGCCGGGGCCGGACATAGACAGCCCGGCATGGAAGCGTCCGGTCTGGAATGTCTTCCGGCAGAACTGGGTGAACCCGGCGTACGGCGGCGGCGAAGAACAGCCCGGCTGCTGGTACGACTTCTACATCGGCGACGTGCATTTCATGATGCTCGACGGTCGCTACTACCGAACCCGCAAACCCGAACCCAGCATGCTCGGCCCTGTGCAGAAGGCCTGGCTGAAGGAAACGCTGAAGAACTCACGCGGCACATTCAAAGTGCTGGCTTCACCCGTGCCCTTTACCGAGAACATCAAACCGGGCAGCAAAGACCCGTGGGACGGCTTCGCGAACGAACGCGAAGAAATCTTTTCCTACATCGAGACTCAGAAAATCAACGGAGTCTTTCTGGTCGCCGCCGACCGGCACCGCACCGACCTTCGCATTACAACCCGAGACAACGGCTACGACCTCTACGAATTCGAAAGTTCCAAACTGACAAACCGGCACACGCATCCTGTCGTGAAGACACCGGGCCTCGTCTGGGGCCACAGCAAAACCTGTTCGTACGCCCTGATGAAATTCAACACGCAGGCAGCAGACCCAACGGTCCGCTTCGAAGCTATCACGATCGACGGCGAAGTCCTGCACACTCACGATCTGAAACTCAGCACGCTCACACGCCGCGAGTAACAAGCTAAATTGACACCAGTCGTAGGGCATGACAAGCGCAGCGCCGGCGTACCATCACGATTGGGAATCCATTTGGTACGCCGGCGCTGCGCTTGACGTGCCCTACCCAATGCACACGTTCAAACGCGAAGTGGAACTGGTCAGGCTTTGACGTCGATGCTGACTTGCTCGATGGCGGCGTGGCCGGATTTCCGGAAGGGGCGGGGCATGGGTTGTGCCTGGCCTTTTTCGTCGATCGTTCGGCAGCGGAGCGTGTACTTGCCCTCGGGCAATCCGGGCAGCAGCGTTGCCCAGTGGACTTTGGAAAGTCGCATCGGCCAGGTTTTTGGTTGCCCATCCGCGTCGTAACCGAGTGTGCCTGCCGGGATCTTTCCGTCTGGCAGGTTGCCTCCCCATTCGACGGGCGGCGGCAGGATGGTGGCATCATTCCACGGAGCCTTCGTGAAATACTTGTCGCCCGTCGGCAGGTCTTCGGCTTTGTTGTGAACGAAGACCTGGACCTTCGAGACGCTGGCGATTCCGGCCTGCGCGTAACCGGTCACCGGAATTGGTTGTCCGGGTTTGACGACTGCGGGGAAGTCGAGCGTCGCGGCGAAACTCTTCAACGGGCTGTCGACATCGTTGTTCTTTTCGGCGTACGTGTCGTTGGCTCCGTGGATGTTCGACAGGTAAAGATGCGACAGCCACTTGATCGACTTGAAGCCGTAGGCTTCCGGCACGACGACTCGGACCGGCCCGCCACGCTCGTTGGAAAGCCACTGCCCGTTCAGCTTGTAACACAGAATGACCGGTGGCAGATCGAACGGGTCTTCCAGAATTCGGCCGACCGGCATCGAACTGCGAAACATCTGCGACGGCTCGTCGTTGTGGTAGCCGTAGTAAAATACGCGCCGCAGATCTTCCGTTGGCTGAGCCAGCCAGAGCACTTCTCGAAGAGGCACGCCTTCCCAGATGCCCATGCCCAGCGGGCAGCCGATGTTGAGGCACGTCATCACTTTGGGAAATCGCACAGCCTTCGTTTTGGCCAACTCCATCAACGCCGCAAAGTCGAACGCCGTGTTGTCCGACTTCTTAAACTCATTGCGAACGCGCGCTGGCTTGTCGGGATCGCTCAACACTTCGAGTTTCCACGTGTCGCGAGTCATTCCGACTTCCGCCTTCTTCTCATCACTGAGCGAATGCGGAACCGGCTTCCCTCGCGACACATCCCGAAAGTCATCCATCGCCGTCAGCCACGACTCCAACTTCGCAATCACCTTCAGCAGAACCTCATCGTCGCTCGCGTCCTCTGCCTGTAACGGCAGAGCCTTCAACGCCGCAACCCCCGCCGCGCCTAACCCAAGGAAATACCGTCGCGTCAAAGCGAGATGGTCATCGATTAAGTGTTCAATGGGTGCTTGCATGGCTACGTCCGATTGGCTTATCTCGTCAGAATGAAAAATCTCACGCAGTGAAGTAATGAAGTAGGCTGGGTCAGGACCCAGCTTGAGTGTTTTGCTGGGACGCGTCCCAGCCTACCAAACTACAGCGGTTTCAGTTTGGCGTCTCGCAGGCCGACGAGGATGCACTCGCCGTTCGGGGCGACTTTCAATTCGCCGTACTTTGCTCGTGAAAAGTCGTTGGCTCGGCCTTCCTCGAAGAAGTAGGACTCGGCGCCGATGCGGATCGTGCCTCGTCGGAAACTATTCTGTCGACGACGGAACAGAATGCGGGCTTCGTTAGCGCCAAGCGGGCTTCCGTCGTCGACTCGTTGAAACTTCGCGACATTGTTTTCGTCCAGTCGCAGGACGAGGAGCCCGTCGTAAGTATTTTCCAAGATGTGTGGAGCAGAGTCTTCGGCAATGGCGTATCGCAGGACCATATAGTCGCCCTGGATGAGCGAACGCGGATCGACCGGGACCAGTTCACACAGGACCGTGCGGCCCGATTGGAGAACTCGTTCTTTGGCGATGATCAGCCAGTTCAGGCAGCCGAGAACGAGCACCGAAGTCACGATCAGAGTGGAGGTCTTCATGATTGAATCTCCGACGCGTTGGATCCTGCAGTTTGGATTCGTCGTTTGAAATGCCAGCGGGCGGCCCACAACACGAGGCCGCTGCCGATCAGGACGAGCGACTTAAACAGCAGCGTCGTTTCGAGGCTGTAGTAGAAGCTCGCAATGTAAACTGGCAGAAACAGCAGCCCGAGTCGTTTCAGCACGTTGTCTCGTTCGAGGTGCCCCAGCAGCGTGGCGCCGATCGAAGCCAGCACGCCGGGGACTGAGATGATTCCCAGCACGACCGTTCCGGCAACGGCGACGCCGAGGTCTTGCTTCGAGGCATTAGAAGTGGTCGCCCACGCGCGACGCAGAATCCACAGCTGAGCCAACGCCAGAATCACCACGGATGACCATTCTGCCAGACCGCTTGCATACTGCGTGACCTGCAACGTTCCCAGCAGTCCGACAGCCATCGCGTATCCGGCTGGCCGGAGAAACTGTTGGCCCTGTCGTGTAAAGATCAGTCCGATGCCGAGTGTTTCGACCAGTATCAGAATGTGGATTCCCAGGCTCAGGCCGTTGCCGCGTCCGGAGAAGATCGAGAAGTCACAGGCCCAGAACGCGGCGAGCGCGACCGAGAAGAGACACGACAGAAACCGAAACGGATCACTGCGAAAGGGGACGTAGAAGGCCGCCGTGGCCAGGGAAATCGCGATCGTAGCACTCGATATTTCGTTGCCGTGAGTGGTTTCCGCAAATCCGATTCCTGTCAGACCCAGGCCGGTTAAACCTGCGGCCAGCCCAAGTTGTCGAGGAAACGCTGAGTCGGTGAATCGATCGAGAAACGCTCCGCCTGCGAGAAGGCCAACGCCAACGATTGTTGTGGCGACTCCGTTATCGAACAGCCCGGCGATTCCCAACGATCCCAGAAAAAGAAGGCAAGCGAGCCACGCTCCGAAGCCGATCAGCGCCTGTACGAACCAGGGTGTCTGGTCTTCCGGAGTCGTCGCGATGCTCAATGCCGAGTCAATTTCCGGTTCGGTCAACTGACCTTCTTCGGAGAGTTGAACGAGGAGTTCTTTAAGCGAGATTTGCTGAGCGTCCAGGCCGTCAGGAGTGCTCACAAAGCCGTCGTCCACGCCGGAGTCTCTGCGAGTTTCGGGAGACTGCTGGCGAATGTCGCGTGCGGTGGCCATCAGCCATCTTGTCATGACGGCAACGATGCCCAGAATCGCCAGGCCCGAGCCGAAGAAGACAATGGATTCGTCGCTGACCTTCATCAGAGTTCGGATGACTCCGGCACAGGCGAGGACGGTGATCGTCGTCGCTCCGCAAGTCAGCACGAACAGGTCGGGTTTGCGGAGTCGAAACTGCCAGTACACAACCGCCAGAGCCATCAGAAGTACGACCACGTCAACCCATGCTGAGGCACCTGCGCGACTGAAGTTGACGATGATCGAAAAGGCTGGAGCGGCCAGCGTGGCCAGCGCCGCCGCGACCGTCACCCGTCGGAACCAGATCGGAAGCCAGCAGCAGCTTCGCTCGGTCACGAATTCTCGAACGGCCGCGGCGATGCTGTTCAGTAGTCCGAGAATCAGAAGCAGCCATTCGGAATCGATGCCGCGTGGGTCGATCGTCTGCTCCCAGAACAGAGAGACGCCGACGTTGACAATCGCCAGCCACAAGACCCACAGGCCGGCAAAGCGGCCCATCACCACCCACGGCAGAATCAGCAACGCCCACCCGACGAACAACTGGTAGGCGTCGGCTCCGGTCTGGTAAACCTGTCCAAAGACGGCGAGAAACACTCCAACGAGAACCGCCGCCGCCGTGATCGCCGCTTTGCCCGGCAGCGTCTCGATCGTTTTCTGCCAGGCGACGACGCAGCAGCCGACGATCCCTGCCTGGACGATCGCCAGCTTGACGAGCCCCGGCAGCGCATCCCAGTTCCAGGCGAAGAAGCAGACGACTCCGGAAAGCGTCAGGGCCAGGCCGAGGAACAGCAGCGTTTTTTCTACCCAGGGCCACCAGATGAGCGGCCCGTTGACAACCTTCAAGGCGGCAACACGGCCGCTGCTGCTCAATACTCCGGCGGAGTAAAGCCGGTCGATCAGCTGCGGCGTCGCGGCCAACTCGGCGGTGGGTGTGCGGGTCGCGGATTCTGTACCGAACTCGTCTGGTTTTTCGTGGGGTTCTGACATGCTGCCGCTCCTGAGTTGAAGTCGCCTTCAAGGGACAGCGTAGTCACTTTCTTCATATCACGAAGAAAGTGGGCGGCGCGATTCAGTTTTTCAGGATTCGACCGACATTCTGAATTCGCTGCGTAAGAACTACCGAATTCACGAATCAATACTCGATCGTGCAGTCCGGAAGGCGGGTTCTGAGTGTCTCGACGGCTGACTCTGAGACGGCGGTGTGTTTGAGATTCAGCCGCGTCAGGTTTTTGAGTGAAGCGAGTGACTCGGCCGCTGAGTCGGTCACATCCGTGCCTTCGAGATTCAGGCTGGACAGTGATTCCAGTTCTGTCAGATGGGCAATACCCGCGTCGCCGACCGAGTCGTATCGCAGTTGCAGCGTTGTCAGGTTGCGGCATCGGGCGAGTGGTTCGAGGCCGGCGTCAGTGATCATCGTGTTGCTAATGTCGAGAAATCGCAGATCCTTGAGACGCACGACCTGTCGCAACTGAGAATCCTTCAACCGGCTTCCGGATACGTTTAATCGGCGAACTGTCTTGCTTGTCCCCAGTGTTCGCAGATCGTCGGCCGTGAAGACCTGCACGCCTCTGAGATCGAGTCCGACGATTGTGTAGCTGCCCTTAGGCAACGGATCGGTCGACTTGATGGCAGACTCGCCAATGTCGGTTTCAATTCGAAGTTCCTGTGAGATGTTGCGTGCCCAGTCTGTAAACTCGTCCCCCGTGGATGAGAACGAAGCCGGAGGCGGAAGGGCGACGATATCGCGAGTCGTCTTTGTTGATTTCTGGGATCCAGTAACTGCGAGGTCAGATCCGTTTTTCTTTGAAGCGCTGGCCGGCTCCTTCTTTTTCGGCGGGCCAGAACCCTGCGAAAGAACAAACAGCACGACGCCGATCAGAGTGAAGGCGGTCCCGATCGAAACGACCAGCGGCAGGACGCTTTTTCTGCGTCGTCGAATGACGGGTCGCGATGTGGCGGCCGGCTCGCTGACGACGACGGCTTCACTGTTCAAGTCACCCACGAAGACGCTCAGCGTTTCGTCAGCCTGAGCGTCCAGCGTTGGGAGATCAAGGGCGGGAGGTGTGGCGGGTTCAGCTTCAGCGAATATCTCAAGTGAATCTGGATTCGCGGCAAACGCTTCCAGGACGGCGGCGACTTCGACGGGCGTCTGAAACCTTTGAGCCGGGTCGCGGTGCAGCATTTTCGCCACGATATGGACGAGGACCGGCGAAATTTCCGGGCGATAGATACTGACGGGCGGAGCGTCTTTGTTGATTCGTTCGAGCAGTTTCTCCATCACGTTTTCGCCGGTGTACGGCAGCTCGTTGCACAACAACTGAAAAAGCGTGACTCCCAGGCCGTAGATGTCTGCTCGAATGTCGACCGTGCTGGAGCTCATGGCCTGCTCGGGCGACATGTAGTCGGGCGAGCCCATAATCTGGCCAGTCCTCGTGACGCCGCCGTCAGCCGCTTCGAAGTCGGCGCGTCCGCCAGCACCAACTTCGGCCTGGTGGGAGACTCGCGCGAGGCCGAGATCCAGAATCTTGATCAAAGGCTGCCCGGTCTTCGGATCTTTGGTCACGAGCAGGTTTGAGGGCTTGATGTCTCGATGAACGATGCCCTGTTCGAACGCGTGCTGAAGCCCCAGAGCCGTCTGACGAATGCATTCGCAGGCAAACTCGACCGAAACCTGGCCGCGTTCTTTGACGACGGCTTTCAGGTCTTTGCCGGCAAAATACTCCATCACCAGAAAGAAACGCCTGCCGATCTGGTCGGCGTCGATCGCCCGCACGATATTTGGATGATTGAGGCTGGCGGAGAATGCGATTTCCCGCTCGAACCGGGCTCGTGCAACACCATCGTCGTGAAGATCGGTCGCCATGACCTTGAGAGCAACTTCGCGCCGCAGCGTGGTACTCTCAGCTTTGAGAACCGCTCCCATGCCGCCCTGGCCGAGCACATCCATCAGCTTGTACTTGCCCAGGAACAGTTTGCTTTTGCCGGCCAACAGTTGCCGAGCCTGCCATTCGGTCAACCATTTCCGCAGGATCAGCTCTCGAGCGACGGTGACAGCGTCTGAGTCCGCAGCAAGCGACGACGCGACAGCGACCTGCTCGGGCGCGAGCAGATTACTGCGACGCAAAGTCGACATGAATGACTCGACAGCGGTGCCAGGCATGCTTCGGGAGATCAACTTGGTTTTGAGGCGGGCGGGCTTGGAGGGCTACAGGAACCAGCATACAGCGTCGGCCCGCCTGCTCGCGACGCCAATCCAGACGACGAACGATTGGCGAGCGGTGTTCGTCAGCCATCGCTGAGTTCGGCTTGAGAATGGTCCGCTTCGTCGTTGCCGCCTCGATGCCAAAGCGTAATGAACAACAGCCGGTGTACTGTCGAGCCGACCGGCGTCGCCTGGCGAGTCGATCTGCTGACTTAAAGGAGCCAGGCTGACTTAAGGAGCCAGATTGTGGCGGCGCATAAAAATACCCCCACCGAAATGACACAACGCGATTTGTTGAGACCCGAGACGTTATAAGGTGGGAACCTTCTGCCCGGGATGTGACGTCCGAACGAATCGGCATGCCCCATGGCCGAACAAGGAAGCTCCCTTTTTAGTCATTCTTGTAGGGTCAACAACGTTTGGCGTTTGCGTCAGACCTCGGTAGAGGTACGAGCCAATGCTAGTCCGAGTAGGGCCGCTCATCAACGATTGAGTTGGCAGGTTTCGAGCGATTTTCGATTTGGTCGACACCTGAGTCGGCAGAACGGGCTTGCCGCGAATCAGTGCCAAGTAGGATGCCTCGGTAGCTATGGCCGGTCGGATCGATTAACACGCTCGGGAAGCGGGTAAATCAGATCTGAGAAATTGTCCAAAGAAGTGCAGCCGGTCTTTTGACACTCCGATATGTGGTCGGTATCGTCCGCCGCGCTTCGAGGGAATTTCTCTTTGGAGTTGCAATGACTGGCTCAGACGACCGCAGAGCGACATCTAATGCAATGCGTTGGGCGTCGCAGGTGACATCCCTCGGGTTGGAAATGGTTGTGCCCACTGGGATCGGCGTTTGGCTGGACAACAAGTACGGAACTTTACCGGGATGGACTCTCGTGGGGTTGTGCCTTGGGAGCTACTTGGCTTTTCGTGGGTTGCAACAGCTTCTTCGGGATCTCAATAAGTGATCTCCGCCACTGAGGTATGAGGACGTGAAGCGTCAGGGGGTTTTGTCTGACGTTGTTCGAGTGGTTGGGGCGAGTATGGTCTTTTCTTGTCTGTTGGCAGTTCCAGCGTGGGCTGTTGCTGGCAGTAAAGGTCTGGTCGGGGTGGGGGCGTCAGCGGTTCTGTGTGTCGTACCGGCGTGCATTGTGCTCTTGCTCAAGGGGGTCGCTGGCGAATCGCAGCCTCTTCTTGTGTTGGTTGCTGGCGGAGTGAGGATGTTGTTTGTGTTCGCTGGCGTGTTTGCTGCGAGGCAGATTGCTCCTGAATACGGGGTTAAAGAGTTTTTTGGATGGCTGGTTCTGTTCTACATGTTTGTGCTGGCGGTTGAGTCTTTTTTTGCTCTCTCTCGGCTCAAGCAGTG
>CALDJX010000594.1 GCA_937899075.1 uncultured Planctomyces sp. | reverse complement strand
CTCAAGAGTCCACCAAAAGGAAAAAGTAACTGCCAGCGACCTTTCTCCTGATCCCGCTGCGATGGTCGCTCGCCCGCGGCTGAAAGCTCAGAGAACCCGATTCTTTTAGACCTGCCCCATGATTCATGTGAACGGCATGCATCGATCACCGTATACACATCCGATTGGACTGCTCTGAAAGCCGAACTCACGCTTCACAACGGCGTTCGCTCCAGCACACTGTTGAGGATCTCGATCTCTCGAAATTCTCTCCAGCCGTGCTCGTCGATGTCGTGAACAATTTGATTCACGATGTCGCCAGAATCCCATCGCCCACTGCAGTCAAAGTGTTGCATGTGCCATTTCGCAAGTCGCATTGAATTGCGCGAGCTGGAGCAGTTCGCGGTTTGGAATTGCAGGCCTCTCGGCTGCCCATCGCTGCTGTTTTGCGATTGAAAAACGGACTGATTGGACGGGGCTGATGTCGTCGGCAGCCAATCTCGGCGACGTCTCCACGGCTGGCGAATGAAACCAACTGACTGAGATGGCAGAATCCAGCGAGCCGTAAATCGTTCGAAATCCGGCACTATGAGTTCTGCTGAGTTTTATTGACCCTACAGTTTCGGGCTTCGCTACCTGAACCGCAACGGGGAATAATCCATAACCGGGCGACCCAAAGACAATTCATCACGGCGCGGATACTCTTCTCGATGAACTCGCGACGGGATTCGACGCGATCGCCCATCAGGACTCGAAATCGGTTATCCGGTGCAAAACGAGCCCTCACCCCCCCCCGGCTCGACGTTATTGCCTATCACGACGCACTGGCGAAATCTGTGACAACCTTTATGTCTCGTGGGGCCAAGGTTTATGTCTCAAATGACAACCTTTGTGTCTCCCACCATTGAAGGGTTTCGCGGTGAAGGGTTTCGCCGTTGACATGCTTCAAACGGTGTATTACAGTCGTAAGACACTGAGTGGATTTATGACATGGTCAACCCTTCAATTGAATTCGAAGTTCACCCTTCATCGGGCGTGCCGATCTATCGGCAGCTCATGGACCAGGTGCGGGCGATGATTGCCAGTGGGCAACTTGCCGATGGTGACCTGCTGCCAAGTGTCCGACAGATGGCCGACGAACTTCAGGTCAACATGATGACCGTCTCGAAGGCGTGGAGTCGCCTGGAGGTTGAAGGCATCCTGGAGCGCGTTCGCGGCACCGGAATGCGTGTCACGTCTGGAGTGGCGAGCGGGCCACTGAAAGAACGCAAAGCTGACCTCAAACCATTGGCCGAGCCGATGGTGACACGAGGTCAGCAACTGGGGCTTACGGATGGGCAGATTCTCGACGTTGTGAAATCCGTACTGAAGGAACGAAAGCAATGAATGAGCCTTCGAATGATGCTCCCTTGATTCAAGTTTCCGGACTGATGAAAAACTTCGGGACGGCTCATGTTCTAAGAGGAGTCGACCTGACGATCCCACGCGGATCGGTTACAGGGTTGCTCGGCAAAAACGGTTCCGGCAAGTCGACACTGCTGAAGTGCCTGCTCGGTTTGCTGAAGCCTTCGTCTGGCAGCGCGACGATTCTCGGCGAAGAGCCGTGGCATCTCTCTGCCGAAGCGAAGGCTCAACTTGGATACGTCGCCCAGGAAGTCAGTCTTTACTCCTGGATGCGGGTTCGGCAAATCATCGAATACACGGCGGCCTTTTATCCGACGTGGAATCACGACCTGTCCCTCGAACTCGCCCGACGGTGGGAGCTTCCAACAGAAGATCGCGTGGGGCCGATGTCTCAAGGTCAGCAGCAGAAGCTGGCACTGATCCTGGCACTCGGCCATGAGCCCGACCTGTTGATTCTCGACGAGCCCGTCGCGAGCCTCGACCCGTCAGCACGACGAGAGTTTCTCAGTACGCTGCTGGAAATAACGCGCGACGAGAATCGAACCGTCCTCTTCTCGACACACATCACGACCGACCTGGAACGAGTGGCTGACCACGTGGCTGTCCTTAAGGAAGGCAAGATCGTCTATCACGATGAGCTGGACGATTTGAAAGACAGCGTTAAACGCCTGCGACTTACTTCAGAGACCGACCTGCCAGCTTCGTTCGGAGTTGCAAATTCTCTCCGAGCAGAAATATCCGGCAAGCACGCGATGGTTGCCGTGGCTGAGGTCGGCCCGACGCTGGTCGAGGAAATCGAATCCCGTTGGCAGGCCAGCGTGTCCGTCGAAGATTTGAGCCTCGAAGAGATCTTTCTCGAAATGCATGGTGACGCGTAGCGAAAGTTTCGCACGAGACGATCATGCAATTCTGAAGTGGCTCTGAAACTTTTGGGCGGAGACCGGCGATGGCAATTTCAACTTCAATCAACGCATACGGCTTCCGCCGTCAGCTTTCGGTCGTGCTGAAGACATACCTGACGCGGTGGGACTTCTATTGCGCGTTGATATTGTGTTGTGCGCTTTCGCTTTTGCCATCAAGCCAATCTCGCCGCCCGAATCATCCCAGCGAGATGCGGCCAGCCATCGCGCCGTACGACATTCCCACGAATCTCCAAACGCATCTTTCGGTGGACGGGCAACGGCTGTCGTTTCAAAACGCTGCCGCCGCAAAAATCCCCGACAACGCTGAGTCAGTGTCACTGTGGGGGCCGGGGATTACGGACGAAGTGCTGGTGAACGTCGCCAGAGTTTCGTCAATTACGGACCTGAACATCAGCAACACATCGATCACCGACGTGGGCCTGGCGGAACTGAAAAAACTTCCAAAGCTCCGAATGTTGTCCATCCTTGGGACCGTCGCACACGGCTCGGGACTTGACGGTCTGGCAGATTCGGAAAAGTTAACAAACCTTAGTTTCTCTGCGGCGCATCTGGACCCGGATGGCGTGCGGATGATTGCGAAGATCGAATCGTTGAAGTCTCTGGAACTGCATGCAGCCCGGATCAACGAAGCAGAGCTGTTTCCGCTGCGCGATCTGACCGGGTTATGGTCAATCAATCTGGGCTACGCCGAAGTTACCGACTGGTCGGTGAGTTGGCTGTCAAACCTGAAACAGCTTCGCCAGATTGATGTCGGCAACACTCGAGTCACGAAGAACGGCGTGCGGCAACTACGCAAACGCATCCCCGGCGTTCGTGTTGCCGGTGTGTCGTCGATCGAGGATCGCAGCAACCTGGTGGAACGCGATCAGCAAACGAAGGCCGTCTTCGAAAAGTTTCGTGCCAACCATCTTCTATCGTTGCTGTTTCCAGGTCTGGTTCTTGGAGTGTGGCTGGGGGTGCATCTCAAGGTGCAGTTTGCCGCTCCGCGGGCACGCCTGACACCGGGCTTCGCGATGGCACATCTCACGATTCCTGGTTGCCTGTTTCTGACGGCGGCGGCACTACCAGCATTCGGCGCGTGCAGCACAGCCGGTATCGCTCTGCCATCGGTATTCGGTATCCAGACGACAGTCTTTGCGTGGTTTTTGTGGATGACTCATCGCAACTCAGTATTGATGTTGTTTGCTGGTTTCGGCGTAACGGGCCTCATCGTTTTCGCAAACTCATCGACGCAAACGATGTTGATGGACTCGTTCGTGCCCGTGTCTCCGACGTTGCCGTCGATGCTGCTTCTGTGTGCGGGGATTGTCGGACTGTGTGCTTACGCGGCACGACTCACGCGATTCCACGAGGCGATGCCCGAGTACGGGATGGTCTTTTCATTCGACATGGCGTGGGACCTGGCATCCCGCTCCGCGAACCGCCGGCGCCAGCAGATGGAAGCGAATGCGATTTCGAAGTCCGTTGTCAACGCCTGGCTGCTGGATCATCAGTTTGATTTCGCGATGCGGCATCTGCCGAAATCATGGCTTCCACGAGCGGTGGGACTGCTACAGATCTCGGACGGACTGGCAGCACTTTGGGGCATTCCGATGATGGTTCTGATGTGTGGCGGGATCATGTATTTCTCGGGCGTTTTGCAAGGACCGAAGAGCGGCACGCCATTCGTTCCAATGATTCCAATGTTTATGACCGCGATGGTCCCGATGATGTCGATGTCGATGCTCAACGGACAATGGCTGCAGCACTGGCGGTGGTTTTCGTCCGAACTTTTGCGACCGCTGAGCAGACGTCGTTATGTCTCATCGATCCTGGGGGCAATTGCTTTCGACGGAACCGTTGCCATCGCCGTGCCGGTTGCGCTTGTGACTGTGTTTGTTCTTCAAGGCTGGATAATCGATGAGTTTTCTGGGCTGCAAACCTGGTTGGTTTGTGTTGTCCACATCTTCGCAAACATCGTCATCACCACGTCAGTCGTTGCGTGGCTGACATCGTACCGCCGAGCGTGGGTGTCAATTCTTGTAATGACGGCGTCGCTGTTCGTGCACGGGGGGCTGACCGCTCTCTCATTGGAGTTGGGTCCAGCCTGGGTGCCCGTTGTGCTGCCTGCTGTGTTTGTTGGGGCAATTCTCGCGGCGACGCTAACGACGATCGTTGCAACGCGCCGCTGGAACACTCTTGAGTTCGCTTGAGCACCGACCGATCGCAGCACGCGTGTTTGTCGATGAGTGTGTACGCGGGTGGCTGGCGGTCGAGCCTCCAGCGAGCCCCCAGTGCATCGAAAAACTGGTGGCTCGCAAGCTCGACCGCCAGCCACCCACGCTGACGACAAACATCCGCCACGGCACTCTTCGCGACAGGACACCATCGAGTTGATTCCGCTGCGGCGATGTATCCGACTATGCTGCCGGGTCACGATTTGTCCGCCCGATCCGTGATTCCTTCGAGGCTGCAGCATGTCACGCACCCGTCGCTTTTCGATCACCAGAATCCTGCGCCGCGTGCTGGTGCTTCCCGTTCTGCTGTTGCCGACCCTGGCCTCCGCACAGGACGAATCGCCGTTTGGGTTGCCGGAATACGTTCCCGTGACGACGTCGCGAGTCGCCGGCTCACCCGAGCCGCCACTGCCGTATCACGCCGTACGAGCCCTGCCGAAACTACAGGTCGACTGGCCGATCTTTGCAACGACGGAACCGGGCAGCGATCGCCTGATTTTCATCCACGACCATCGTCCCGAAAAGAAATTCCGCGTCTGTCGAGCGTCTGCCAGTCAGGTTGCCGCGGGCGAATTCGACGTTCTTTTCGAAGTGGACGATCCGGCGTACAGCATCTGCTTTCATCCGAAATTTGCGCAGAACGGGTTCTTCTACCTCGGGCACAACGGCCCGAATAAGGCGCTTCCGAAGGATGCTCAGAAAACGTGTCGAGTGACTCGATACACGTTGCAACGGGAAGCCCCGTTTTTACTCGTCAAAGATTCGGCGAAGGTGATCCTCGAATGGGAAACCAATGGGCATAACGGAGCGGCAGTAACGTTTGGGCTCGACGGAATGCTCTACGTGACGACCGGAGATGGCACGTCCGACTCCGACACCAACCTTACAGGACAAGGCCTCGACCATCTGCTGGCGAAGGTGTTGAGGCTGGACGTCGACCACCCCGACGAAGGGCGTGAGTATTCCGTTCCGAAAGACAACCCGTTCGTTGGGCAGGAGGGCATCCGACCTGAAACGTGGGCGTACGGATTGCGGAATCCGTGGCGGATGACGACCGATCCTAAGACCGGCCATATCTGGGTTGGCAATAACGGGCAGGATCTCTGGGAGCAGGTTTACAAGGTCAACAAAGGCGACAACTTTGGGTGGAGCGTTTACGAAGGGTCGCACCCGTTTTACCTGGAACGTGAAGTCGGTCCGCATCCGCATGTAAAACCGACGTTTGAGCATCCGCATTCTGAGGCGCGTTCGTTGACCGGCGGAGTCGTCTATTACGGCTCGAAGTTTCCGCGACTTCGTGGAGCGTACATCTACGGCGACTACTCAACCGGCAAGATCTGGGCGGGCCAGCACGATGGAGAAAAAGTTCTCTGGCATCACGAAATCGCCGACACAACCATGCAGATTACTTCGTTTGGACTGGACCCAAACGGTGAGTTGCTGATCACCGACCATCACGACAAGGGCGAGGGTGGATTTTACTCGCTTGAGTTGAACACTCAGGAGTCGACGACGGAGAGCTTCCCGCAAAAACTCAGTGACAGCGGAATCTTCGCGAACGTCGCGACGCACGAAATGCAGCCGGGAGTAATTCCTTACTCGGTAAATTCGCCGCTCTGGTCGGACGGCAGTTTCAAGTCGAGATTCTTTGCGATTCCTCAGCAGAAAAATTCTGACGAGAGCCCTCCCGGGATCTCGGTTAGCGGAAACAAAGGCTGGTCATTTCCCGAGCAGACTGTGTTGGTGAAATCGTTCGCTGTGGACACGATCGAAGGGAACCCGAAGTCTCGCCGCTGGATCGAAACGCGATTTCTGCATCGCGAGAACAAAGAGTGGGTTGGCTATTCGTACCGTTGGAACAAGGAACAGACGGACGCAACTCTCGTCGACAAGGCGGGGCTGGATATCAACTTCAACGTTCAGTCAATCGGCGGCGCGACGATCGAACGAAAATGGCGATACCCCAGCCGAGCCGAGTGCATGGTCTGTCACGCTCGTGCTGCCAGCTTTGTGCTGGGGCTGTCAACTCCGCAGATGAACCGCGACCACGATTATTCGTCCGTCGGCGGCGCTGTCGACAACCAGCTTCGAACACTTGAGCATCTCGGCTATTTCAAGCTGCCCCGCAAGGGCGGCAAAGACGCAGCGTTCAACTCGGACGAGCATCCAAGGCTGGCCGACCCGTACGACAGGTCGGAACCGCTGGCAGATCGAGCACTGTCTTACCTGCACTCAAACTGTGCCCAATGCCATGTTTCGGCCGGTGGTGGAAACTCGCAGATGATTGTTTCGTTCGGTACGAAGCTGGCCAAACAGAATCTGATCGACGCGGAACCACTGCACGATCGCCTGGGAATTGCCGACGCAAAGATCGTGGCTCCGGGTGCTCCTGAGCGATCCGTTCTACTGCAGAGAATCGCTCGCCGCGGCCGCGGGCAAATGCCGCAACTGGCGACGTCCCTTGTTGACGACCAGGCCGTGGCTCTGTTTACGGAATGGATTAAGGGTCTGCCAGCCACAAATGACGTGGATCAAACTCGCACCGGACAGAATTAAGAGCCAGCCAGCCGAGCCGAGTGCCGTAAGGCCTCGGGGCTTGTCGCGCAGGCAGTCACCCGCCTCCTGACGGCGTGCGGCTCACCCGGTTGCAAAGCTGGAAGACCAATAGAAAACAGCGTGCGGGAGAAGTTCTCCCGCACGCTGCGAAAACTATCGAGATCAGAGGTGCCGAAAAGGCAATGTCTGAACTAGATCGAAGCGGTCAGCTCACCCATCCGCTGGGTCAGCTTTGTGTTCTCGTCGTAGTCGATCGGAATCACGACCAGGCTCGGTCCTTCAGCCTCGAATGATTTTTCGAGTGTGGCTTGAAGGTCGGCGGCGTTGTTACAGCGGAAGCCGTTCCAGCCGAACGCTTCGGCGAGCGCCACGAACTCTGGATTTCCGAAGGCCAGATCGGTGTGCTTTCCAAAATGGTTGAACTGCTTCCAGGCGATCAGACCGTACATGTGGTCTTCCCAAATCATCACAGTGATGTTCGAGTTGTATCGCTTGGCGGTTTCCATCTCCTGCACATTCATCAGGAAGCCTGCGTCACCGCAGATGGCGAGGATCCGCTGTTCCGGATCAACAAAGCTGGCGGCGATAGCCCCCGGCAATGCGAAACCCATCGAGCAGAAACCGTTTGGAATCAGGCAGGTGTTAGGTTCGTGGCATTGGAAGTAGCGCGCGATCCACATTTTGTGAGCACCAACGTCCGACAGCAGCAGGTCGGTCGGACGCAGCACCTGGCGAGCGTCCCACAAAGCTTTCTGCGGCCGAATCTTGCCTTCGGTCGTGTCGTCTTTGTGAGCTTCGAATTCTTCGGTCATCTTCTCACGACAGAGTTTCGTGTGTGAGTGATCGAAGTTGAGGTTCTCAGCACCGTGAGCAGCAACCCTCTCGTTCAGCATCCAAAGTGTGTGAGCGAGGTCGCCGACAACTTCCGTTTCGATGCGATAGTCCTCGTCGACTTCCGACGGGATGAAGTCGCAATGAACGATTTGCTTCGTGCCACCAGGATTCCACAGACCAGGGTGGTATTCAACCATGTCGTAGCCGAGTGAAATGACAAGGTCAGCTCGCTCAATCGCAACGGCCGGCACGTCTTTGCCACCAAGACCGATGGTGTAGCAGCACTGTTCGGAATCCATGTCGACGCAGCCTTTGGCCATCATCGTGTTAAGGACGCCGATGCCTGTTGCCTCAGCGAATTGCCGCAACTGGCCCGCCGCTCGACGGCGAATACAACCGTTACCGGCGAGGATGATCGGCCGCTTGGCCGCCTTGATCACGTCCCATGCCTGGTTGACGATCTTGTCGTCGGCCACCGGGCGGCGGAACTGTCGCGGTTCGATCGGCTTGACCTGCGTATCCTTCTTCGCGATGTCTTCCGGTAGTTCGATCAGCACAGCGCCTGGCTTTTCGGTGGTCGCAATGCGGACGGCTTTCCGGATGATTTCCGGGATGTTGTCCGCGTGGTAAACCATCTGAGCCCACTTGGTCACCGGCTTGAACATCCCGACGACGTCCATGACCTGGTGAGACTCTTTGTGAAGTCGCTCTGAACTTCCCTGCCCGGTCAGAACCAGCATCGGAGCGCGGTCCATGTTGGAGTCCGCAACGCCAGTGATCAGGTTGGTTGCCCCTGGTCCGAGCGTCCCCAGACAACCGGCTGGCTTGCCCGTCAGTCGACCGTAGATTTCGGCCATGAAGGCCGCACCCTGCTCATGCCGTGTGAGAATAAATCGAATTGTTTTCGAATCTTCCAGCGAAATCATGAAGTCGGCGTTTTCTTCGCCCGGTACACCAAAGATGTACTCGATACCTTCTTCTTCAAGACACTTAACAAATAGATCGGACGCTTTCATCGGCTTGGATTCCTTGTGTGAAGTGAGGTGATGATCGGTGAGCAGAAACGAGCTTAAAGTACGACCAGAGTTGAACAGAGCACTCAGAGAAAATGCTGCCAGATCGACACGGGTCGTTGACAGGTCGTTGAAGCGTTAACTCAGAACAGATTCAATAAAGGGAAAATACAAATGGATCGCTTTGCTGATTGAACGCCGCTGACTGAGCATGTCGCGACGTTTGTTGAGATATCCAGACAAGACTTGAACTTTATCGCGTACCTTATTCAAACATCTATCGGCGGACAGACCTGCTGACTTTTCCTGAAGATCGACGCGATTCCCAATCCCTTCAGGAAACAATGCCCATTCAATGCCGGAAAGTGGCCGAAGCGACTTTAACGAAAATGGCATCAGCCACGAAAAAAGCCGGTCGGAACGGTCGGGCAGAGAAAACGCTCTGCCTGTCTGTTCCGACCGGCTTTTGGATAACCGATCAGCGTGTTGGATTGTGAAGTGCAGTCCTGACTTGCCGAGCAGCCCGGTTCTGTCATGACGATCGGACAATCGGCGTGATTGCCTTCCGCGTGTGAAATCGGGAATGCTGAGTGTCGTCATAAAACCAGCCGTGTGATGTGCGTCCGGGTGCAATTCACGAATGGCCGAAGTTGTCTCTAACTTCAATTGCTGGCGGCGGTGTTTCGGATGATCGACGTCGGTGCCAACTTTTGAAGGAAGAAATAACCTTTGCCTGACTCCATTATCGCAGCTTCGTGACACCAGTGATCAGCAGTGCCTGTGTGCGGCGATGGGGCGGAGTATGTGAGCATGGCATGACGAATTCAAACCCAACGACGGTCCTGTCGCGAATTCGTCGCGTGGATCGAATGTCCAGAGGCAACTTGTTGTGGCCACGGACAAGCAGAAGTTCGCCAGCACGACCACCCGTTTCTCAGGCGTGAAGTTCGACCATGTCACCGTCGTGGAGCACATGGTCGCGACCGACCTGTTGCCCATCGTGCCCCTCGCAACCCCAGACTTTCGCGAATTTAAGCCGCTCGACAAAGTCGTGATGCACGCGTTCGGCCAGAGTTTCCACCGTCGAGCCCGTCGGGATCGCGAACGGTTCTTCGTAGACAGCCGTCTTGCCAGGAGTTTTCGTGTAGACCCGGATCAATCCGAGCGAATCGTAGATCGCACTGCGTAGAGCGTCGCACGAGTTTTGATCCTGCAGCTCAACGTCGATAGCGGAGATGTCTCGTGGCCAGATCTCTTTCAGGTAGGAAGCCCGAATCTCCGAGTCTTCGTCGTCGGCTCGCGTGACAACGAGGAGCGTCTGAACTCGCAGTTTCGTGAAGTCGTCCTCGTCGTAACCGGTGTTCTGGCTGAGCAGCGTCTTCCTCGACTCGAACTGCTCGAGCACGTTCAACGTTTCATCCGGAGCGTCGTCTGAACTTCCGTCAAACGCGAGCACGACAAGATCAGCCGTGCGGACATAGTTAACAAGGTACGGTTCGATCGGCGTCTGGCTGACGGGCGGGGTGTCGACCAGTTGGATCAACACATCGTTGCACGACATCATCGCCGGGAACGGTTCGCGAGTCGTGAAGGGATAATCCGCGACTTCCGGATCGGCGTTGGTCAGCTCAGAAACGATTCTGGACTTCCCCGAGTTCGGCCCACCGATCACGACAATCGTGCCAGCTCCCTGGCGAGGAATGCGAAATGTCCGCCCCTGCTTTGGAGCATCGTGTTCAGCTTGAACCTCGGCACGAGCCTCTTTGATCCTCGCTCGAATCGCCGCTTGAAGGTGATCCGTCCCTTTGTGCTTCGGGATGACCTGGAGCATGACTTCGAGGCGTCGCAGTCGTTCATCGCTGGTCTGCGCACGGCGATACTGTTCTTCGGCGAGGTAATATTTGACGGTGAGATTTGCAGCCATCTGACTCGTCGACCCGCCAACGTAGAATCAGCCACCGTGCGAAAACCTGCACGGTGGCTGATGAAGCCTGGTTCGTGACGTAAGAAAGTTGTTCAACTACGAACTGTGGCCGAAGGTTTCCGACGACGCAGACGCACAGGCGCGAGCGTACTCCGGCGGCAGGACATCTGCGAGCAATTCGCCGCCCCGGAGGAAGTTGTAGAGTTCTCCGTAATGCTTGGTTTCGTTGGCCGAGATGCGGTGCATCACGTGCCACGGACGCAGCTCTTGAGCAGAGTCCAGTCCCAACGCCCCGATCATTTCGGCGAGACTGTTAATCGTTTCGTGGTGATAACTGGCGACTCGGTTTGCCTTGTCCGTTGGATCCAGACCAGCCACCAGGTGCTTCATCTGAGTCGCGACTCCGACTGGGCAATGGTTGCTGTTGCACTTGAGTGCCTGAATACAACCAAGAGCCATCATCATGGCGCGTGCGCTGGAGACGGCGTCAGCTCCGATGGCCAGTCGCTTCAGCAAACCAAATCCAGAGGTGGCCTTGCCGCTTGCAATAATCTTGATCTTGTCACGCAGTGAATAACCGGTCAGAGCGTTGTGGACAAAGATCAAACCTTCGACCAGCGGAGCACCGATGTGGTTTGAAAATTCCAGCGGTGCGGCTCCCGTTCCACCTTCGCCACCGTCGACAGTGATGAAGTCCGGCGTGATGCCTGTCTCGACCATCGCTTTGCAGATCGCAAGAAATTCTCGTCGTTTCCCGACGCACAGTTTAAAACCGACGGGCTTGCCACCGCTGAGATCCCGCAGCTTCTTCACAAACTCCAACAGTCCACGTGGCGTCGAGAATTCATTATGCGTCGGAGGAGAAAGCACGTCCTGCCCCATCGGCACGCCACGAATTTTCGCAATCTCAGGCGTTACCTTCGCCGCAGGCAGGATGCCGCCGTGACCTGGCTTGGCCCCTTGCGACAGTTTGATTTCGATCATTTTGACATTGGGGATCGCCGATTTTTCCCTGAAGATTTCTGGCGAGAATCTTCCATTTTCTCCACGGCAGGCGAAGTAACCGGTACCGATCTGCCAGATGAGATCCCCTCCGCCGTCCAGGTGGTAGGGACTCAGTCCACCTTCGCCCGTGTTGTGTGCGAAGTTGTCTTTCTTAGCGCCTCGGCTGAGCGCAATAATCGCGTTCTTGCTGAGCGAACCGAAACTCATAGCCGAGATATTCAGCAGGCTGAGCGAATAGGGTTGTTTGCAGTCCGGGCCACCAACTGTCACCCGCATGTTGCTCGCGTCGATGTGCTTTGCAGCCAGTGAGTGGTTTACCCACTCGTAACCCGGCTCGTACACGTCGAGTTTTGTTCCGAATGGTGTCGTATCGCGAACTTTCTTGGCTCGCTGATAAACCAGCGAACGATCTTCACGGTCGAACGGGACGCCCTCTTTGTCGCTTTCGATGAAGTACTGATAAATCTCTGGTCGGATCAGTTCGAGAAAATATCGAGCGTGACCCAGGACCGGGTAGTTGCGGCGGATCGCCTGCTGCGGCTGGGTCATATCGATGAAGCCCAGAATGATCATTGGGCCCAGCACAACCCACGGCCACAACGCGTGGGGGCCAAACATTGCAAACGCGACAACTCCGACCACGACTAACGCGGCGACACCCCAGACGAAAATAGCTCGGAAGTTTGTTTCTACGAACTCGGCGATACGCATGTGCGAAGTCTTTCGTGAAAGGGGACGTGTCTGTGTTCTGCCCGGTGTTGAGAGGAAGCTGGAACTCGTCCTGCAATTGAATTTCGGATTCAGTCAGAACTGACTTTAGTGAACTGTCGCGTTGTGAAAGTTGCGGAGATGCCGCATCAGGAAATGGTGCCGCTGGCTTCAGACCAGCCAGCAGAGTTTCGGTAGAGTCTCAAACTGTTTCATTTTGAGCAACTGATCTGAAACCGACAAACCTTCGCGCCCCCGAAATTCGGCACGGTCGGCGATTCCGGATTCTCGGCTTCCAGCGGAATTCACCGCAGGATGAGACGCTGTTAAGAGTCGGCTCGATTGAGCTGGAGTCGGTCGGCAAACCGCTCTGAATTGATACATCCGCCATAAACATCGCTATCCGGGGAAAACTCAGCATTCAAATATCGAGAGTAATCATAGTTCTTAAAGAACCAACAGCATGGATCAGGATTATCGTCGGCACGTGACAGAGTTGTCTTGCGATGCGGTCCTATGTTCAAGAAGGGAAATCTCAAACTATTTCGGAACGTGCCGGTCCGGCGCGTAAATCCGCCAATGTCTGACCAGTCAGCCTCGCAATTCAACGTTCACTCGAACGCGCCGGCCGCATTGCCGAGTCGTACCGGTGTGGATGTTCCCCCAGAAAAGTCGCAGCGGCAGCACATTCTGACGGTGGCTGTTGAAGACTGGTTTCAGGTCGGCTCATTTGACCGGCTCATCGAGAAGGAACAGTGGTACCGCTTCGAGACTCGGATCGAGCGAAACACTCAGCGGACGTTCGAACTGCTCGACGAGTATGACGCAAAAGCGACATTTTTCGTCCTCGGCTGGGTGGCTGAGCAGATGCCGGAGCTCGTCGCTGAAATCGCCAGCCGCGGGCATGAGGTCGCCAGTCTGGGATATCACCACCGCAGCATCCGAGGAGTCAGTCGCGACGATTTTCGGGAAGACCTGCTGCGAGCTCAGGAAGCAATCGAATCAGCGTCCGGCCAGAAGCTGCTGGGATATCGAATTGCGGATCAGTGGCTGGGCCCGAAAGATTTGTGGGTGCTCGACGTGCTGGCTGAAGAAGGCTACGCGTACGACTCCAGCGTGCTGCCGATGTTCAACCGGTTCTCCGACGAAGCGTACCGCCGATTTGTGCATCGCCAGTCGACACCGTTTGGAAGAATTCTGGAAGTGCCGCCCTCGTCGACTCGGTTCATGGGCTGCTGCCTCCCAATCGCCGGCGGAAACTGGTTTCGACAGTTGCCCCACACTCTACTTAAGAAGGCCGTGCAGAACTGGGACGAGAGAAACTCCGACCCGTTCGTCATGTACTTCCACATTTGGGAACTCGATCCCGATCAGCCGCGCATCTCGGCAGCCGACCGGCTCTCAACGATTCGGCACTACCGAAATCTCGACAAGATGCAGTGGGTGCTCGAGGACCATCTTGCGAAGTACAACTTCGGAACCGTTGCGAATCGACTCGGGTTGGAAACGCGAAACGTGGATCGGGCGAAGGGTCAAGGGTCGAGAGTCGAGGGCTGTGATGTCCTCACGGCTCCGACGCCAGATTCAAAGCCCTCGGCCCTCAGCTCTCACCCCTCCGCCCTCGTTCCCGTTTCCATCGTCATCCCTTGCTACAACGAAGAAGCGTCGTTGCCGTATCTCGGACGAACGCTCGACAAGCTCGAAGGTGAACTCTCCGACCGCTACGAACCGCAGTTCATTCTGGTCGACGACCGCAGCGCTGACACCACGTGGGAGATCATGCAGTCAGTGTTCGGTGCGAAACCGAACTTCAAGCTCGTTCAGCACGAACAGAACAGCGGCGTCTCGGCGGCCATCCTGACCGGGATTCGCAACTCCGACACCGAACTGGTTTGCTCGATGGACTGCGACTGTTCTTACGACCCGCTTGAGTTCAGTCGGATGCTGCCGCTGATGACTGCCGACGTCGATCTGGTCACCGCGTCGCCGTACCACCCGAAAGGTCGCGTGAAAAACGTACCCGGCTGGCGGCTGCTTCTGTCGAAAGGCTTGTCGACGATTTACCGGATCGTCCTGCCGCAAAAACTGCACACATGGACGAGCTGCTTCCGAGTTTACCGCAAGTCGGTTATCGAAAACCTCGACCTGAACGAGACAGGTTTTCTCGGCACTGCCGAACTGGTCGGGCAACTTTGTCTCAACGGATCAAAAATCGTCGAGCACCCGGCGACGCTGGAAGTCCGCATTTTCGGCGAATCGAAAATGAAAACGTTCCACACGATCGCCGGCCACCTGCGACTTGTGCAGCAACTCGTCAAGCAACGCTGGGGCGGAACATCGAACATTCAACATCGAACACCGAACATCGAAGTTTCAACTTCGCAGATCATTCTCGGCGCGACCGACGCGTCGGTTGCTCGATCAAATTCTCAACTTCCCATCGAATACTCATTCACAAATCGCACACAGAGAGGCCCCGAAACCATGCCTGACAATCAAATCAAACTTCCATCGGATCAGGATTCATCCGGTCGAACTCTTGGTGCCGAAGAACTCGAAAATGTAGCTGCCGCGCTCCGCAGCGGAACTCTGACCAGCACGAAGGGCACGTTCGTCAAACAGTTCGAAGAGAACTTCGCTTCGCAACTCGGCTCACGATTTGGACATGCCTGTTCGAGCGGCACGGCAGCCATTCACACCGCCATCGCCGCAATCAACCCTGAACCCGGCGACGAGATCATCACGACGTCGATCACCGACATGGGCGCGCTGACTCCGATTATTTACCAGGGAGCGATCCCGGTCTTCGCTGACGTCGATCCGAAAACCTACAACGTCACCGCGAAGACGATCGAAGCACGCATCAGCGACAAGACCAAAGCGATCATCGTCACGCACCTGTTCGGCAACCCGTGCGACATGCGGGCGATCATGGAACTGGCCAACGCTCACAATCTGCCAGTTATCGAAGACTGTGCTCAGGCATTCCTGACGAGTTACAACGACGATTACGTCGGAACTATCGGGACCATCGGCTGCTTCAGCCTTCAGCAGGGCAAACACATCACGACCGGCGAAGGCGGAGTCGTCGTGACGGACGACGAAAAACTCGCCCGACGGATGTTCCTCTTTATTAACAAAGCGTGGGGCTACGGCGACGCCAACGCCGACCACTACTTCGTCGCCCCGAACTACCGCATGAGCGAACTGCAAGGCGCGGTCGCTCTGGCTCAGCTTGGGAAACTCGAAGGGATCGTCGACAGCCGAGTCCGTACGGCCGACGCTCTGACCGGTCAGCTTCGAGGTCTGACCGGCGTTGAAACTCCAGCCGTCACCGACGGAGCCGTTCACACTTACTGGAAATACTGCCTGCGAGTTGACGAGTCTGTGATCGAAGGCGGAGCCGTCGGGCTGGGAGCGAAGCTTCGCGAAAAAGGCATCGCCTGCGCACCGCGTTACATTCAAAAGCCGGCGTTCTCGTGCCAGGTCTTCCGCGATCAGGTGACCTTCGGAGAAAGCCGCTGGCCCTTCACGCTCGCTCGTCCGGAAGCCGTCGACTACGACGAGTCGCTCTTCCCCGGCACGTACGAAGCCCTGCGAGACGTCCTGGTTCTGCCGTGGAACGAAGTCTACAGCCAGGAACACATCGACTACATCGCCGAAGCTGTTCGCTCGTCGGCCGCCGAGCTGACAAGAAGCAAGTCGCCATTAACCGCCGCAACAGAGTAAAGGATTGGTATGAAAACGCTCGGTAAATCGATCGTCCACCTCTTTTTCTGGGTGGGCCTTCTGTGCACGATCTACGTGGGGAAGTACGTTTTTGCTGTTCAGACAGAACTGCCACCGCCGCCAGTTCGGAACTCACCTCGCGTGATTCCAATGGCGGTGACCACGCTGAAACCCGGCATGGTGATAAGGAGTGGCGACATTGGCGCAGGGCCGTGGCCTCAGAACGAAATCCTCGGGGACGTACTCCTCGCCGACAAATATATCGTCGGACGTGTTGTTAAGGATGAAATCGAGGCGGCTACACCCATTCATTCGGCGTCGCTGCACCGCCTCGGCGAATACTCAAAAGAGTACGTCGGCGTTCCGTAAATTTCTTGATGAGGCATCTTCGAAGCGTGTGCCACTGGCTCCGCCAGTGCTTTCCTTGATGGGAATCCCGCAGAGAAACTCGCACTGGCAGAGCCAGTGGCACACGACCAGTTGCGCTGCCTGCACTTGTAACCGGCTGCCAATCTCGACGGAAAGCCCCGCTATGTTGATCCTCATTCGCCATCTCGTCATTGCCTCAACGATCCTGCTGGGAGCTGCCAGTTCGGTCTTCGGGAGCGATGTGAAGATCGAATACCTGGGGCATATTAAAGTCCCGAAAGTTCCGTACGAGGACAAAGCCTACGACGAGGGTCGACACTTCGGTTACTCGCGCGGCACGTTCTGCTACATCCCGGAGCGAGATTCGTTTCTGATGATCGGGCATCCGTACGGACAGAAGTTTGCCGAGCTGTCAAACCCTGGCCCAGGCGGACGTGCAAAAATCGTCAAAGACTTTTTCGACCCGACGCAGGGAGCGCATGCCGAGCAGGAGCGGGAAACGGATTCGCAGATTCATCTGCAGGCACTGCTTTACGATCGAGGCCGCATCTATCTCTCGGGTGAAAAATGGTACAACGTCACGGGGACTCACATTCGGACTCACGGTTCGTTTTCGACAAATATCGACAACCCGGAATTCTCCGGCTTCTGGCGAGTCGGAAATCGATCGGGCCAGGTCACCGGTTACTACATGGCAAGAATTCCGGATCGGTATGTCGAGAACGGAAACTGGCTGCTGGCAGGCGGCAGCGTTTCGTGGCGAGGCGGCAGCAGTGCCGGGCCGGCTGCGATTCTCGCAAATCCAGATGGAGCTGTAGCCGGTGCAAAAGTGCCTTCCTCTGAGTTGCTGGTTTACCGAGCAAATCTTGACGACCGCCGTCAGATCGAATTCTCCAACCCGCTGCACAAGGGCGTGTCGATGTACGAAGGCTGCATCGATGGCTGGATGGGAAATAACTATGTCGGTGGAGCGGCGGTTGTTGGTGACCGGCTGATCTTCTTCGGGCGGCAGGGCAAGGGCTACGACTTCTATGGTTCGAACGAGGACTACACTCGTCTAACTTCCGGACTGACCGATCCGTACGGCGGCAAAGGCTTCAAGTCTGGCCCGTTCGAAGCCGTGATGTGGATCTACAATCTTGAAGCTCTGAAGCAGGGCGACCGCTCGGTTGTCCGCATGACGTTTCCCTGGGCACTCGCTCCGATGGGACATTGCGACCTTCGCAACGTCAGCGTCCACGACGACATGCTGTACGTGTCCGAAGCGTCGGGCGAAATGTTCGGCGACGAACCCATGCCTGTGATTCACGCGTTGCGAATCCGCTGAGCAAATCTGGGCTGACATTTTAGTCCGTCATATCCGCGCAGGCGGGTACCCAGTTTTCGGCAAGTTCACTTAATCTCGCCGTCTGGTTTCCCGCCTGCGCGGGAATGACGCAAGAAGCGCTGACCGCTGTTTCTTTCCAAGTGAATCCGCTATTCCTGCGTGAACTCAAATTTCCACCTGAGCGCCTCAAAGACTGTCTACGCAAGGATCAATCAGTGATTCCGAAGGTGATGTCACGCGACGAAGTTCGAAACGTCGACCAGCGCGCGATTGACGAGTTCGGCATCCCCGGCGTCGTCTTAATGGAGAACGCTGGTCGAGGCTGCGTCGACTGGCTGGTTGAACTCGGCGTCTCAGGACGAGTCGTTATCTGCGCGGGAAAAGGCAACAACGGCGGCGATGGCTTCGTGATCGCCCGGCATCTCGAAAACCTTGGACACGATGTCAAAGTGCTGCTGTTCGCGAATCCCGCATCTCTCCGAGGCGACGCAAAAATCAACTACGAGGTCATCGAACGAGCGGGAACGCCGATCAGAGTTCTTGACGACTTCCAATCTGAAGGCGAAATCGAATCGGTCGTTGATGACGAACTCGCCGGCGCTGAGTGGATCATCGACGCGTTACTCGGCACGGGAACGCGAGGCTCACTTCGTCAACCGTTTTCTGGAATCATCAACGCGATCAATCGAGCATCGGCTCGCACATTGGCGATCGACTTACCCAGCGGCCAGGATTGCGACACAGGACTGCCGGTTGACAAAGACAAGCCCGCAATTGTGAAAGCGGACTTCACGGCAACGTTTGTGGCTCGAAAACTTGGATTCGAAACTCCTGCCTCGTCGACCTTCACCGGCGAAATACGAGTCATCGATATCGGCGTACCACATGCGATGTTCAATCTAGATTAAGTGTTCACCGCACTCGTACATCCAACTCGTTCCTACGCTCTGGGTGGGCTCGTTCCTACGCTCTGCGTGGGAACGTGAACTGCGACGCTCTGCGTCTTCACCTGTGACCACTTCTGTTATTCTGTCGGGACGCGGAGCGTCAACATGGTTCGTTCCCACGCGGAGCGTAGGAACGAGTTGTTCTGTCGGGACGCGGAGCGTCAACTGGTGCGTTCCCACGCGGAGCGTAGGAACGAGTGATGTTCCGGTCGGATTGAGCCTTGTTGGCTCTGGACTCTCGACCCTCAACTCTCGACCATCAGGCCATGCTGATCGAAATCGAAAACCTGACCAAAATGTTAGGCAACCGAGCCGCGCTGGACGATGTCAGCATGACGATTGATCCCGGCCAGATCGTCGCGATGCTCGGCCCGAACGGTGCGGGCAAGACGACGCTGCTGCGCTGCCTCGCTGGAATCAGTCAGGCCGGCCGCGGCAGACTTGTGTACGACGGAGAAGTTTTCCGGCGGGACCGGATTGATCTTCGCAAGCGATTTCACTTCGTCCCGGACTTTCCGTTCGTCTATGCGGAAGCGACCGTCCTGCAGCACCTCACGATGATTCTCAAAGCGTACCTTCCCGAGGATGCTCCGGTTGAAGAGGCGGTCATCGAGTTGCTCGAAGAGTTCGAGATCCTGCCGCTGATCGATTCGCCGGTCAGCAAGTTGTCGCGAGGGCAGACGTACAAAGTGGCGCTGACCGCCTTGATGGCTGTCGACCCTGATGTCTGGATTCTCGACGAGCCTTTTGCTTCGGGCATGGACCCTCACGGTATTGTGAGCTTCCGTCGTCGCGCTCGCGAAGCGGTCAAACGAGGCCGCACGATCATTTACTCGACGCAGCTGCTTGAGCTGGCCGAAGCGTTCTCCGACCGAGTCTGCATCATGGCTGAGGGCAAGGTTCACGCCTTCGACGAAATGTCCCACCTCCGCAGCACCACGTCCGCCGCCGACGGTTTCATTCTGGAAGAGCTGTTCGATCGTCTCCGTGAAACACCCGAGTGATCGATGGCGGTTCTCACATTGCTGCCGACTTGAGGCGAATGTGGTCAAATCTCAGTCTTGACGCATTTTCGCTGATCTGCGACAAGCCACGCCCCATCCAGATTCGTCGCCATTTCCTCTGGCGACTCCACGTCCTCCGGCCAGTTTCGGCCAATCCAATCACCACAAAACAACAACCACTGAATCGTTGGGAATTTCCCTGCGAATTTGTCGCGTAAACGCATCGTGCTCTTGCTTGGACGCGCTGTGAAGCCGGGACTGTTCAGTGATATTTCGCTGCGAATTACTTTGCAATACCCCCGAAATCGAGTGTTCCGATGAACCTCAGACTGACTAATACCGGACAACGTCTGGCTGCGCTCGCCTGCCTTGCGCTTCCGATCGCTTTTTCCGGCTGCGCCAATCTCGTCGAAAGCCGAACGATCGCGGCGTTCAGCGAGGCTCTGCAGGCGGAAGATGTCGACTCGTTACGCGACATCACGTCCACCAGGTTTGAAGAAAAGTCGCTGCGGCACGAGGACTCGGTCAAAGACTTTTCCGTATTGCGGATTCCCAAGGGCGACATCGAGATCGTCGACATCGACGTGATTAACGACAACGAAAAACGCGTCACGGGGCAAATCGGTAAATCGAAATCGCGGCGTCTGAGATATCGCCTTGTGCGTGACGAGAAGACCGGCAAGTGGGTCGTCGACGATGTTTACATCAAGAAGCAGAAGAACGGGGTTGAGTCGACGCGAGCCGTTTCGGAACTGATGGATCTTGTAACCACGGTCCGAGAGTTTATCGACGCCTGGGATTCCGGTTCACGAAGTGACATCCTGCGAATGGCTGATCCGGAATTCGGAACGCTGCTGGGATCGCTCCCGGACGAATATCTGGTGCGACTGGCGAAGCAGGCGATCGGTGACCGGGCGGATACGAAAGTTCGTCCGGAAGCTCAGATGGACGAAGACGTCGCGCTGGTAAAACTGCCTGGCAAGTCGGGGCAGATGATCATCTCGTTTACGAAGATTCGAGATCAATGGCTGATCAGCGACCTTGCTGTCGAGTCCCGCAAAGACAGAGACCACATCTCGTCGGTCAAGCAGATGGCGACGGTGCTGCAGTCGGCGTCGGTCTTCCTCAACTCGTACGCAGCCGGCGACAAGAAAACATTGCAGACCGTCACGGTGAAATCGTTCTTTGCGCACAGTCTGGAGCCCGCGATTCTGAGCACCGTCCAACTTCCGACGGCAGCTCAGGCCGCGTTTACATATCAGGTCAAACTGCAAAGCGGCTTTGCTGACTTCATGGTGGCAACAGAAAACGAACTGGTGAAACTGAGTCTCGCGCGGATCGAAGGCGAAGACTCAACAACTCAAGCGAAGTATCTGGTCGACGATGTGACCATCTACGAAATCGACGGCAACCAGGAAAAGCGTCTATCTGCGATGTTTCTGTCGCACGCGATGGTCGAAATTTTCGCCGAGGCATTGTCGTTGCGCGAACTCAAAACCGTTCAGATGATGTCGACGCCCGAGTTTAAACAGCGAGTCTGGCAGCGAATCGACGAGCCGCTAATGATGCAGTTGCCGATGCCCGAAATTGAAAATGCGAAGCCGGAAATTCTGACGACAGTCTTTATGGGAGCTGTCACGGAAGTCACGGTGCGGCAGGGTTCGCGAGCGCTGGTCTACGTTCTGCAGGATCGCGATGGCGAACTGCTTGTGAACGATGTACTGCTGCCCGTTTCAGGCCGGCCGAATTCGCTGAGCAAAACTCTGGAGACGATGGTCCCTGTGATCCAGTTTGCAAACTCGCTTTCTCAACGGAACATCGAAGCGTTGCAGCAACTGTCGTCGCTCGACCTGAATCGCAAAGTCTGGCACAAGGCGAAGCAGATTCCTTCGATCGGCCTGAAGCTGCATGAGCACTTTGCCGTTCCGCTGATGTCGCTCGACATGAACGACGATCTTGCGATCGTGGGCCTGGGCGATGATCAGTACGGCGCACGAGTCAGACTCGTTCGCGAAGGCGAGCGATTTGTCGTCGACGACGTAAAGCTGGTCGCTGGCTCTGAGGTCAAGCAACGCATCGACCTGAAAGGGGCGATGCAGTTTGAACTGTCCCGCTTCCGCGGTCAGGACACGACTCAGCGTTGATGTTCGGTCGGTGCCGAAGATCGACACGCTGAAGATCGACATGCTGAAGATCGAACGACTTCAACGACGAGGCGGAGGCGGCAGATAGATCACCCGCTCAGACGGAGTCGGCTGAAGACGTTGCGGTTGCGCCTGCGGCATCTGTTGCATGCCGGGCTGCTGAATGTAAGCCCCCGGAATGACTCGCCAGTTTCTCTGCGGTTGCGGCTGTTGCTGAGGCACAGCCTGCCAGTGTGTTGCCGGTTGGAATTGCTGCGTTGGCTGAATCTGCTGCTGCTGCTGCTGCTGCTGCTGCTGCTGCTGCTGCTGCGGCTGCTGCGGCTGCGGCTGCGGCGGCTGCGGCTGCGGCTGCGGCTGCGGCGGCACGGCCGGATACTGCCCGATCATTGGCTGAGCGTTTGCGTATTGGACCGGCGGAAACTGAGGAACAGCTTGCCCCGGAACTATCTGTCCCGGAACCATCTGTCCCGGAACCATCTGCTGTGGGACCGTCTGGCGATATGGCATTCGGTAAGTTGCGGCGGGCCCCGGAATCACCGACGGCATCGGCGTTGGGGGCTGCCTTCGCAAAGAAGGCTCCGGAGTCAGTGGCCTCAGAGGTGCACCTGCCGGACTCGGCGTCGCTTGCGGCGTTCCTGCCTCTGGAAACGGCGAACCTGCCGCGCCACCGAAGTTGCTGCCTGAGCGTGCTGGGTCGGGCAGACTCAGAGTGGAGCCTGCTGATCCGGGCGGCACGTCAATGGTCACACTGGTTGCTCGGCGAGGCGGCAGCGTGATTCCTGTTCCCTGCGATCCGTAATTCGGTGCCGGCTGCGTGAATGGCTGCGGCAATGTCGCAGCCGGAGCGGGGATCGCTGGCGACGATTGAGGAGGATCGAGCGGAACGCTGGCTCCCGGAGTCAATTGAGGCAACGGCGTGTACGGTGATGGCGGGTTCGCCGATGGTGGCGAGTTCGGATTGGAATACGGATTCGCATTGAAGCTCGGAAGTTCCGGATTCGTCCTGACCGCTCGCGGAAACGGATTGGCGGCGGGCGACTGCGGCGACGGTTGTTGACCTCCCGGTGCGAACGTCGAGCTGTCTGTAGCCGGCTCTGGTTGAACAGGCGTCATCAGGATGGGAGCCGGCGAACTGTCGCTTGAACCAGGGAAACTGTGAATCGAACCGGGGTCAGCCGGTGAAAGTGTCGCACCAGGCGGCGTCCAGCTTTCGCGGATCGTCGGTACGCCTGATGATGGCTGACCGCTGCTGTATCCCGGCCGGAAACCCGGCAGGATTGACGGCGATGAGTTACTGCATGAGCCGCTTGAACAGCCTGCTCTCGAATTCTGGTCGCAGGTTCCCCACGGTTGCCAGGCGGTCGAAAAGTAACCGAACGAGCAGTCGCAGGCGGGCAACCGTTTTTCGACTTCGTTTCGATCTTTGTCGGTGTGCTTGTCAAAGAAGTCGCCCAGCAGTCCCGCGTTGCACTGAGACAGCGCCGCCAGTCCCGCCGTGGCCGATGTAATGAGCAGTCCTGCTTTTCTGACAGTCCGTCGCATGTCTTCTCTGTCCTCTCTCTCTCGCTGGCCCGAATCGAGACGAACTGGTTTCGCGATGTGAATTAAGTGGTGTGAATTAAGGAATAGTCCCGCATTAACTTCCCGATTTCCGGCCACGTCATGCCCGCGCAGGCGGGCACCCAGTTTTTTTACAAACGGCAGCGAGATCCACTGGGTTCCCGCCTGCGCGGGAATGACGGAAACCAATCATTCGTGATTCAAATCAGGAAGTTATTTCGGGACTGATCCTAAGTGGTGCCTGGTTCAGTAAGTTCAAGATTCGCTGGAAACTCAGCCTGGAAACTCAACGTCGAGGTACTGTCGGGTTGGACGAAAACCAGGTTCCCTGATTCCCGAAATAGACCCGGTGTCCCGACTGCGGAACCAGCGACGGGTAGACTCCCGGCGGCAACACGGCTGGTGGAGTTGGTCGAAATCCCTGCAGGCTTCCACTGCCCGTGTTCAGGTGACTCATGAATCGAACATGGTGACCGGTTGACTGCAACGGCGGCGCAACTTTCGTTTGTTGAGTCGAATTGAACTGTCGCTGGACCTGGTTGAAGTTTGACTGAAACTGCTCGTTGGCCGTTCGAAACTGCTGCTCGGGACGAACGAGCCCGTAGTAATTCTGAAGAGTCGAATTGCCACGACGCAGCAGGTTCAAATACGGACTGAACGTCGGCTGACCGACGGCACCGATTCCGCCGGGACTTCCGTACTGACTGAAACTTCGTGACTGCCCATACGGAAGCTGTGCCTGCACATTGCCAGCGACAAGCCAGAATCCCAGTCCCACGAACATCGTTACGTGTTTCATTTGTTCGTCTCTCAAACAGTTCCGAATGACCGTCGCAGGGCGTGCCTACTCAAAGTCAATTTTCACGTTACAGCCCGCCGCCTGCCTGGAAGTTGTGACCGTTCTGCACGCTGCGGACGGCTCCGTGGCCGAGCAGAACAAAGCCGGCAATCCGCTCGAGTGGCGCAGTGATTCTTCCGATCATCGTGTCGAACGTGACCAGTCGATCGGCCTGAACGTAGAGCCGGTCGCCGGGCAGCAGTTGGTAGTTTGTTTTTGACTGACCGCCTCGGACGATGCCGTTCCAGTCGACGTTCAGAATCTGCTCGTAGCCAACTTCCGGGGGAGCCGGACGAGCAATCCAGATGTCTTTCTTCGAAGCGACCGTCGGCAGGCCGTTGATCTGAGACAGCGCGTCCAGCACGGTTTCGTTGCCGGTGCAGGGGAAGCGGAAAACCTGCTCACCCGCTCCGCCGCCGTCCGTCACGATGTAAAAGAATTTGCTGTTGTAAGCCAGAACGTCGACGTACACCTCGGGCTGATTCATGTGCCCGGCAAGGTGTCGCTGAATGGCCTGGCGAGCCGAACTGAGCGTCGACCCCGAGACATAAACTGAGCCGTAAATTCCCAGCGAAACCGTTCCGTCGGGCCGGACAAGATGCTCGCCCGTGACCGGCTGGTCGGCCTGGTCGGTTGATCGAGACAGGAGCACCTGAGGCGTTCGCAGCGTCTGCTGAAGGTGCAGTTCGATCAGCCGACGCGCTTCGGGAATTGTCAATCCTCGAACCGGCACGGCGCCATATTCAGGGCCGAAGTTCAACGTTCCATCCGGCTGAACGCGGTACGTATCGTCGATCTGTTTGAACGCTCGCGAGACAGGATCGTCGAACGTGTCGACCGGTAGAGTGTTGCCGACTCGGACGTTCAACAATTCGCCGGGGCGGATTTTTGCGTTGGGGAGTTTCTGACCGCCGCTGACTTCGATCAGCAGAATATCCGGCGGCTCGACAACGTAATCCGGCAGCGAAACCTTCATCAGTTCGCGAGGGATCTCATAGTTGCACTGCTGGCATTCGGCGTCGCCACTCCCGTTGCAGGCACCGGCGTTACAACCAGCGGTCGAACATGCGGAACCGCTCCGCTGATTCTGCTCGGCCATCGATCTATCCGTCGGGCAGCTCTCGCAAGGAATTCCCGAATACTCAGAGACACCGAGGTCAACGACCGACTCACCAAACGAGCATTCGTCGCTGAGGCACACGTCGGACGACGACTGCATCATGACTGTCTGGTTATGGCGGTGAGCGTTGCAGCCGATGCCCGCCGTACAGAGCACGATGCAACTGAGCAACGAAGTGGTGGCCAGCAGGCCGCGACCCGACCGTGATGTGGAATCCGTTCCCGAACGCATGAGTTCTCCGCCTTGTTGACAGGAGCCCTTTTTTTACGAGCCGCAGCTCGATCGATGTGTGACGGGATATTCCCTTCCCACAACACACACCTGACGTCGCGTAGACGCTGAATGTCTGATCGGCCGCGTGGGGGAATTCACTTTGCGACAGTCGTGCCGGATGTGCATGGGACGACGGAGTCGTGCCCGTCGTGCTCATGATCCGGGTTTGCCCGGTCGAGCAAGCGTGGTAAACAGCGTCGACTCTGCGGCCTGGTCGCCAGTTCGCGCGTTAAGCTGCGAACTCTGTCGGGAGTTTCCGATCCCCCAGCCCTCGACTCTCAGCTCTTGACCCTCGTCCCTGCAAAAACAGCCGAGTGGGCCTGTAAGCCGGGTTTTGTCGAGAGCGATCATTTCTCTGGGATGCCGATTGCTCGACACCTCAAGCAGCCTACCCGAAGGTCTTTGGGAGCCGGACAAGCCCCCGCCGCACAAGTGCGACATCCTTCTGCTCGGCCTTGCTCCGGGTGGGGTTTACCAGGCCAGCCGAGTCACCCCGACTGCCGGTGCGCTCTTACCGCACCATTTCACCCTTACCTGATCCCGCCTGACCGAAGCCAGACAGGCCATCGGCGGTATCTTTTCTGCGGCACTTTCCCTGATCTCACGACCGGTCGGCGTTACCGACCACCCTATCCTGCGGAGCCCGGACTTTCCTCCACTTCGAGCCACTCGGGAACCCGAAGACGCCCGAAAACTCAAAACAGCGATCACTCAGCCCACTCGACTGAAACAGAAGTCTCGCGGTTTCGCTGCTTTAGAGGAAGCGTGGACTCAGCGAATGTTCGCGATCGTTTCCAAGGCTGCAATCTCGGAACAGGCCCTGCAGGATTCCATCAATCGTCGATTGAAGGGATCAACACGGCATGGTCGTGCGGGCGTATCAGTCTGAGATTGTGGAAAGTAGCCTCGAAATGGCCACCTTCGGTCTCCACCCGGAGGGTTCGAGTTTCACCGGAACCGGTCAATGAAGGGGTGACCCAGATCTCCGAAAACTCATCATCGGGAACAACAGCCAGATTTGACGTGTACTGAGTGACTCCGGTCAGCACCAGGACGAGATCGTCCAACGTAATAACGACGCGTCCCGAGATCCGCAGAATCGACGAAATCACCATGTCGTGAAACGACCACTCGCGCTCCCAGACCGACAAAAGCAGCGACACATTCGTCTCAAGGTCGTCGGTTACCACAGGCCGCGGTTTCTGTTTTCGCGATTGTCTGCTCATCCAATAACCAGCCCGGTTGAGTACTCAGCCCCAGAACTTCTCGCCGTGGAAGTTGCACGGTGCCTGAGTCTCGATCTTGATGTCGCCCTCGACCTTGCATTGGCAGGCGAGTCGCATTTCGTCTTCGTGACCGACGTAAGCGAAGAATGCTTCGGGATTTCCGCCGAGCTTCGTCGTGAAGTTCTCGACCATCCCCGGCTTCGAGACGTTGTGCTTGCCCTCTTTGACGTAGACGCGGCACGATCCGCAAACGCCATTACCCAGGCAATTCACATATCGGTGGAGCCCCTTGTAGAGCTCCACGCCTGCCTTGCGGGCGGCTTTCCGAAGGTTTGCACCCTCTGGAACGTCAATGGTTTTCTTCTCTTTGACGAACGTGACCTTCGGCATGGTCCGCTGCCTTTGCTGCGAGTCTGATGCCGGAAAAAACTCCGACATTCGGTTCTGGACTGGCTGGAGCGGAAAACCTCACAGCCACAAGGTCGGGCATGATAAGCAGGCCTGTTTCCAGATTCCAGACAGCCTTACAGGTTCCGAATTCTGAGAAGCCCGAATTCAACCCTTTCCAACAGACCGCCACGCAACAGCTCAAACTCAAAGAGACCGAAGAAGAGCCGAAACAGTTCGAATTAACCACGGAATTTACGGAATGACACGGAAGTCGTTTTTGCTTTCCGTGTCATTCCGTGTTTTCCGTGGTTCTAAATTCTTCCTGCCAGAAAAGAACGAGTGCCGCAAAGTCTCAGCGGTCCCTGGCATCTCAGCGACTTTGCGCTGATAGACTTTGCGTTGATAATTGAACTTGTTCGGCAGCCTGAACCTGATGCCGGAAATGCAGCCGCATGAAAGTCGCTCTGTGAACCAGCCACGGTCACTTTACATCCACGTTCCGTTCTGTGCTCACCGGTGCGGATACTGCGACTTCACGCTGGTTGCCGGGAAGGACCATCTGGCTGACAAGTATCTCGATGCGCTGACGCTCGAAATCGACCGTGAACTTCGGACCGAGTCAACAACTCAATCGAAGCCAGAACTCGACACCGTCTTCTTCGGAGGCGGCACGCCGACGCAACTTTCCGCCGAACAATTGGAACGTCTTTGCTCAATCGTCCACGACCGGTTTCAACTAACACAGTCGACAGAGTTCAGCGTCGAAGCCAACCCGGCCCGCATGACTGACGACAAGATTGCCGTTCTCGCCGATGCCGGAGTGAATCGAACCAGTCTCGGCGTGCAGTCGTTTGACGACGCGACGCTGACAATGCTCGAACGCGACCATCGCCGAGCCGACGTGTTCGGCTGCGTCGAGCGAGTACGGTCTCGCATTGCCAATATCTCGCTCGATCTGATCTTTGCCGTGCCGGGTCAGTCGTTGCCACTTTGGGAGTCAACGCTGCAATCGGCCGTCGATCTTTCACCGACGCACCTGTCGACGTACGGCCTGACCTTCGAAAAAGGAACGGCCTTCTGGACTCGGCGTGAGAAAGGCGAACTTCCGCAGGCGACCGAAGATCTCGAACGACGGATGTACGAAGTCGCGATGGAGAAACTCGCTGCTCACGATTTTCATCAGTACGAGATCTCCAGCTTCGCTCGTCCCGGATTCCGTTGTCGGCACAACCAGGTTTACTGGACCGGGCAGTCGTACTTTGGCTTCGGCCCCGGCGCGGCCGGACTGATGAACAACGAACGCCGGCAGAACCACCGCAGCGTGACGACCTGGCTGAAGAAAGTTCTCGCCGGAGAATCAGCCATCGGCGACGTCGAAAAACTCGACCCCGAATCATTCGCCCGCGAGTTACTCGTCCTCGGCCTGCGCACGAACGACGGCGTCGACCGAGCGTGGTTCCAGGAAACCTCAAACTTCGACCTCGACCAACTGGGCGGAGCATCGATCCGCCGACTCGTCACGCAAGGGCTGCTTGAAGAGAAGGGGGCAACCATCCGTCTGACGCACCAGGGCCGCTTCCTTGCCGACACCGTTGCCGGCGAGCTTCTTTGATCGCGAAGCCGTTAAAAGAGAAGAACCACGGAAGGCACGGATTTACACGGAAGAATTTCTCATTTTGAATTCCCTGTTTTCCGTGACTTCCGTGGTTCAATCCCGAACAGCGGACTTCGTCAGGCAGAGCCTGACCTACTTAACGGCTGGTGTTTCTTCGGCAGGTTTGTCTTCAGTTGCTGGTACGGCAGCTTCCGCCCAGATGTACCAGTTCGGGTAAACGTAAACCCAATTCCCGGGTGGCAGGTCTTTGTGACCGGAATACTCGGTGCCGTCCCAGTGGCCGTAGTCGTTGAACGCTCCGAAGCGTTGGAAGTCGTCGCGAACTTCGATCTTCTTCACCAGGCGACGGTACTTGCCTTCGACCGATGCTTTGAGTCGAGCTGCGGTCGCTTCCAACTCTCCCGGACGAGTTGTCGTTCCCTGGCTGGTTCGAGGTTGCGGGCCGACCTGCTGGCCGGTGATTCGCATCGCTCGTTGGACGAGTTGAATGAACTCAGCTCGCTGAGCGTTGTTGCCTTCGCCCTGTGCTCCCTGAGCGGTTTCCAAAGCTTCGGCGAAGCCCCAGTTGCCTCGGTACTTTGAACCTCGCAGGTTCATCCCGAACGAAGCGACCGACGCCGCAAACATCAGATCGTCACTGATCGCTGAAAGTTGCTTGCCGGCGATCGGAACGTCTTTGACAGCATACTCCTGCTCAACCGGCTGGCTGACTTCTTCATCCGGCTTCTTGTACCGCAGCTTGACAGTCAACAGTTCCTCGTCGACAGGCTGAATCTTCACCGGATCAACCGCCTCTGTCGCCGGAGCGTCTCCTGCTGATTCTTTCGCTCCTTCGTCGACGGGTTTCTTAGCCGTTGCCTGATACTTCAAACCGTCGACTGACGGTTCAGTCAGCAGAACGTGCTTGGGAATGATTTCGTACAGAGCCGTCACCGTGTGACCCGAACCGATTTCGCCGGCGTCTTTCGTGTCGTCGGTGAAGTCCTGCGCCGCCAGCTTGCGGTTTTCGTAACCGATCAGTCGGTACGCTCCGACAGTCGCCGGGTTGAACTCGACCTGTAGCTTCACGTCTTTCGCAACGGTGTAGAGCGTGCCGACGAGTTCGTCCTGGAAGACTTTCTTTGCTTCGTTCAGGTTGTCGATGTAGCCGTAGTGGCCGTTGCCTTTGTCGGCGAGTTTTTCCAGTTTGCCATCTTTCAGGTTGCCCATGCCGAACCCAAAGACGCTCAGGAACACTCCGCTGGCGGCTTTCTCCTGAATCAGCTCGACGAGGTCGCCGTCGCTGCTCTTGCCAACGTTGAAGTCGCCGTCCGAGCACAGGATGACTCGGTTCGCTCCGCCCTGGAAGTAGTGACGGTTGGCTTCGTCATAAGCCATGCGGATGCCGCCTTCGCCGTTGGTTGATCCGGCAGCCTGCAGACCGTTGATCGCGTTCAGGATTTCCTGCTTCTTCGAACCCAGAGTCGACTCCAGACGAACTCCGGCGTTGCTGGCGTAAGTCACGATGGAGACTCGGTCGTCTTCGGTCATCTCTTCGACGAGCAACCGCATCGACTGCTGCACGAGCGGCAGTTTGTTGGAAGCTCGCATCGACCCGGAAACGTCCAGCAGGAAGACGAGATTCGTCGGCGGACGCTGAGCCTTGTCAATCGACTTTGCCTTCAGACCGATCATCGCCAGACGATGGCTCGGCTGCCACGGGCAGGAGGCCAGTTCGGTTATCACTGAGAACGGATCGTTGCCTTCCGGCTCCGGGTAGTCGTACTTGAAGTAGTTGACCAGCTCTTCGATTCGCACCGAATTCGCTGGCGGAAGCTGATCACGACTCAGGAAACGACGCATGTTGGCATAGCTGGCCGTGTCGACGTCGATCGAAATCGTCGACAGCGATTTTTCCTTGTCGCCCACGACGGGGACAATGAAATTGTTTTCGACGATGGCTTCGTAAGTCTCGTTGCCAAAGCCAAACGGCTGTCTGGCTTCCGGCATTTTCTCCTGACTGGTTCGAGCAAGACTCAGGTTATCGGAGTACTGTTGAAGTTGCTCCTGAAGATCCCGCCCTTCCAGGCCAAGCCCACGCCCGTTGGCTCGCCGCGTGGCACCGCTGTCAATCGCTGCCAGTTGCGTCTGCTCCTCGAGAATCAGTTCAGCCAGTTCCTCGATTTTCTTGCCCTTGGCCAAAGCGGCATAACTATCACGATACGCCTTCATCGCCGCAGACTCTTTATCCTCTTCGCCGCTTCCGACTTGAACTGTCTGAAACCCCCTGCCGGATGCTTCCTTGATCTTTGACTCACGTTCAGCCGCTTTCACCAAAGCGACCTGTCGCTGCGATTTTTCTTCTCGTGAAAGGCTCGTAGTTAGTTCGACCTGCTGAAGCTGTTTTTGCAACTCATGATTCAGCTCCCGGTTCACGATCGTCGGGGCACGCATAGAACGATCGGCTACGGTCTCTCCGGCCGGGCGAGGGCCTTCGACTCCTGAACCCAGTACACCAGAAGCGGTGACCGGCTTCGAAGTCGGTGCAGGTGCGTCCGCGACGCCTCCTTCGATTATTCCGCCCTCAAGGCGACCTTTACTCTTGTCAGTCAGATACGGATTAGCCAGATCGCCAGGGGCGACAAGAATACGGTTCCGGACGACCGTCTCACGCGTGAGAGGATCAGCCGGTTGCGAGTTTCCAGGTTGTGGTCCAGCAACGCGTGGTCCGTCAACCGGCTTGCCGCCGACCGCTCCGCCAGGGTGGCTGGAGCGATTCTCGATGTCCGCGACACGGTCACCAGAGACTGGCTCTGGCGACCCCGTTGAGACTGCGCCACCCCTGGAAGCCAACGATTCGTTTATCGTTGCCGAGCCTCGCTTAGCTTCGTCTCCGACTGTTGAATCCTCCGCCAATTGCGCCAAGCGGGACGTTAGCTCCGCGCCCTCTTTCGCCCGTGCAGCTGAACTCTTTGAGTCCGCCGCGGCTCCTCGTTGAATCGTAACCTGACGAACTGGCCCGCCAGAAACTTGTCCCTGACCACTGCTCGCAGCCTGCGGTCGCGAGCCTGTGTCAGCCACCAATCTTTGTTTCAATTGTGTGTCGCTGGATTCTTTCCCAGGCGAAGATCGGTCGTAGTCGACCGCTTTCTCTCCTGGCATCGCGTGTCCAGGCTTTGCCTCATCGCGCTTCGCGAAATCGCTTTCGCGGCTGACTTCATCGACCGTCCCAAAAGCCGGTGAGCTTGTTGCCGGTGGGCCGTAACCTCCAGGCTTCGACGGCTGGCTTTCAGGTGCCAAATCGAAAAGCGATCTTTCAGGACGGGCCTCAACGTTAGCCACAGAAACGTCTGCCGGTTCGCCAAAACTTCCCAAACGATCGGATCGACTTTCAGCGAGTTTGAAACCTTTCCCGTCGGGGCCATCGTCAGCCTCACTAAAACCTGTGGCGTTTTCCCATTCCGTCATCGCCACCGTTTCGGCTGAGCTATCAGAGTTTGATGCCAACTGACTTAGCGGAGACATCAACGCATCGCGGGCAGGTTGCAACTGCGGAGCCGCCAGAGTGACGACGAGCCCCAAGGCCGCAACAGAAGCGATCATGCCAGCGAGTTTGCCGAAGCGAGCGCGCGGACGTTGCGTCGCTGCCTCAGAAGCAGAAGCCACCGTCGCCCCGGCAAGCTGTTGTTCGACAGTCGCTCGCTGCTCGGAGGTCAGTTCAGGAGTTGGCTCGGAAGCCAGACCTTCCTGGAGCACGCCGATCGTTTCTTCGATTTCCTTAACGGCTGCCTGAGCTTCCGGCGAAGTTTCAAGCAACTGTTCAATTTCTGCTCGGTCACTGTCGTCGATCTCGCCCAGCACGA
>CALDJX010000593.1 GCA_937899075.1 uncultured Planctomyces sp. | reverse complement strand
CCTCATTGGCGCCTTCCTCATTGGCGCCTTCCTCATTGGCGCCTTCCTCATTGGCGCCTTCCTCATTGGCACCTTCAGACGCTGCCGAACCGGCGCCCATCGACCACTTAACAGACACCCACAAGTAAACTGCCAGCAGACCCAGACAGAGGAAGCCCGCCCATTGAGGGAAGTTACCTTCCGCTCCGTCGGTGTAAGGTGAAAGCGGAGCGGCCCAGGGAATCGACAGCAGCACGATCAGAAAGCCACAGGCAAGCTGCACCCATCCCTGTCGGTTGGCAATCTCCCACGGAATGGTCAACGGTCGAATCAGACAAGCGACGCCCAGGATGAGCCCGGTGTCGCAGATGATCGACCCGACGGCATTGCCCATCGCCAGACCGGGGTTTCCATTGAACGCCGCCGTGACTGAAACGGCGACTTCCGGAGCGGTCGTGCCCAGGCTGACGACGGTGGCTCCGATGACGACCTTCGGAATGCCTGACCGCTCGGACAAAACGACGGCATAGTCAACAACCAGGTCCGCAAACTTGCCGAGCGCGACGAGACTGACGGCGATGACTCCAAGCAGAGCGATCGTCGATCGAGGTTCCAGAAATTCCTGGATGAGTTTATCCATCAGATATTGATTTCGAGGTGAGAATTGCAGCCTGTTAAAAATGTGTGCCACTGGCTTTGCCAGTGCGATTTCGAATCGGCGTCAACAGGGAAAACAGGCTGGAACAAGCTCCGCGCAGTTCCGGCATTTGTGAGTCGGTTGGATAGTCGAGCTGCCGGAACTGCGCGGAGCTTGTTCCAGCCTACAGGTGAGGTGAGTACTCCTCAGCGCTGCGTCACCGAGCGGCGGGAACCGTAGTTGCTAGTGCCGGTCCAGGCCAGTCAGACGTTGCTCGACCTGATCGGCGTTTTGAGCGATGTCAAACACCGTTCGTCGGATTTCTTCCGGGTCGACTGTCGAGCGAGGATAGGTGTCCACAACGACAAAGTGTGGCTCGCCGTCAATTTCACGGACGGCCAGGCTGCCGTGCAGCATTTCGGAATTCAGACGCAACGCCTGTTCGAAGTAGTCGTGCTGAGCCGGGCCGCAGACACTGTAAAACAGCAGCAGCCTGTCCCCGAAGGAATGATCGCTGGGTTCCATGAAAACAGTCTGCTTCCGGCTGCCCGACAGGGAACAAACAAGCGTGTACGTATCTCCGGACCGCGTCCATGTAATGCCGGGTTTGTGCTGGAAGGCTTCGATGAGCAGCGATTCGAGGTCGCGTTCCTGGCCGAGCACCGCGTGTAGAAGCTGCGACGCTTCGATCGCGTTCGTCGGCCGGTTTCCCGGAGCCGGAGCGGTCATCATCGAGACGCACTCCGCGACTTCCAGAGGGACGTCGGAACGGACTCGGCGAACGTTGGGGATCGGTTCGTTGCGACCTTTCCAACGGAGCTGCTGCAACGACTCGGCCTGGTACGGAAGGCGTCCGGTCAAAGCGAGAAACAAAGTGACTCCCAGAGCGTAGACATCGCTGGCCGGCGACGCGGCTTCTCCCTGAAAAAGTTCCGGAGCCATGTAGTTCGGTGTTCCGCAGATGCCGTCGGCGACTGGCTTGCCTTTACTGTTAAGCACTCGTTTGGCGAGACCAAAGTCGCTGATCTTCGGCTCGCCCCGCTTGGTCAGCATGATGTTGTCAGGTTTGACGTCGCGATGAATGATGTCGTCACGGTGCGCGGCGGCGAGTCCGTCGGCCGTGCGGGCGATAAGCGACAGGGCTCGCGGGATCGTAAGTTGCCCTTCGTCATTGATGAGCTGCTGAAGCGATCGCCCGGAAATGAACTCCATTTCCAGAAAGTGTTTTCCGTCGACCTGCCCGACAGCATGGACCGTCACGATATTTGGATGGACCAAAGCCGCCGCCGCGCGGCCTTCTTCCACGAATCGAGCGACGTATTCCTCGTCGCAGGTCGCTCGCCGCGGAGACAGCAGCTTCAGAGCGCAGCGGCGTTCGAGGTCGGCGTGATGTGCGAGGTAGACTTTTCCCATGCCGCCGCTGCCGATCAGCGAGATGCACTGATAAACGTGCAATGCCTGGCCGATCAGAGGGTCGTCTTCTGCGGCGACCTTGGCGACTTCGCGAAAGCCTTCTTCGCTGGCGTCGCGCGAGACCACTGTTTCGTCGCCGGAAGTGTCGTTGAAAGTCGCGTGGAACCCGCAGTTCGGACAGGCGTCGTCTTCTGTGACGCACGGGAAACGCTCGTTACAGCCGACGCAGAACAATGTCCACGTGGCGGCGAGGTCGTCTTTCGGCAGCTTGTCGTCAGAATTGGAACTCACTCGAACTCTTCCTCAGCTCCTGACAGTAGGACCGAATCCAGACTTCTCTGGGGCTGGATTGGCAACCCGCATGATTCGAGCAACTTTGCTCCGACACCAACGCGTAATGCGGGAAGAATGAGAGATCATCCTACTGACTGAACATGACGGTCGCGATTCTATCGATTTCCGGTTTGCCGCATTTGGTCGATTTGGCCAGCTCAGTTGGTTTGCCGTGACTGACAGAGTTCGCATCCTGCCCGACTGTTCTGACCAGAAGCCTTCGAGACAAGTGCGACCATGTTTTGCTGACGGCAGCCCTTGCCAGCTTGAAACTCGTTCCCTGATTCAAACAGTAGGCTGGAACAAGCTCCGCGAAGTTCCGGCAGTACGACAATGCTGAAATGCCGGAACTTCGCGGAGCTTGTTCCAGCCTACGACTACGACTCATCATGAATCGATTTTCGGGAAGTTATTCCCGATACGTTCCTAAATCGAAAGCCACTGCCGGAGTAGATATGCCCGACCAGACCACTCCCGAAGATCATCCGAACGACCGGCCCGCACAGGCTGCTGAGGATTCACCGTGGATCGAGGCTGCCTCGAACGCTGACGTCGAGGACGGTCTCGACGCTGCCGATCGAGCGGAAGTCGCCGCTTTTCGTGAGAACCTGGCAACGGCTGGCGGTCGTTCGGCAGAACAGGACGAACTGGCCAAACTGGCAGAACGGCTCAAGGCACAACGGAGCCAGTTGGCTGCTCGGCCGCCCGGCCCCGGAATTCCGGAGGCCGTCGGCTGGATGCTCGGAGTCCTCGTCGTGCACGTCATCGGGATGGTCGTTGCGGTCTTCGGGCTGCTGACATTTCAGGTTGCGGAGATCACGTCGCGAGGCGGCACACCGTCGATTGCGGAATTCCAGGCGATGATCATGACCTTGCCGGAAACGTTCGCGCTGGAGCTGATGACAATCGAAATGCTCGTATTTCTTGTCGCGGCGGTGGTCGCGACTCGACTTCGCCTCGGGCCGCGGACGTCTCATTTATTAGGCATCCGTTCGCTCGAAATGAGCCATGTCCTGATGATCGCTGCCGTTTCGATTCCCATTTCGCTGATGTGTGGCGGATTTCACCAGTTCACGCTGTCAGTCTGGAACGAATTCTTTGCCCACCTGCCGGGGATGAGTTTCTTCGACCATCTGAACGTCAATGAGAGCATCAAACCGCTCGGCAGGACCGCACCGCTGGGGCTACTGTTTCTGGTCGTGGCCGTCGCGCCGGCGATCGGTGAAGAGGTTATTTTCCGAGGAATCATCGGCCGCGGGCTGGTGGCTCGTCACGGAATTCTGGCCGGAGTCATCATGACTTCCGTACTTTTTGCGGCGGTGCACATTCACCCGGCACACGTGGTCGCTCTGCTGCCGCTCGCGTTTTTCATCCATCTGGTCTACCTGGTGACTCGTAGCATTCTCGCTCCGATGCTGCTGCACCTGCTGAATAACTCACTGGCCGTTGTCCTCTTAAAGGCGACCGCGACGGTCCCGGCTCTTGAAGGAGCCAGCGAGCCCGAAATGCCCTGGTACGTGCTGCTGATTTCGGCGAGCATTGTTGGCCTCGTTGCCTGGACGCTCTGGAAGAGTCGTGTGGTTTACCGAACCGAAGACGGCGAACTCTGGAACCCCGGATACCCAACGGTCGAAATGCCCTCCGAGTCTGTCGGCGCGTCCCTCGCGATGACCGGATGTCCCGTCGGACTCCGGCGAGGAGTCATCGGATTGGCAGGGACGTATTCGCTGGTGTTTGTCGTCTCGCTCGTGCTGATGCTGACCGGGCATATTTCTGCCTGAATTGGCAGGTTTTGCGATCCTGGCAGCCAGGTTGAATGAGAGGGTGCGCGTGGGTAGAATCGCGCGTCTCAAAGGCTTCTGGCGACGGGGTTTCTGGCCGAATGGTCTGCCCGATTGCGTCGCAGTCAAGTCACATATTGGCAGAGCACGCAGCCGCAGAGAGATGACTGGATACTCTCAGCGATAAGGAACACAGGTTCATGGTGGAGATGGTCCGGCCCGACGGCCCTGAGCAGCAGCAAGACCTCATCCATCGCGCTGCGCAGACCCTTTCTGAAGGCGGCCTGATTGGTTTGCCGACCGAAAGCAGCTACGTCCTTGTTGGCCTGTCAACATCTGACCAGTCCGTTTCGAATCTAGGCAAATATAAGCAGGGCACAACGACCTTGCTGTCGCGATCTGTCGAGGAAGCATTCGACTTTTTCCCGGACCTGTCCCGAATCGGAAAGAAGCTCGCCCGACGGTGCTGGCCCGGACCGGTCATTCTGGCATCAGACGCTGCGACGACTTTGGGCGGGCTGGTTGATTCGCTCAGCCCTCAAACCCGAACGCTGCTCGGCGAAGATCGAGTCAACGTCACCGTTTCTTCCGAATCGCTGGTGACCGAAATCGGGCGAATTCTGCCAGCTCCGCTGATCGCGGTTGTCCCGGATTCTCCCGCCGCCAAAGCCAGCGACCTGAATGGGCTGTCTGACGGAGCGGAATTTGTCGTCGATCTTGGCGAAGTCCGATTTCCCGACGGTCCGACATCGGTCAGCCTGACGGGCAACGACTTTACTGTTTTCCGCGAAGGAATCGTCAGCAGTCAGAGCGTTCGTCGCATGACCGCTGAGGTCATTCTGTTTGTCTGTACGGGCAATACCTGCCGCAGCCCGATGGCGGAAGCCCTGTTTCGACAAATGCTTGCGACGAGAATCGGTTGCAAGCAGGACGAACTTCCGGATCATGGATACTTTGTTTCGTCAGCCGGAATCGCTGCGTCGTACGGTGCTCCTGCGAGCCCGGAATCTGCCACATTGGCGGCGGAACGCGGAGCAAATCTGGATGCCCACGAGAGCCAGCCTTTAACCGAACGCTTGCTGAATCACGCTGATTTTGTCTACACCATGACTCGCAGTCACCGGCAGGCAATCCTGTCTCAGCGGCCGGAAGTGGCCGATCGAGTCCGAGTTCTGGCCAGTGACGGCGGCGACGTCCCCGATCCAATCGGAGGAGGGATGGATGAATATGAGCGTTGTCGAGAAGCGATCGAGACTCATCTCAAACAGATTCTGGCGGACTTTCCGCTGACCTGATCCAACTTGAATCAGGGCGTCCATTCAAAACGCTTGGCTGCTGCGGAGTCCTTCGACAGTGGCGTGTCAGATTTCAACTGACAGCTTTGAGTAACTGAAGTCGCGGCCTTTGTGTCGCAGGTGAAATGATGAAAATTGCTGTTGCGAGTGACCACCGTGGAGTCAGCGTTCGCGCGAGAATTCTCGACATCATTCAGGGCATGGGCTTTGAAGGCGTCGACTTCGGCGCCGATGGTGAAGAAAGCGTCGACTACCCGGACTACGCATCCAAAGTGGCGGGAGCCGTCTCGTCTGCAGAAGCCGACCGTGGCATTCTCGTTTGCGGAACCGGCATCGGCATGAGCATTGTCGCGAACAAGTTTGACGGAGTCCGCGCCGCGCCGATTCACGACGACATCACCGCCGCGCTGAGTCGACAGCACAACGACCTCAACGTACTTTGCCTCTCGGCCGATCTGATCAGCGATCAAGGGTTGGAACGAATCGTGACCACCTGGCTGAAGACCAAGTTCGAAGGTGGCCGACACGCCAGACGGCTGGAGAAACTCGCCAAAATCGAATCCGACAAACACGATGCGCCAATCGTTCAGAAAGACCCTGTCTCCTGAAGTCATGGCGAATGACCGTCGAGTGAAAATGGAATGTTCAATCCGACTTCCGGACGCCTCGGCAATTGACAGCGAAAGTGCACGGAGCAGCACCTGATGGATCTTGCCTCGCTGAAATATGCAAAGAGTCACGAATGGGTCGCCGTCGACGGCGACATCGCCACGATCGGTATCACCGATTTCGCCGTGAAGGCACTGACGGACCTGGTCTACGTTGATCTTCCCGCCGTGGGCGATCAGCTCAGCGTTGGAGACAACTGTGGCGAAGTCGAGAGCGTGAAAGCCGTCTCCGACCTGTACGCTCCGGTCAGCGGCGAGATCGTCGAGGTCAACGAAAAAATCTCCGACAATCTCGATCTCTTGTCCGACGACGCGTTCGGCGCCGGCTGGATTCTGAAGATCAGAATGGGATCGCCGTCCGATCTCGATAATCTTCTCGACCGGGCCGCTTACGAGCAGAATTGCCAGAACGAAGATCACTGACGCGGTCTGCGATCTCACTTCGTGTGCCACTGGCTCTGCCAGTGCTGACTCAATCTTGACGATCCAGCTTTTGTAGCACTGGCTGAGCCAGTGGCACTCGCAACGACCTCCCGCCAAGGATGGCTGCGGAATTGATTTCCGCGTGCAGTTTTGCAAACACATCCCACTTGGCGACCGCACTTCGATCGGCTCATCGCCGACAGGTGCCACTTTCGGAGGTTCTGTTGAGCTACCTCTTCAACACGCCCGACGAGCAGCGGGAAATGCTCGAAACGATCGGCGTTGATTCGATCGAAACGCTGTTCGACCAGGTTCCAGAGTCACTCCAACTCAAGCGGCCGCTCGACATTCCGCCGAAGCTGTCTGAGCTGGAGCTCGAACAACTGGTCCGTGAACTCGCTTCACGAAACGTTGGACCGTCCGACCGTCCGTGTTTCCTCGGCGGCGGAGTTTACGATCACTTCATCCCGTCGGCCGTCGACGCGATCGCGGGACGCAGCGAGTACTACACCGCGTACACGCCGTACCAGGCCGAAGCCAGCCAGGGCAGTCTGCAGACGTTCTTCGAATATCAGACGCTGATCTGCCAGTTGACCGGCATGGACGTCTCCAACGCCAGCCTCTACGAAGGCGGCACGGCGGTCAGCGAAGCCGTCTTTATGGCGATGCGATGCACGAAGCGGCACGGCCGAATTGTGCTGCTGGGATCTGTCCATCCTGAATATCGCCAGGTGGTCGAAACTTACCTCGGCCGGATGGACTGCGAACTGGTTGTTGTCCCGACACCCGGCGGCACGGTCGCTCCTGCTGCCGTCGAAGAAGCCATCGACGACAAGACTGCCTGCGTCGTCATTCAGCATCCAAACTTTTACGGATGCCTGGAAGAAGTCGAGCAGATTTCGGCAATGGCTCATACGTGCGGAGCGTTGTCGATTGTCTCGTTCGATCCGATCAGCCTTGGAATTCTGAAACGTCCCGGCGACCTCGGTGCGGACATCGCGGTCGGAGAAGGACAGTCGCTGGGAACTCCGATGCAGTACGGCGGACCGTTTCTCGGTATCCTTGCCTGCAAGCAGAAGTACGTTCGCCAGATGCCCGGCAGGTTGATCGGACAGACGACCGACCGAAATGGCGAACGGTGCTTCGTGCTCAACCTGCAGGCTCGCGAGCAGCACATTCGTCGCGAAAAGGCGACCAGCAACATCTGCACGAATCAGGGTTTGATCGCCATCCGAGCGACGGTCTTTATGTCGTTGCTCGGCCCGGCCGGAATGCGACAGGTGGCGGAGTTGTCGTGCAGCAAGGCTCACTATGCAGCTCAGAAACTGACCGCGCAGGACGGGATTGAACTCGCATTCGAGCAGCCGTTCTTCAAAGAGTTCACACTCCAGTGCCGCGACGGTGCTGAAACGGTCATCCAACGAGCGAAGGCAGCCGGCTTTGATATCGGCCCGGCTTTGCGACGTGTCTCGAACAGCGAGTCCGAAGATCGACTCCTCGTCGCTGTTACGGAATGTCGATCGCGCGAAGAGATCGACGCTCTGGCAAAAGCGATTGCAACGCCGACTGGTGACGCAATTGGCGACGCGACCGGCAGAGAGTCGGCCGACAGTCAGCAGGCAGCGGCAGCGTGTGAAAGCTCGGTCGGAGCACCACATGATCCCACTCTGCGTTCAGCACGAAGCTCAGCTCAGGAAACAACATGAGAAACGAACAGGCGACGCAACCCCTCTTTGACCTGTCCGTGCCGGGACGCTGCGGCGCCGAATACCCGGAATCGGATTGCCCGGAATTCTCGTCAACAGCGTGCATCCCTGCTGAGTTTCTCAGCGACACACCGTTACCGCTGCCGGAAGTGAACGAGCCCGACGTCATTCGGCACTTCACCAATCTGTCGACACTGAACATGTCGGTCGACACGCATTTCTACCCGCTGGGTAGCTGCACGATGAAGTACAACCCGAAGCGACACGAACGACTGGCTTCCGTGCCGGGCCTCGTCGATCTGCACCCGTGGCAATCGGAAGAAAGTCTGCAAGGGATGTTGCAGATTCAGTTCGAAATGCAGCAGATGCTCGGCGAGATTGCTGGGTTACCGGCCGTCTCTTTGCAGCCCGCAGCCGGCGCACAGGGAGAGCTGGCGGCTTTGCTGGTTGCTTCGGCGTATTTCAAGGACAAAGGCGAAAACCGCACGAAGGTCATTTTTCCGAACAGCGCACACGGGACAAATCCAGCCAGCGCCGCGCTGGCAGGATTTGACTGCATTCAACTCGGGGCCGGAAAAAACGGTTTCGTCGACCTCGAAGAACTGAAAAAGCATCTCGACGATCAGACGGCCGTGTTCATGATCACCAATCCGAACACGCTCGGATTGTTCGAGCCAGAGATCCACAAGATCAGCAAATTGCTGCACGACGTCGGCGGCCTGGTGTACATCGACGGTGCCAACATGAACGCCATCCTGGGCATCACCCGGCCGGGAGACTTCGGCGGCGACATGATGCACTACAACGTGCACAAAACATTCACCGGTCCTCACGGAGCCGGCGGACCGGGGGCTGGACCAATCGCAGTAAGAGACTTTCTTGCAGATTATCTACCGGGACCGATCGTTGCTCTCGATGAAGAATCCGGACAGTACAAACTGCAGACACCGGCGAAATCAATCGGCCGAGTTCGTTCGTTCTTCGGCAACGTCGGGATTCTACTCCGAGGATACTTCTACCTGCGTACGCTCGGCGGCGACGGTTTGAAAGAGTTGTCAGAACACGCCGTTCTCAACGCGAACTATCTCAAGGAAAAGCTGAAGCACATTCTGCCGGTTCCAAACGGCGAACGGTGCATGCACGAGTTCGTCGCTTCTGCTCAGCATCTGCAGAAGGAACTCGGCATCTCAGCAATGGATATTGCCAAGCGTTTACTCGACTACGGTTTCCACGCACCGACCGTCTATTTCCCGCTGGTCGTCCCTGAAGCGATCATGGTCGAACCGACCGAAACCGAGTCAAAAGCAACGCTCGACGCTTTCGCCGAAACGATCGAAAAGATCATCGCTGAAGATCCAGAGTTACTGCACACCGCGCCGCACTCGACGCCAGTCTCGCGCCCCAACGACGTCCAGGCCGCACGCAATCCGATCCTGTGCTGGTCACCCGCTTGCGATTAGTAAGCCGAACAAGGGCGGCACTCGGAGTCAAATAGCGATTCCGAAATCTGTCGGTTGGATCTCCGGTCGGCGCCATTCGAAATGCTGGGGACGGTCTCCCCACCGGCAATCCAGTTCCTGGACAGGAACTAATCGAGATGGGGCAACCCACCGCCGAGACACAACATTGAGAAACGTGTCATCAATTACTCCGGGCTCTCGACAGGTGATCAGAAGAAGCGCCCGCGGTCGATTATGCCTGTTCGAACCATCGTGAACGTTGGGCTAAAAACGAGACTTTCTGCGACTCCTGCCAGTTGAGGTTTTCTGACATATCATGACTTGTCAGCGGAAACGGGATCGTGGTTCTGCGTGAATCTTTGGCCGCGTCAATGAGCAAACCCTCACGACGTGACACACGTGGTCACAGGTTAGAGGCTGGCTGATCGGTGGAACCTGAACAGAGCATCTGACGTAGCGAACATGTCGTGCCGTCAACTCTGATGAGCGAGTTGATTGCTCCTACCGATACGCTGAAAGTCGACGTATTATGACGACGTCTGGATTGTCAAACTCCCGTCTTCCTGCGTTCCTGTCTTTGAAGACCCTGGCAACTAGCTGATCGTAGTCAGTACGCCGTCCGGTCTTATTCTTGAGGCTTCTGTATGAACTCTTCGGGCAGGCTATTGCTCGACCGTTGAGTATCGTGGGAGTAGCAAATCGTCGCGTCATGATGGTGACTGAGAACATCTCTGCGCACAGCCAACCACCTGCACCGAAGGTCCCTCGATCGTCGGCGGCGAGTTCACGCGTCGTGCTGCTGAGTTTCGCGTGGCAGTGGTCCGCTTACTTCGCTGTGGCCGTTGCTGTCGTGATTTCAGCGGCGGGCCCGGTCGATGCTCAGAAATCTTTGCCGGACTCGGCCGCTTCGCCATCGTCGACCAGCAAGAGCGATGCTTCACCAGCAGAAGCCCGTCTGACAGATCCGCCAAAAGCGAATGAGCACGTCATCTTCGTTGATGAGAATGGCGAAGTCGTCAGATTGACGGCAGGAGGTCAGATTGGTGAGTACCTCAAGTGGCGCGAGCTGCTACTGCGAGGTACGAATGACGAAGGACCTGGCTATTACGTCGCCGCGGTAACGTTGACCGGTGATGTAAACGCTGCACGAACCACAGCAAGACTCGACGCGTCAATCGAAGTGTTCGTTCGAGACGGGATCAACCGCGTCGACGTACCACTTCGGCTGAACGAAGCAACGCTGCTGGAGCACCGCCAAACACAAACTGGCAATGTTGAGTTCCTGCCAACGAATCGCGGAACCGGCCTGAAGTGCCGCATCTCTGGAACTGGCCAACACAGGATTGATCTTCAGATTTCGGTACCGGTTCGAAAATCCGGCAAGTCCTACCGAGTGCAACTTTCATTGCCAGGCACAGCTCAAAGTTCATTACGACTCGTCGTCCCCGGCGATGCAATTGCTGTCCGACCTGACCAGCTCGCCGACATCGCGGTTGAAGCTCTGCCCGATGCGCGTTCAGCGTTGATTGCCCATGGCCTGGGCGCCGCCCTTGATTTACCGTGGCAGGTGGTCGAGACGCAGCCTGCCAAAGAGACGTCGTTTCAAGTCGAAACATTGTTGTCTGCTGACGCTGGTGAAGACGGAGTCGCGATCGAGGCCGTTCAAACAATCCTTTCATCAGGCGTCAGCTTCGATTCAGTAAAGATCAACGTACCGCGAGGGAGCAACGTCCTCTCAGTGAGCAGTTCGTCGCATGATTCAATTGAAACGTCTGATCTGCAAACGAACCCTGTCGTGATTTCACTTCAGGAAAGCACTGCCGGCCCATTGAAATTGAAGTGGCTGATATCGTCGGAAGTGAAGGCGGACACGAAGTCGTTCTCGATTAGTGGATTCACCGTTGAAAACGCGACGCGGGAGGAAACACTCTTCGGCCTCCGAGTTGCCGAAGGATTCCGTTTGAGTGAAATGGCACTGCGTCCACAGCAGGTGCAACGGATCGCGACCTCGTTGTTTCGAAAACGAGTGGAATCTCAGCTTGATCCTCAAGCCAGATTCCAGCAGGCCTATCGCCTCACAGACCAAAACTCCCGCGTGCAGTTTCAAATTGAAAAAATCGAAGCAAACTATCGAGTGAATCCTGCATACGAATTGACGTTCCGTGAGGCTTCTGCGGATTTAGAAGCACGATATGAAATCATTGTGTATCGAGGCTCGCTGGATCACATTCAGCTTCGATGGCCAGGGCTTGCGTCGCAGAAATGGGAACAGATTGAGGTCATCGAACCAGCAGACCGAGTCCACATCGCGAGGCACTCTACAGACGACTCCGACGCGTCGGACACTCAAGCTGAAGACGAGGAGATCCGGTTAGAGTTTATTGAACCGTTGAATCGAACTCATGGGCCAATCGCTGTCAGACTTCAAGCACGTCGTCCTGTCCCACTTGGTGAAGAACCATTCCTGATATCTATGCCCGTGGCTGACTCCGAATCCCGACCGATATCGCAGCTAACCTTGTTCAATGCGAGTAACGTCGAGAGCACTTTGGAAGGAGCAGGTAATACCGCCATCCGATTTATTTCGAGTGATTCAGAAAGTGCGACCACAACGAATGCTGACGGACCATTGAATCAGGTGCCACGGCAACTGGAGAGCACATCGTCTGACCTCGAATTTCGAGCGACAGTGACGACTCATGCTCAGGCCGTAACGGCTTCGTCACATGCCACACTCACGTTGTCCGAGGATCTGATCAACGTTGAGCAGCGTCTTCATTATTCAGTCACCTATCAAGAGCTTGACCGCCTTCGAATTCTTGTTCCGGGTTCAGTGACACCCGAAGAGTTTCGGCTGGCAGGTAATGATGGAATTTCGACAGCCCTCACCGCAGAAGTCGGTGGATTGGAAATCGACGGCGTTCGGCAAATCAGAGTCAACCTGCCACAACCAATCCTTGGTCAGTTTGAAGTCATCTGCACGTACTCTGTTCCTGTTGATCCAGCGTTTCTTGAGTCAGGGATTGGCCGAGCCAACGTACCCTTGCTGCAGCCGGCCGATCTTTCGGGCGAGACCACACGAGTTGAGCTTCGATCGCCAGGCAACGTGGGCGTCCTGGTCAGCGGAGAACAATGGGCCCAGGAGTTGACCTTGAATAATGCTCCAACGTGGGTGGCTTCAGGAATGCACAGAAATGTTGGCGTGACTCTGGAAGCCGCACCCGAACGAGCAACTCAGAACTTTGTCGTACGCCGATCTTTGATCAGGACTCGTTTTCAGAATGGTGGATCAGTCAGAACGACGTGCGTCTCTCTGATCGACGGCGATATCTCGTTTCTAACGGTTTCCTTACCAGCTGAGACCGACCGCTCATCTCTGAAGGTCTGGTGGGATGACAAACCGGCAACCGCAGAAAACCTGTTGATCTCGTCGAAAGACGAGGACTTGATCGAAGTCCGGCTTCTTCTCGACGAGCAGATGCGTCGTCAGCAACACAGTCTGACTTTTGAGTTTGACGTAAATCGGGCTGGTAGATTTTCCAGTATCAACGAACTCTCAGCCACGGCGCCGAGTTTTGCAGACGATGTCTGGCTCGCCGATTCCTTGTGGGAAGTGATACTTCCGGTCGATCAACATTTGCTGGTTTACCCAGGCAATTACACGCCAGCATTCTCCTGGCAGCGGCAAGGTTTCGCATGGAGTCGGCGGCCGATCGGTGGAAGCGTTTCTCTTAGCGAGTGGTTGCTCGCGGATGCTGAGCTCGAACTGGCGACTGAGCTGCGTAGTCAACTGAAGGAGTTGCGTTTTGCTCCATTGGCCGGTCCGGCATACGGAAACAGCTACCTCTTCAGCGCTTTTGGTCATCAACGGGAAATTCAAATTCAATCCATGAGCCAGCCTGCAGTCATCCTGGCAGGTGCTGGGTTGGCCCTCGCGTTCGGCCTTGCACTACTTCGAATTCCGGCGACCCGACATGTATTGACCATCCTCGTCGTTGGATTTGGCCTTTCACTCGCCGGGCTCTGGCACCTTGAGGCCGTACAGCTTCTTCTGCAGCCAGCAGTTTTCGGACTGGTTCTTGCGTCTGTTGCATCGGTAATCGAATCGCGAGTCAAACGGCGACAGCGAGCTTCGTTGGTGACGTTTTCGTCTCCCAGTGATTTTCTCGTTCCTGGTTCTTCTCGCGAAGAGATCATCCATGACGAATCGAACGAGCGAAGTGAGCGACCTGCCTGACGCTTCTCATTGTTGTGATGCCAACGGGAAGCAGGACGAGCATCATTCGAACCATCAAAGACGGCGTCAAGAAAAGGCGGACTCCCCCGGTGCTACACGAATGTCGGCAGCGACTGAATCACGCCAGGAAGACGCGATTGCTCACAGCAGTCGTCGTCCTGGGCATTGTCCTGCTTCAAGCATTCGTTTTCGACTCGGTTGGATCATGCGGCGAACCGACCGCCGTGCACGCCAAACGGATGTTTGTTCCCGGCAAGCACCCCGAACTCTGGCCGCCAGGTGATTGGGTACCGGTTCGTCCTCAGCAACTCGACATGCTGATGAAATCTGTCACGGCTTCGTCCAGCGAAGTCGACCGCTTTCCTTTTACCTCAGCTCTTTATGAGGCGAGCTTCAACGTAAAGACCGCACAATTCGAGCAGGGCACGGCGACACTCCTTCGAGTCCGCCAGAAAGCAGAAGTCACGCCGTTTGAACCTTGTAACCTGGCGTTGTCAAACGCTCGTTGGGTTAACGACGACGCTGAGCAATCTGCCATTCTTGGGACGGGCCTCGACAACGTTCAACGGCTGGTGACCTCCGAAACTTCCCATGAACTTAGATTCGACTGGCTCCTTGAGGGCCGGCAGCGACTGACGGGCTACGACTTCGATTTCAAAGTTCCACAATCCGTCGTGACATCGTTTCGTTTGTTGGTGCCTCCCGGATGGAAGGTGACGTCAAATACGGGAATCGTCGAACTGGACAAAGTTGACCACCGGCCCCAGGAACAAAGTCGCGATAGAGCGTCGTTAGTGGCATGGAGAGTGCAACTCGGTCATGCAAACGTCTGCAGGATCCGAGTTCAGCAGCCGAATGGCGATGATAGCCGCGGGCGAGGCATCGGCTCGTATCGGCTGAATTCGCGATGCCAGCTGCAGTCAGAAGTGCTTGAGCAGTCTTTCGAATTCAGCTTTGACTCGATGTCGACCGACAACGATGAAATTACAATCGCGATTCCTCCTGCTTTGATTGTGTCGTCTATCGAGGACGAACTTGGCCGAGCATTCTCGTGGCGTGACACCGGACCACGTTCAGACAAGTGGCACGCGTTACGCATCAATCTGGCAGGGATCGCTGATGAAGACCTGTCACGAGTCACAATCCGCGGCAGGCAATCCGTCCCGTTAACAGGCTCTAGCCTCATTCATCTCAAGATAGAACCACCACGGCCGGACAAGGCGGTTCTACTCGGGGGAAACGCCAGTCCATTCAGTGTTGCTATTGAATCACCGTTTCAGGTGGCGACATATTCGTCCGGCGGGCTCCGTCAAACGGCCACATCGGTGGACGACGACAGGCATGAATTTGGCTATGAGCAATATGCAGCCCGAGCATTTCTCGATCTGCAGATTCAGAACTCCGGCAGGAATTCTTTGCAAACCCTTTCTGTCCGCGAATATTCATTGCTCAATGTCGGAACAACGCCACAGGAACTCGATATTCTGCTGGAGTTGACGTCACAGGCTCGAGGTATGTTCGAATCTACCTGGTTAGTCCCATCCGAATGGGAGGTGACTGCCGTGGTCCCGGTGGCACCGTCTGGAACAACAGCTTTCTCAGCTGAGGACGTTTCCTGGAACATCAATCGACAGCCTGGGAGTTTTCAGCGTCTCACCATCGATCTTGCCGACGGGTTAAGTGTCAGGGAACCATTAAAACTGCGAATTATCGGACAGCGTGCAGATCGTAGCCGTCAGTCCGAACTTCACGTGCCGGTGATTCTGCCGGAGGCCGCGAGAACAGTCTCCATCGCATTCGGCGTGGTCGGCTGTGAAGACCCACAAGAAGTGCAGCTCATCTCCGACAACTACCGACGCTACGAAAATCCAGAGGTCTTTACAGATTCAGCCTGGCGAGACCTGATTGCTGTCTTCGGCGAAGTGCCACAGACCGTTTGGACGGTCGACAATTGGATGTCGAGAGATCAAATTGAAAAAGCGATGCTGCATTTTCCAGGCGATATGTTTCCCCCTGTTGCGTCATCGCCTGATCAACCAGACGCGATCATCCCGACGAACCAACACCGCTACGAAAATGACGACAACGAGCAGGATGAGCGAGCGACGACGCTTCTCCCCCATGAAGTTGAAAAGGTGAACCTGGCCTCAGGAACGCAGCACCAGACGCAGATGGCGACTCAACGTGTAATCGTAAGCGCCGAGTTCGATTCACAGTTATCGCCCGGAGCGGTCAGTCGCGATCTACATCGATTTACCTGGAGATTTCACTATTCATCAGAAGCATCTCCATTTCGATTTCGCATGCCGGAGAAGTCTGAACTGCTCGCTGTCATGTGGCGAGGGCAAAAAATCGCACCGGTTCGTGACGGAGTCGATTGGATCATTCCACTCACGATCGTCAACGCAAGCGACGAATTGTCGGTTGAGTACACGTTGCCTTCACAGGATGTCTATCTGCGAGAAACGTATCGCAGCCACATTCCGGTGACCGATGTCACAGTCGTTCAATTCGACTGGAAGATTCGGCTTCGCGATCAATTCTCAGTCGTGTCGTTTGCTTCGGAGCTGACTCCGGACGATGAACCTCGCCCCGGAAACTGGTTGAGCTGGTGCTTCGGCCCGCTCGCTCGAAATACTTCTTCGAACATCTTTAACCCTGTTGGCCTTGAAGCCTGGATACGATTTCTAAAGGGGCGTGGCACTCCGGTTTCAATTGCACCGGCATCGACGTCAAACGATTGGAAGACGTTTTCGGCTTCCGCTGCCGGGCTCCCCGATTCACTGACTGTTCATGTCTGTGACCGTACCAGGCTGTACGCTCTTTCGTGGTTCGTCCTGACGTTAAGTTTGCTCGTTGGTGTCCTGTTGCGCACCGTGGCCGCACCACATCGCAGCCGATTCGCTCTGGTTTGGCTAAGCGGGTGCGTCGCTTCGGTCGCCCTCGTGCCAGGTGCCTATGCTGAACTCGTTGGAGGCTGCGCGCTGGGCAGCATTCTGGCGACGCTTGTTCCAAGAAGCTTCGTACGACCGGTGAAACGCACCAAATCAGACGTCGCTGAAGTCAGCATGGCGTCGACGATAACGCGACGCATTGTGACTGGTTCGGCCATCCTGACGGCATCAGCACTGGCTGGTTCGGCATTCGCGCAACCGATCACTTCGGAACAACCAATTGAGATCGATGTTCTGGTGCCGTACGACGAAAACCCGTTTCAAGCCAACGACGGACCGTCGTATGTCTACGTTCGAAGCTCTGATCTCCAGATCCTGACGGATTCTGCGACAATTGATAAAGATGACACCCCCGAATTCATCATGACCGAAAGCGAATGGACGATTCAGGTTGCAGAGTCAGGCCGCGCCGATATCGCTGCAGTGATCATTGTGGCGGCGCACCGTGATGACGGCAGTGAAATTGAGATTCCGATTCCTGCGAGGTTCCTTGCCGGACAGACAGAGTGTTCGGTAAACGGCAGACCTGTGGGCGTATTGCCGAACGCTGACGGTTCACGGCTCCGCGTCCCGCTGCCTCATGCGTTGCAAGAGGCAATGTCGGTGGGACCAGGTGAAACGCCAGTTCCGCCTCCCATCGCCGAGCCGGTCAATCATTGGCGTGAATTCAGAATTGAACTGGGCTTGCGTCCGTTGACTCAACGCTCACAAAACGTCTCTCGAATCTCTCTCCCGATTCCCGCAATTTCCAATTCACGTGTGTCAGTTTTATTCAGTCAGAGGCCTCAAATCTGTTTCTCCAGCCAGTCACAAACGGCTAGAGAATTAACAACAAATGGAACGACCGACTTTGTCCTCGGACCGACGAACGAGTTGGCGATCAGTTGGAGTCAAACGGTTACCGAAACATCGCTCACCCGAGCGTCATCCGAACAGCCTACTGTCGAATTGCGGTCGTCGATCGATGTTCATCCAAACTGGATGGAACACCGAACTCACGCGAGATACATCGTTGATGGTCAGAACGTGCGATACATCGAGTGGAAGCTGCCCGGGCTATGCCAGGTCGACCTCAATCAATTTCGTACACGAAGCCTTGTTGACAAGTCATTGCGTCACCATGAAGGAAAAATGATTCTCACGTGTGAATTTGACCCGCCAATGACTGAATCATTCGATTTCGAATTTCGATGGCGGCAGATGCAGCATGAATCGACGAACGATTCAGCAGTTGTCTGGGCCACTCCCGTTGTTCCCGATCAGATCAATGTCCCACTGACCGTTACATCTCACGTTGCCGGGCTTACACCAGAGGCTGGCTTCCAGTTCTCTCCACTGGTGCAGAAACTCGCGTCAACGTCTGGCATCTCTGGCAGTGATTTCGTCGAGATGTGGCCAGAGAATGACCGCCCGCGAATTCCGTTAGCGGCATTACGAGTTTCGGAATCGCCAGTAGTAAACCCTGCTCTTGTTCCGTCGCAGTCGCAGAGGACAACACGCGTTAGCCAGATCGCCCGAATTCGTCCATCAGCAATTCATTGGAAGGTTTCGGCTGAAGTTGATACCGCAGTCGTACCGGCATTCGCTCACGAATTTCTGCTGGACCAGGCGTTCCGCATTGACTCGGTAAACGTCCTCGAAGACGACGTTGACCGACTGAGTCATTGGAACCATGTAAACGGTAAGCTGACTTTGCATCTTCGAGATCGGCGGTCCGGCGTGCAGAACATCACGATCACCGGCCAGCAACCAATCACTACCGGTAGTGGTGCCGTGAAGTTGCCATTCCTTAAAGCCACGGTCGGTGAGAATGCAGAATCCACACTTCTGGTCTACCGGTCAAATGAACTTCAGGTTGTGATTAACGGGCCAGAGCCGCTCACCGATGGTCCAGCAGTTACGGCAACGAACCTGACTGCAGACGAATTCGTCGGACGTTTTCGCATCCGCTCGAAACAGAATGCAGAAGCCCGGATCGAGCAGATTACCACCACTCCAATCGCGTGGATTGTGGCCGACGTGACGGCGGACGCAGCCGGAGAATGTTTCGTTTCAGCCACGATCCATCTTCATGAGATCTCCCAGCGGAATCTGCAGATCGAATTACCTGAATGGGCAGCAACCGGGGAACTCGCAGTGACGCCAGGCAGCAACGGTCCCGGTACATCCCTGAAAGTTGCGAACGACCAGCGAACGATCGACGTCCAGCTTCCTCGACCGATTCCGCGACACGTTCAAATTGAATTGACGGCAAGGTTCCGACCACCGACAGGCCAATCGATTCGTCTGTTGCCGCCGACAGTCAGCGCGGTCGAGCAGCAGCACGCAGTGGTAACTCTTTCTCAGGGAATGGATGAATGGGAACTGCTCCCGAACGATGCTCCAAGTGATCTCCAGTTACAAACAATGCGAGAGTTCGCACCAGGACTTTCAGACGGAACTGCAAAGCTCGTGGTATGGCAGAACTCAACCAAAGTGTCGCCAACTGCTTCTTCACTGATTTTAGATGGACTGCCGACGCTGGTTGTTCATTCAATCCGCCCCGGTGTTCGGCAAAACGGTGTGGCGAAAACAAACATCCTGCTCCAGACTGATCGCCGTCAGGTGACACTGCACTGGCCAGAAAGACTTACCCTGATATCTGCCCGAATCGACGGACAAGTCGCAGACATTCACCCGTCCGTTGATGGCACATTCCGATTGCCATTCATTCAGAATGGGCCAGTACACGCTGTCGAGCTGCTATGGAACACGGAGCGAGACTCGCAGGCAATGAAAATTCAACGACGAACAACGCCGATACCGCGACTGATTGATGTTGGCACAGTTCGGTCCTTTGTTGTCGCAACGCCAACCCGCAGGATCCGACTGATTTCGACAACCAAACTTCGAGACCAGACCAGTGACGACGCCGTGAAAATTTCCAACCAGTGGCGCGGGGCGGTGAATCGAAATTCGCTCCCTTCGGGAGGTTTCGAAGTCGCGCTGCAGATCGTTGAATCAATCATGCTGGCCGATCGTGACCCCAATCAGCTGCGCGAAGATCGGCCAATTTCGGAAGCCGCCGCAAATCTTCTTTTCTCAGACCAAACCGAAATCCAAAACACCGACAGCAGCGAAATGGTGATTGAAAGGGACGGTGAAGCCCGGGTGGAATTCTGGGTCGTTGACACCCAGGTGGACCGAATCCTGAGCAGCATACTTATTGCGATTATCGCAATCCCCGCCTTCATAGTTCTTCTCGGACTGGAGACAGGAGACAAGATTGCGCAACGTCCTGAATGGTGCTGGTTTGCTATTGGAATGATCTGGTGGCTGTGCCTGAAAGGGAGCGGGGCCGGATTCATGCTGGGTGCTGCGTCGGTTCTATGGATCGCCGCCGCCTATCTCATCCGCCGCCGTTTTGAACCGGTAGCGTTGAGCGGCCAGTGAAATAGAGGTTGGCAATTCAAAGCAGGAACTCAATCAAGCGAGTTCCGGAATGTGGTCGCCGTAGGAAATGTGGATCGGCCGGCCGGCCTGATCGTTGAAGGTCTGGCGGTAGTCGATGCCAAGGTGGTGCAGAATCATCGAGCGGAAGTTCTGCGGAGTCAGCTCACGCTTGATCGGGTGCTCGCCTTTTGAGTTGGTCGCACCAATGACCTGTCCCGTACGTGTCCCGCCGCCGGAGACCAGAATCGACATGGCGTGCGGCCAGTGATCGCGGCCCCAGTTGATCTTTCCGTCACGGCTTCCCGGACGTTCGTTGCCTCGGGGAGTACGACCGAATTCGCCCGTCACGATGACCATGACATCTTCATCGAGGCCGCGTTCGTAGATGTCCTCGATGAGGGCGGACACTCCCTGGTCGACGCCCGGCAGACGTTCGCGCATTGCAGTTGGCAGGTCGCCGTTCACCGCGTGGTCGTCCCAGTTGTAGACCTCTTTGCCGCCGGGAATGCTGACGGTGACCAGGTTCACTCCGGCCTGGACAAGCCGTCGAGCAAGCAACGCCTGCTGAGCCCAGCCTTCGCCGTAACGTTTGCGGGTTGATTCTTTTTCCTGAGAAAGATCAAAGGCCATGCGGGCGCGGTCGGTCGTCAGGATCTCAAAGGCCTGCTGATTGAAACCGTCGAGCGATTCCATCACGCCGCCGTCCAAGTCGCCTCGGAGTCGGTCGACAGTCGTCAGTAGTTCTTTTCGATTGGACAGTCGCTGGCCGTCGATCGTTGCTTTCGCGTTCTTAAGACCTGCTTCGCTGACGGTTGGTGGGCGAAAGACATCGCTCCAATAGCCGGTGGCGGTCGTCGGCACGTAGCTGTAATGCGTCGCTCCCATTCCGCAGGCGACGGGCATGCCACCGTGGCACTGACCGAAGACTCGGCTGACGACGGCTCCGAGTTCCGGATGAACGGATTCATGTTTCGACTCATCCCAGTCCGGGTAGCCGCTCATCATGACCGGGATGCCGTCGTTGTGGCCGGCGTGGTTATGGGAGCACGATCGGATCAAAGAGAACTTGTCGGCGATCTTCGCGTGCATCGGCAGCAGTTCGCAGATATCCAATCCGGGGACGTTCGTGTGGATCGGTGAAAACGGACCGCGAATGTCTCTCGTCGCGTTTGGTTTTAAATCGTACGTTTCGAGATGACTTGGTCCTCCGTTCTGCCAGAGCAGAATTACTGACTTCGGAGATGGCGACCTTCGATATTCTGAAGTCGGAGCGGCCTGAGATTGCAGACGCAGATAGTCGGCCAGCGTCAGTCCCCCGATACCCAGAAATCCGGCACGCATGAAATGACGGCGGGTGATCACGTCGCAAAGTCGATGACGATTGGTCAGCACTTCGAGCATGTTATCTATCCATGATCAGGCAGTATTAGCCATAGAGAGCACAGAGGCCACGGAGTTGTTCTTCTAAGTTTTCTCTGTGAACTCTGTGTTCTCTCTGGCTTGATCTCATTTTGAAATCTGGTCCGTTTGAACCTGACTGTATTTATACACTCAGTTCAGCAATCGGTTTTCCGAAAGGAAGAATGGGCATTGGCCGACCGGCGGCGTCGATGAATTCCGCTCGGTAGTCAACTCCCAGGTGTCGATACATCGTGGCCAGCAGATCGTTGGGGTCCAGCTTGTTGTCCTTGGCGTAAGCTCCGTTGGAAGTCGTCGCCCCAATGACTTGCCCCATCCGCATGCCACCGCCCGAGACCAGTACCGACATCGATCCCGGCCAGTGATCACGACCTGGCTGGATGACTCCGGAACGCGTCCCTTTCTGCGGGTTGACCCGAGGCGTGCGACCAAACTCGCCAGTGACTACGAGCATGACTTTTTTATCCAGACCTCGCTGGTAGAGATCATCGACCAGTGCGGCGATGGCGCGGTCGAAAATCGGCAGCCTGGCTTTCGCATCGTCAAACAGATGTCCGTTGACGGCGTGGATGTCCCAGTTTCCGATGGCGTTTGGAACCTGAGGATTCTGCATCTGCATCGTGACGAACGTGACGCCGGCTTCGACGAGTCGACGAGCCAGCAACGCTCGCTGTCCCCACTTATGACGACCGTATTTCTCACGTGTCTTCGGATCTTCGCTTGAGATGTCAAAGGCCTGCTTCGCGCGGTCGCTTGTGAGAAGGCTGATTGCCCGGCCGTTAAACTCATCGATCGATGCCAGTGAGCCGGTGCGGTCAATGTCGCGCTGCATTCCGTCGAAAGATTTCAGCAGAGCGACGCGATCATCCAGCCGATCTTTCAGGCTGCCTGACATGGCCAGATTCGGAACGGAGAAATTGTCGGCGTTGGGATCTCGTCCGACGACAAATGGAAGTTCCGATTCGCCCAGGTACGAACTGCCGCCACCGTAGACGCGGTTGGCGCTGCCGACGTAATTCGGGACACCAATGTCGTGTGACTTTTTCATGCGGCTGACGACCGTGCCGATCGTCGGGAACTGCGAGATTGGATCGAGTGGTCGCAAAGGGTCGCGGCCGGAAAGGAACCGTCCCGCTCCGCCAGCGTGATTGGCGAAGCCGTGCGAAATCGAGCGGATGATCGTGAACTTGTCGGCGACTTTCGCGTGCAGCGGCAACAACTCGCAGACGTCCATACCCGGCACGTTCGAGTTGATCGGCAGCATTTCTCCGCGGTAATCAAGTGGAGCGTCGGGCTTTAAATCGTAGGTCTCCATGTGGCTGGGACCGCCCTGCAACCAGATCAGAATAATGGATGTATCCTGTCCGGTTTCGTTCTTCGCCGCGGCTCGCAGACGAAGTACGTCACTAAGTCCAAGCCCGCCGAGCGCCAGAAAACCGGCCTGAAGAAAGCTGCGACGCGATTGTGGACCGGGGCAGAGCGTTGTTTGTTGCGGCATGACACTGATCCTGAACGCGGCGGGAAGGCAGGGAAGGCTGTGCGATCGGAGAGATCATTCTGGGCGGGGAAACGAGACTGCCATTGTCGCAAGTTTGGGTCGACGGATTCAACATCGGCATGCAGGAAGGAGTGCAGTTACAGAATTCTGAGGTAGTGATACCAGCCGCTCTTCTGTGATCGCTTGATTCGGCAAGTCGTGCTAATCTGGTCGCACCGTAGAACGAGACGAGTGGTAAGCGCTCACGAACAACCAGCAGCAGGGTATCGGTCGATGTTTCGAGTGGCAGGCGGCACAACTTCTGGCAGCCATGATTTGACGAGACGCAGCTTTGTTGAAGCGGGCGTGCTTGGAGTCGGTGGCTTGTCGCTGGCGCAGATGATGTCTCTGAAGAGCGACGCCGCGCAGGTGAACTCTTCAAACGAATCAGCAGCTGACACCAGCGTAATTCTGATCTGGATGAGCGGCGGACCGGGTCATCATGAAACGTGGGATCCAAAACCGAAGGCGGTCAGTCAGTACCGTGGTCCGTTCGGAGCCATCTCGACCAACGTCAGCGGAATTCAGTTCAGCGAGATGCTGCCCGAGCAGGCGAAGATTGCCGATCGAATTTCCGTCTTGAGAACCGTGCGGCATCAGTCGGGAGATCACACGAAGGGCAATCACTGGATGCTGACCGGTTTCGAAGGACCGGACTTCAACAAGCCCGATAACAAAATTCAGCGTCGACCATCGATGGGGTCGGTCGCGTCTGCGTTGTGCGGCGCTCGGCGACCAGGCATGCCCGCGTACTCGGCCGCTCCACATTTATTGGGCGGCACGGACAATCTCTTTCACTACGCGACGTACCTCGGTGGAGCACACAACCCGCTGGTGACGAACTCCGATCCGAACGGAGAAATCTTCGGCGTTGCCGATCTCTCGCTACGGCCCGAGCTGACGTTCGATCGGTTGAATGATCGCCGCTCTCTTTTGAAGTCGATCGACCATTATCGTCGCCGAGCTGACGGCGGGATGGACGACATGAGCGACCAGCAACAGTCGGCATTCAATCTGCTGACCGGCTCGGTCGTGCGGGAAGCCTACGACATGACTCAGGAACCGGACGCCCTGCGCGACGACTATGGCAGGCACACTTTCGGACAGAGCGCGTTGCTGGCCCGCCGGCTTGTCGAACGAGGCGTCACGTTTGTGACGGTCAACACTCAGCCGTGGGATCATCACGGGACGGCCAACCGGCTTCCCACCGAAAAGGGAGCAAAGCAACTCATCCCACCGGTCGACCGGGCCATCGCGGCGCTGATCCGTGACCTTGTTGAACGCGGCCTGTTCGAAAAAACGCTTGTCGTGGCGATGGGCGAATTCGGCCGCACTCCAAAGATGAACGACGCTGGCGGCCGCGATCACTGGGGCCACACATTCAGCGTGATGATGAGCGGCGGCTCTTTCCGCATGGGCCAGACGATTGGTTCATCCGACGCGCAAGGTGCCTACGTCGCCGAGCGTCCGCTCAGCCCTGAAGACGTCACCGCAACGGTGTATCATCATCTGGGCATAGACGCTCGTAACACGGCGATCCCTGATCGAGCCGGCCGCCCACGCTACCTCGTCGAACACGGCGAGCCAATTCGCGAGCTGCTGTAGCCGCATCCGTACGGTCGAATTCGGCCTTTCGACACGTTTATGATGCCTCTCCCCACCAGATCATCCTCCCTTCATCTCCCGCCAGCGACTGAAAGTCTCCGATGCGATTTCGACTCTACCGTTGTTTCTCCGTGCTGATCATCGCTTCGTTGTGCTCGCCAGCGGCTGGTCAAGAGACAAATGATTCAACCGGAAATCACCGTCGCGGCCGCGCGCTGTTTGCTCAACGAGGATGCGCGGCGTGTCATGCGGTCGACGGAAAAACTGCGTCATTGGGGCCGGATCTGTCGAAGCCGGAGAACGACAAGCCACTGACTCGGGTCGAGTTCTTCGAGGCCGTGAACGAGCCCAGCAAGAAAATCCGAAAAGGATACGACGCGTTTTCTGTGCTGCTTGATTCGGGAAAAGTGACGACCGGACGGATCATCAAAGAGTCAGACGAAGCGGTCACGATGCTCGTTCCGACGCCGACTCAGCGGATCGATGAAGTGGTGATTCCGCGCGGCGAAATCGACGAGATCATCAAGCAGCAAATCTCGGTGATGCCGAAAGGGCTGTTGAAAGGGTTGCGAGAATCTCAGATCGCCGATCTGCTGGCGTATCTCGAAACCGTCAGCGATCCGGAATTCGTCGAACCGGAACCAGCGACGATCCCCGCAAAACTGCCTGGCATCGCACGCGAACCTGAAGAAGCGGACTCGACTTTCTACTCGCCCGAAGAGTCGATGAAGCGGATCCATCTGGCACCGGGTTATCGGCTTGAGTTGGTGGCCGCGGAGCCAATGATCGAAGAGCCGGTCCTCTGCGTCTGGGATGGCAACTCGCGAATGTACGTCGCCGAAATGCGGACTTACATGCAGGATGCTGACGGCACGGATCAGGACTTGCCGAAGTCGCGGGTGTCCATGCTGGAAGACACGGACGGCGATGGAAAAATGGACAAGGTTTCTCGGTTTGTCGACAACATGGTACTGCCGCGGATGATTCTGCCGCTCGACGATCGCATCATCATCAACGAAACCTACACCAACGACTATTACAGCTATCGTGACACGGATGGTGACGGAGTCGCGGACGAGAAAGAACTGCTGTACGGAGGCGGCCAGGCCGGCGGTAATCTCGAGCATCAGAACAGCGGGATGACCTGGGGGATCGACAACTGGATCTACACGGCTCGCACCGGAGATCAACGTCATCGTTTTGTCGGAGGCAAGTGGACGTCCGAAAGGCTCTACAGTGACAACGGTCAATGGGGTCTGGCGATGGACGATGTCGGTCGGTTCTTCCTTTCAGCCGCTGGCGGCGAAAAGCCGGCTTACGGATTTCAGCAGTTGCCTCACTACGGAAAGCTGTCGCTGCCCGGCGAGCGTGAGCCCGATTTCGAAGCCGTCTATCCTGTCGTGAAAATGGTCGACGTGCAGGGCGGGCTCGGCCGAGTCGACAAAGTTCGCGGCGGACTGAATCGTTTCACAGGTTGCGCGGGACAGTCGATCTATCGCGGCGATCGTATGCCAGCAGATTTTAATGGCGACTACATTCTGCCTGAGCCCGTCGGCCGACTGGTACGTCGTGCGAAGGTTACGCAGATTGACGGTAAGTACGTGCTGAGCAACGCGTACGAAGATTCTGAATTCATCGCGTCAACGGACCGCAATTTTCGACCGCTCGGATCAGCGACCGGGCCGGACGGGTGCCTCTACATTGTCGATATGTACCGAGGCATTATTCAGGAAGGAAACTGGACTCGCGAAGGATCTTATCTGCGAGGCGTCATCGACAAAGAAGGCTTCGCAAAGAACATCGGTCGAGGTCGCATTTACCGAGTCGTTCACGAATCGACCGTTCGCGACACACCCCCAAAGATGCTTGACATGTCGTCCGCGGAGCTGGTTGAACAACTGTCGCATCCCAACGGCTGGCGTCGGGATACAGCTCAGAAGCTGATCGTTCTGCGTGGCGACAAGTCCGTCGTTCCTCACCTTCAGCAACTCGCGCAGGAAGGCGCAGAGCCGCTCGGGCGAATGCACGCGATCTGGACTCTGGATGGTCTTGGAGTATCGACGCGGCAGACCGTCGTGTCGGCAGTCGATGACTCCGACGCTCGTGTAAAACTCGCGGCGATTCGAATCAGCGAACCGCTGCTGGCCGACGATCCGGAGCTCGTTCAAACAGTCAGCGAAGCCGGATACGACGACGACATGGCGGTCGCTGTGCAGACCATCAACTCGCTGCGTTTTGCAAAGACGAAGGAAGCGAACGCGGCCATCTCAGAAATCGCCGGCGCTTACCCGGAGAGCGATCTGGTGATGGCATCGGCACAGTCGAGCCTCAGCTATCGTGAAGGTGGCGGCGGGCCAACATTCGCCAATTTTGACTCCGCCATGATCGCCAAAATGCAGCGAGGTTACAGGTCCTACACAATGGTCTGCATCCGTTGCCACGGTCCGGACGCGAAGGGAGCGATCTCCAGCGACGGCCTGCAACTGGCACCTTCGCTGGTGGGTTCACCGCGGCTGCTTGGGCCACCCGAAGTATCGGCTCGAATTCTGATGCACGGCCTGACCGGCCCTATCGACGGTAAGAAATATCCGGGCGTCATGGAGTCGATGAAACGGCAGGATGACGAGTGGATCGCTTCGGCGTTGACCTTCGTTCGAAACAGTTTTGGAAACGCTGCGTCGCGCATTGAAGCCAGAGACGTCGCAGCCGTCCGCAAGGCGACCAGCGATCGTGTGAAGCCTTATACGATTGAAGATTTCGCCGCGTACCAGAAAGTCCCTTCCGAAACCGTGTCGTCATGGAGCTTCGCGTCTTCGACGCGATCGGATCCTCAGAACGCTGTCGACGGCGATCCTGAAACGCGATTCGATACTCGTGAGGAACAGACTCCCGGGCAGTGGTTTCAGTTCGACATGGGCGAGCCTTATGAGCTGACAAGCCTGGTGCTCGATACGACCGGCAGTGCCAACGACTATCCTCGCGGGTACGAAGTCCGACTCAGCATCGACGGGGAAACCTGGGACGAGCCTTCGGCTTCCGGTCAGGGAGCCGGCGTTGTGACGTCGATTGGATTAGGCCACAGTGCGACAGGCCGTTTTGCCCGCATCATTCAGACCGGGGCGAAGAAGGGCAATTTCTGGTCAATTCATGAGCTGTCGATCTTCGGGCGAAACGCGGTTGCTTCCTCGCCACCCACTACCGAAGACGTCGGCCGACTGACGTACCACCAATCGTGTATCCAATGTCACGGTCGGACCGGAGCCGGGCGAGTCGACTCTGATTTGAAGACTCTCGCCGTGCCAATTGATCAGCGATCGGAGATCGTAAGGAACCGAGAAGCCTTTATCCGGATCGGATTGCGTGGAATCGTTTCGGATAATTCATCGTGCCCCGCCCTGCTCCATAACGATGACTCAGACCCGAATAAAGTCGCCGGAGTGTTGTCGTATATTCGCGAGACATTCCATTCGGGTCTCGCAGAAATCACTCCCGAGCAGGTGCAGGAAGTTATTTCAGTTCTGCCTGAGAAGGCCGAACCTTTTACACGCGAGTCGCTTTCAAACTTTCTACCGATTTCTCGCGAAGTGATGGCGACCTGGAAATTGTCGGCGTCCCATGGCGAGAACGACCTTGGCAAGGCTATCGATGGAAATCCGAAATCGAGATACACCACCGGCACCTACATGATGCCTGGGATGTGGTTTGCATTCGACATGCAGGCTGAGCATGACGTTCAAAGCATTCTTCTCGATACGACAAAATCGGCCGCAGACTACCCGCGAGGTTTTGCGGTCTACGTGAGCGAAAACGGAACGGACTGGTCGGATCCAGTTCTGACAGGCGAAGGCAAAACCGCCGTCACCGAACTGGCTTTGCCTGCTGGGACAAGAACCCGCTACATCAAGATCGAGCAGACCGGCGAGTTCAACCTCTTCTGGTCGATCCACGAGTTGCAGGTGTTCGGCAAAAAATCCGATTGAAAAGCTGAAGCGGGTCAAGGTGACTTAATGTCGTTGCGGTACTGGTTTGCCGATTCTTCCGGAGTGCTCACATTGATCCAGGAGCCGGAACCGATTTCGAAACCGGCAATGCCAGTAAGACGCGGAGTGATCATCAGGTGCCACCGGTAGAAATCCCGGCGTGAATCACGCGGCGGAGCGGTGTGCAGTCCCAGATTGAAAGGGGCTTCAGGAAATACTCTGTGGAAACAGCCGACGGCCTGTTTAAGCAAACCTGCGAAGTCTTGTAGTTCTGTTTCGCACGTCGACTCAAAACCGGGCATCGGTCGGCGAGGGACGATCTGCATCTGGCCGGAAAAGCGGCTCGCGAAAGGGCAGAGCAAAACGAACTGATCGTCGCTTGAGACAATCCTCGCTCTTTCAGCGAGTTCGCGGTCAAGAACGTCCGACCAGACGTTCGATCCGGTTCGCTGAAAATGTGCATGACCAGCTGCGAGTTCCGACTCGATTGCTGCGGGTACGAACGTCGTCGCCAGAAGCTGCGAATGGACGTGTTCAAGCGATGCTCCGGCCGCAGATCCTTCATTCTTGAAGATCATCGTGTGGGCGATGGATTCGTCTGAGCTGACAACTGCCAGGCGATCCCGCCATGCTCGAACGATGTGAACGAACTGGTCGTCCGACAGGCACTGCAACGACACGTCGTGCGAAGGGCTCTCCACGATAACTTCGTGGTAGCCAGTCGCTGGCATCCGCTCGAAGAATTCATCCCTCGACGTTTCTTCAGCGGAAGCGGAGACGGCCGGATAGCGATTGGGAATGACTCTGACGGCCCAGTCGTCAGGTGAGCTATCTGGTGAGTTGCCACTCGGGATCGTCAGCACGGCGTCGGGAGTTGCGGTCTCGTTCCCTTTGCAGAAGGGGCAGAGATCTGTCGCTGCCGTTCCGTCGTGTTCGTGGTCGCGGCCTTGTTCGTGGTCGAACGGTCGCGCCGCTCGGTCAGGGGCGACGATTATCCATTCGCCGAGAATCGGATCCTTCCGAAGTTCTGCCATAAGTTCGTCTGCTTCGTATCAGTGTGGAACGTTGCCGGTGAGCGTGGACGCGTCAACGTTGCGGTTTCAGATACCCGAGCGATTCCCGAAACACGCACCCAACGCTGCCAAATTGATCGGCGCGAAGAAGCAGGACCAGCACCGTCGGACGAACGCAGGCAGCCATAATCATGCTCCAGACACATCACGAGAAGAACTCACTAGTCGACTTACGCGTCTGGAGAATGTAGCGGGAGCGGCAGTCGCCTCGAAACTCAGTTCGCCATGACGGAGAGCAGGTTGCTGAAGTTGTCTGTCCAGAGGATTGCCGACTCACCGAGCGACGACGTTGCTGTCTGGCCAAAGTTAATCTTCTCCACGGCATCTGCCGATCGCGACAGCAGCACCCAGTGAGCCTGACTGGTTCCCATTTCTGAATCCTTCATTGAGATTGCAGACACAGCTGTCAGTCCGAATTCTTTTGCAAGACCGTTGCAGACCGGCCTCAAGTCGACATGCCGATTCGTAATATGGATGGCGAGAATTCCGTCCTCGTTGAGATGCTTCATGTAGAGGTCGCCGCATTCCTTCGTCAGCAAATGGGTCGGGATGGCGTCGCCGGAGAACGCGTCGAGGACCAGCACGTCGAATCGTTGAGGCTCTTCCCGCTCCAGCGCGATGCGGCCATCGGCGACGACCGTTTCGAGTACTCCTTCCGCTTCGGCCAGGTAAGTGAAGAATTCTTTGGCCATGTCGACGACCGCCGGATTGATCTCGTACATCCGGTAGTAGTCACCCGGCCGCGAGTACACCGCGAGCGTACCGGCTCCGAGGCCGATCAATCCGACTCGCATTTGTTCGTCCGGCATGTGCTGCTTCAGGGCAAGGCCGCAGCCCGATTCGTAGCCGTAATAGGAAGTCGGAAGTTTACGTTTTTCAGCATCGCGGAACTGGTGTCCGTGCCGAATCTGGCCATGCTTCAAAACGTAGGACTCGCGGAAACCTTCGACTCGCAACGAACCATAAAAGTTACGCGAGACAGAAATTGAGTTCTTTGTGACTCGGTTGGCATGTGCGTTGAGCGTCCAGCCGAGGACCACAACACCGATGACCATCGTGGCCCATGCCGCCGGGATTCGTCCGAGGTACAGCGGCGACGATTCGTCCCGATAAATCACCGCAAGTAGCAACAGGCAGCCAGCAACGATGCCAATGTGAAGTTCGATCAACGTGTCAAAGACGACCGGAGCAACCATTCCGACAAAGAGTCCCCCCAACGCCCCGCCAGCAGAAATCGAAAGATAGAAAACGGTCAGGTATTCTGGATGGGGTTTGAGTCGGACCAGTTCACCGTGACAGACCATGCAACTGCAGAAAAGCATGCCGAAGAAGATGGCTGCCTGGACGGCGATCCATGGAATCAATTGCCAGTTCAAGACTGAGTCCCAAAGAAGAAAACACGAGCCCGCAGCAAAAATCCCCAGCGAGATCCCGAAGATCTGACGGTTGTACCAGCGGTCGCTGTCGAAGCACAAAATGAAGCTCAACAGGTACAGCGAGAGAGGCAGCACCCAGAGAAACGGCACGGAAGCAATGTCGGCGCAGACCTGGTTCGTCGTAGCGAGAAGCAAGGTTGAAGGCACGGCGGCAAGCGCGAACCAAAGAATCAATTGCCCCGGAACCGGCCGAGTTGAGCCTTCTTCAAGATTTGCAATCGGTTGTGATTCGTTGTCGCCCGAGAAAACTTTCAGAGCTGCCGCGTCTCCCCGCCTGGCTGTCAGCACTGCGCACCCGCCGCAGATCGCGGCAAACACAACGAAGGTGCCGGACCAGAGCTGAGCTTGAAGCTGTGTCGTGAAGCCAGGCTCGAAGACAAACGGGTAGGTCAGCAGTGCGAGCAGCGAGCCAACGTTCGACAGCGCGTACAACCGGTAAGGTGATCGGCCCGGCACAGCCTTCAGAAACCACCCCTGCAACAGTGGACCTGTCGCCGAAAGAATGAAGTAGGGAAGCCCGACGGTGACAGCCAGCAGCGTCATGATTCGCCATGCCGGATTTGATGCGTCTGCCGGTTTCCACACTTCACTGGGCGAAATCGGAAGGAACGCCAGCGCGGCGGCGAGCAACGTGATGTGAGTGATCGCCTGCCACTTCGACGACAGACGAGCCACCAGAAGATGAGCGTAAACGTAGCCGCCAAAGAGCGTGATCTGAAAAAACAACATGCATGTCGTCCAGACGGCGGGTGAACCTCCGAACCACGGCAGGATGTACTTGCTGATCAGCGGCTGAACCTGAAACAACAGGAACGCGCTGGTAAAAACTGTCAGTAAGAATAGAGCAAACGCTCCGGGATGCTTCTGGTCGGCCATGGCCGTCGATCCTTTGTCGCAGTGTCGGCTTTCCGAATGGTACGAAACTCAGAAGATGAACTGTCAAATCAGAACGATCCGCACCGCGTACTCCGCGCGCAGATTGCCCTGACGTGAAGACGGTGCGATCACCGTGCCAGGCCAGTTGCCGTGCGCCGATTCGTCACAGACACGTCCGATCATCGACCTGTCTGGTTGATTTCGAGGAGCCAGGTAGCCTGACAACCGCTGCTGTTGGAACGTCGCGACACGCCGATGATTGCCGAAACCACTCACCGTCAGCGCGCTCGTGCAAACGGTCTAACAGCGTGTGTTCAGAATCCTCAACAGACGGCGGCCAGCAAGTGCAGGTCGCAACACAAAACACGGATGCCATGACTGCATCGGTCGAGCCGGTCACAAGACATAAATGGACTGCAGCGATTAGTCCCTGAACGGAGGCCTGACATGTCAGGCATTTACCACCAATCTCACAACGACCTGGGACGCCGTTTGACCATCTGATTGCGTGAGCTATATGCCATGTGGGTGGATTCCCGCGTGCACAGAGTGATTGCGTTTGTTGCGCAGGCGGGCATAGTTGATCTTGAAGTTCGCAGCCAGGCACGGTGCGGCTTCTCAGGAGTTTTCTTTCATGCTCGCTTCTCCAGCCAATCAGTTGACCAATACTGAGACAACGGCGGTAACCCCGGCCCGTACGGCGAATATCCTGAGCCTTGAGTTTTCGGGAGTTCACCACGAGCCAGTTCTGCTTTCGCCGGGCAAGTGGAATATCGGCGCTTCCACATCGAACCAGATCGTGCTGGATACAGACGGAGTGGCACTCAATGCCGCTCAGGAAACGGGAATGTTGCGTGCTAACATTAGTCTAG
>CALDJX010000592.1 GCA_937899075.1 uncultured Planctomyces sp. | reverse complement strand
CTGCCGCTGAAGACGCCCGTGAGCTGCGCCCAGCCTAACAGAAATCCCAACCACGGCCAGTACGCGCGAGAAAGGTAAACGTACTCGCCACCGGTCTTTCGATGCAGTGTCGCCAGTTCGGCGTAAGTCAGCGCTCCGCAAACTGCAACGACCGCTCCGAGTCCCCACGCCACGAGCCCTTCGAGCGGTGACGAAACATTGGCAAAGATCAGCCCCGGGACTTTGAAGATCGACACGCCGACGACAATACCCACGATGATGCTGACCGCGTCCCACAGCGACAGCGAGGCCGGTGGATCGTTGTCCCCAGGCGGCGAGTCAAGCTGGTCGTCTTCGGAGTCTGTCATGAAGTCCGTCTATGTGGCGAAGTGCAGAAAGTAGGCTGGAACAAGCGACGCGCAGTTCCGGCAGTACGACAATCTTGAAACGCCGGAACTGCGCTTCGCTTGTTTCAGCCTGCGACTCGGCACGCCACGACTCTCAGGAGCTGTTTCGAACACAATTCTTAACGGCACTTTAACGAACGTTCCAATAGATCAAACGCGTCCGTCATTTGTGACAGGTCGCCGATCAGCAGGCGATGGCAGAATTCGCGGACCAGATCCGGCTGCCATGTTTTCGTCAAATAATCGACACGGCTTTTACCGTCGACTCGTGCGAGCATGCACGCCGCCAGGTGCTCGATCGACTGACGTTCGAATCCTGAGACTCGGCTCTTGTCGATCAGCCACGGCGGAGCAGGATCGGCTGAAAGTTGCTCGCTGTAAACATGCCAGAACCGCCGCGCCGGAGCGATTGCTTCAGTCATCCGTTCGTGATGCGTCACCGTCTTGAGCAACAGATGACTGAGAAAGAATCCAATGTCGAAACCGGGGTCGCCGTAGTGTCCGGTTTCGAAGTCGACGATCACCGGCCCGTTGCTCGTCAGCAGAATGTTTTTCGGACTGAAGTCGGCCAGGACCAGGCAGTCTCGCCGCTGAGTGGTGCGATCGATGAGCGAATTCAGCGGCGTCGCAAAACGCGGGCAGGTTTCCGCGACGTAACGGTAAAACGGATCGAGACGCAGCTCGTCGAAAACTGTCTGATCGCTCATTCGCTCTGCAATTTCAGCATTGCCCGTCGAGCCGCGATGGATCGCCGCCAGGTGTCCTGCCAGCGTGTCCGCAATCGACGAATCGAAAATGCCCTCAAGCAGGTCGGCTTTCCATACTCGATGGTCAGCGTCGATGGCTTCCATCGTGAAGAGGTAGTTGTTCCGGTCTTCAGACAGAACTCGCGGAACGGCCCCGGCAGGAAGCAACGTCTCCAGAGTCCGCAGAACATCGACCTCACGCCAGACTCGGCCTAGCTGGCTGAACCAGTCAATCTTCGTTCTCAACTGCTCGCGAGACTGTTTGACGACGAAACTTTGCATTGGAGTGTCGACGCGAATCACGATGTTCGAAACACCCCAGGCTAACTCTCGCGCAGTTGATTGAGCCAAAGCGTCTACGTCGAGATCGAGCTGCCCCCACTGAGTCTTCCCGGCTCGGGCGAAGTAGTCAAGAACGTTGGAAGCATCGACTTCAAGCATCGGAAGGGGAATCTCAAATCGGTTGGAAGAACTCAGCCGGCAAAGTTATCAGCAACCGGCAATGGCGTCATGCGTGTCCCGGCTTTGTCTCAGGATCGAGTTCTGTCTACAAACCGTCTGGCAAGGTCTTCCTTCCCTAAAACCAGGACATCTTTTGCGAACTGTTTTTTGGGTAGATCTTCAGACCTGACGCAAAGACGCTGAGCCGCAAAGATTCGCGAAGAAGACGCCTCTCTTTGCGGACCTCTGCGCCTTCGCGACTTTGCGTCAGCCGTGATGCCAGCCTTCGTTAGGGCGTACTCTGAATTTATTCGGTGGGGCTGATGGGTTATCGAAATCTGCGGGAGTGTGTGACTGATCTCGAACGGGCCGGGCATCTGGTGCGGATCGAGTCGGAGATCGACGCGCACCTTGAAGCCGCCGAAATCCAGCGGCGAGTCTACGAAGCGGGCGGGCCGGCGCTTTATTTTGCCAACGTGAAGGACTGTCGGTTTCCGATGGTCAGCAACCTGTTCGGCACTCGCGAACGTGTTCACTTCATGTTTCGAGACACGATGGAAGCCGTCCGTCGACTCGTCGAGCTGAAGGTCGATCCGCCCGGTTGTGCAAAGCGACCGTGGCGATATCTCGGTGCGCCGTTCACAGCGCTGCACATGCTGCCTCGCAGTTCGCGACGTGGATCGATTCTGGAATGCGAAACGACGATCGATCAGCTGCCACAGCTCAAAAGCTGGCCGGACGACGGCGGAGCGTTCATCACGCTGCCGCAGGTTTACACGGAAGACGTCGATCGTCCCGGGCTGATGAATTCGAACCTGGGCATGTACCGCGTGCAGCTTTCAGGCAACGAGTACACGCCGAACAAACAGATCGGCCTGCACTACCAGATTCACCGCAGCATCGGCGTGCATCACGCGAAAGCAATCGCCAAGGGCGAGCCGTTTCGCGTCAACATTTTCGTCGGCGGCTCACCGGCGATGACTCTGGCCGCGGTGATGCCGCTGCCCGAAGGAATGTCCGAACTGACTTTCGCCGGAGCCTTGCAGAATCGCCGAGTCAAAATGGTCAGGCAGCCAGGCCGGCCATCCATCTACGCCGAGGCCGACTTCTGCATCAGCGGCACCATCGATCCGGACAAGCTGCTGCCGGAAGGTCCGTTCGGAGACCATCTCGGCTACTACAGCCTCGCTCATGACTTCCCCGTGCTGAATGTCGAGAAGGTTTATCACCGCCGGGACGCGATCTGGCCGTTCACAGTCGTCGGCCGTCCGCCTCAGGAAGACACGGGCTTCGGCGAGATCATTCACGAGATTACCGGGCCAATCATTCCGACCGTGCTACCGGGAGTCAAAGCCGTGCACGCGGTCGACGCGGCGGGCGTGCATCCGCTTCTGCTGGCGATCGGCAGCGAGCGTTACACGCCTTTCGAAGCCAAACGGCGTCCTCAGGAAATCCTGACACAGGCCAACGCGATCCTTGGGCAGGGACAGTTATCTCTGGCGAAGTATCTGTTGATCGTCGCCAACGAAGATCAGCCGTCGCTCGATATCGAGGACATCGCCGCGTTCCTGCGGCATCTGCTCGAACGAGTGGACTGGCAGCGTGACCTCCATTTTCAGACGCGCACGACAATGGACACGCTCGACTACAGCGGCACGGGAGTTAACCAGGGCTCAAAGGTCGTCATCGCCGCTGCCGGACCAGTTCGTCGACAGCTTCCTACCGAAATTCCGACGGGTGTCTCATTACCCGAGGGCTTCCGCAATCCGCGAGTCTGCCTGCCCGGCGTGCTCGCCGTCGAAGGTCCGAAGTTTCAACCAGACGCTGCCGGAGCCGACACAAGCGGCCACCGATTCTGCGATCACTTCCCGGTGGACTCGCCTCTGAGCACGTTCCCGCTGATCGTCATCGTCGACGACAGCGAGTTCACGGCTCGGCAACTGAAGAATTTCCTCTGGGTCGTCTTCACTCGGTCCAACCCGGCGAGCGACGTCCACGGCATCGGCTCGTTCACCGAGCAGAAGCACTGGGGCTGCCGAGGCTCCCTGGTCATTGACGCCAGAATCAAACCCCACCACGCTCCGCCGTTAGTCGAGGACCCGGAAGTCACCCGCCGAGTCGACCAACTCGCCGCCCCCAACGGCCCACTGCACGGCATCCTGTGACGAGCCAAACAATTTCGCTATTCGTGTTACTGTTTGCTCGCAACCAACGCCGTAGGCTGGGTCTTGACCCGGCATCAGGTTCCGCTCGAACTCACGGAAGTGTCCGAGCAACACCGGGCCGTCTGCTTCGGTTCCGAGGAATTCACACCGATTGCACGCACTTGCTGGGTCGAGACCCAGCCTACGGAACTGCGGGAGACAGCGCGGCTCATCAGGTTACCTGGCAGGCAAAGAAGATCGACGAGTTGAAAGGGCAGGTGCTGCGTATCGAGTTTCAACTGAAAATGGCCGACCTGTATTCATTCCGAGCCGCTCCCTGACCCGTGGTCGATGTTAGAAAGGTAGGTCGTCGGTCGGCTCAGGTTTCAGCATACCAAGCTTTGACATTCGCACTTCGACACCGAGTAAACCGCGTCCAAGTTGTCGCGCAATCGTTTCATTTGGGGTGCCTGAGGCAACAAGGTGCCTCAGGCGATCATCTTCTTCCGTAGTCCACGGTTTACCTGTTTGTGGGCGTTCCTTCTTCAATGACTTGTCGGATGGGGCAGATGCTCGCGAGGTCGCACTGGATGCCGTTGTCGGTTCTATTTCACCGAGCCGCGTCAGCCGAGACACAATTGCCCCACGACTTCGTTGGTGGCTCTTTGCAAGCTGCGTAAATGGTTCGCCTGCGTGAAACGCGTGAGTGAGTTTGCGATCTTCTTCAGCGTCCCACGCTTCACCTGCTCGCAGCGGGCGTTCGGTGTCGGATTTGGTATCGCGTACTGGCGTAGCGGTCTGGCCTTCAAGCAATCGCAGAGCGGTGAACAGAGCCCGGACAATCATTGGATGCTGAAGCGGACTGTCTTCCGGGAGCGGGTTCCCACTGATCGGATCAGTTCCGCTCGCGAGTGCTTCTATGAGGGGAAGAGCGTCAGATGTGTCCATGGCGCTTGCGAGATGAGTTGGTATTGTGAGCGACTGCCAAGCGTTTCGGTAATCCCACCGATGGAGCCACAAGTGGTCGAGAGAGTCCTGAACGGATCTATTGTGGCTTGGGCGACGCGGTTTGCACGCAGCTGGTGTCGCACAGCCAGACTACGTCGCTGAACTGGGGGCCGTAATCGGCGGATAGATATACGCACCATCGATTGCAATTCCGGCAATGGATGACCCGTTATATTGTGTTGCGATCTTAAGTGGATACCGATTTCGGATTTCGATCACTTCAGTGGCCAAAGGGTCTGCGCCGTTCAGGAGTTTCACTTGGAATGCGTCAAGCCATTGTTTTCGGTTGTTACCGACGCGTCGAAGGACTTCGCCGTATGCGAGATCAAAGTTGTCGTCATTAATCCCCGATGAAGCTAGGTACAAAAACCACCCTTCTGAATCGGCAGGACTATTGATCCAGAACGCTACATCAACGGGGACGTAATCGCTGAATTCACGGGCAAAGTCTTCACCCGCATCGATCTGTTCATTTACCAATGATTCTTGACCCATTGCAGTACTCCGTCTGAGTTGTTGGCGATTGCGTCAAACATTTTTTCCGCTTGTTGCTGCGTTGAAAATCGGTAGCGAGACGATTCCGACCAATCTTTGGCAATCAACCAGTTGGTTCCAAGTTGCACATCTGCTGTGATTGCGAGACCACGTTCAGTGGTCAAACCAGCTTGTTTGACCAGAATTTCGAGGTCGTGGGTCCAGCACTTTTCTGCGAACTTTCTGTCTTCAAAAATGATCCCGGTTTGCTCGACACGTGCGAGCACGCATGATTTCAATGCGCATTCGAGCGCGTACCCCACCAGATAGTATGCGCCAGACCAGCAAGACGCAGCCAGAAGCGCCTCGGCGTCCTTGATCCGTTCATCGGACAGTTGCTGAAGTTCTGTGCGATTCAAGCTCAAAGTCCTGTCATAGCGACCAAGGTAGACCACGCGATGACGTGCTGCTGCTGCGATTACGAATTTCGCCGCTCCGCTTCATGCAATTGCACTGTCAGGAAGTCGGGGCTGGGATTAATCGTCCAATTCAAACGGCAACGAATCGATAAACTGCGTGAGTCGCCTTGCTTCGTTGGGGCTCAAGTCCATCGGCAGCTCAAGTTCCACTTCGACGCTCGGTCGGAGGTGAAACGTATGTGTCAGCCAATCTGTCTCTGTGTCCAAACCGTCATCAGCGGTAACCTCGATTTGTTCTACGGTCTCTTGTTCACCGATTGCCGCGCGACCGACACTGATGATACCGGTTGACCATTCGAATCTTGACGGCCACCCGCGCCGACCGACCTTAAATTCTCCACAACCAAGATCGTTTAGTGCCTTGAACACCGAAAGCAACTGCTGTCGTGAGAATTCATGACCAGCGTTTTCAAGATTCGTGAGTGCTCGATCCACATTGGTAATGGTCTGGTTTCGCTCGCGGCGTGCCGCGAGTTCGAAAAATGCCCGTGCACACTGGTCGGAGCTTGCGAGTTGCCGGAGGGGTTCGGTTGTTGGCATGGTTTCCATTCTCGATCAATTAGCGACAGGAAGTCTCGACCCAGTTTGGAGAGTGAGCAAACAGATGTTTCGAATTTATGCCCGCTGTTGAATCAAATGTCAACTGGTTGATTCACTTTGCCAAGGAATTATCCAATCTGGTTTCGCGAGACTGACTCGTCAGGTGTTTCTCGTTTGAACCGCGTGACATAGCCAAGGGATGAGTGAGCTCAGATAATGTGCGGCGACCGCACCTGGACAGCGAACGGGTTGTGATTTAGGCTCCGCGCGTTGTCTTACGATCTAGAAGGAGCGGTGGCGATGGTGGAACGGATTCTTAGTATTTCTGGCCTGCGCGGGGTGATTGGGGACGGGCTTGATCCTCAGTATCTTGTCCGGTTTGCGTCGGCGCTGGGGACGATGTTTGACGGCGGGACGGTGGTTGTCAGCCGGGACGGACGCTCGACCGGGCCGATGGTTAAGCATGCGGTCATTGCGGCTCTGACAGCGACGGGCTGCAACGTCGTTGATGCGGGGATCGCGACCACGCCAACCTGCGGAGTGCTGGTCACGCATCTCAAGGCGGCCGGCGGGTTGCAGATTACGGCCAGCCATAATCCTGTTCAGTGGAACGGTCTCAAGCCGTTCTCGTCGGATGGTTCGGTTTTCAATCGAGAACTCGGTGAGAAGCTGATCGGGCTGATTGAGTCTCAGGAATTCAACTATGTCTCGTGGGATCGGCTGGGCGAAGTCGAAATCTGCGAGGACCCGGCCGGACCGCACATCGAACGCGTGCTGAAACTGGTTAATGTCGACGCAATCAAAGCTCGGAAATTCAAAGTCGTGCTGGACTGCAATCATGGCTCCGGTGCGGTGGACACTCCGCGGTTTCTGCGGGAAGAACTCGGCTGCGAAGTCGTCGTCCTCGGTGACACGCCTGACGGGCAGTTCGAGCACATTCCCGAACCGACCGAAGCCAATCTTGGCGGCCTTTGCGATGCCGTCCGGAAAGCCGGTGCGGACGCCGGGTTCGCTCAGGATCCTGATGCAGACCGTCTGGCCATTGTCGACAACAACGGCCGCTACATCGGTGAAGAGCTGACTCTGGCTCTGGCTGCCGATCACGTCCTGGCTCGCACGCCGGGCGAGTTTGTGGTGAACGGTTCGACCAGCCGGATCAACGCGGACATCGCTGCCAATCACAACTCGACATTTCATCGCTCGGCGGTCGGCGAGGCCAACGTCACGGCCATGATGAGAGAGAAGAATGCGATCCTGGGCGGAGAAGGCAACGGCGGAGTGATCGAGCCGAAAGTTGGCTACGTGCGGGACAGTTTCGTGTCGATGGCATACGTGCTTGACGGGCTTGCTTCCGGAACGCGAACACTCGCCGAATGGGCAGATTCGCTGCCGCGTTACTCAATCATCAAAGACAAGATCGAATGCCCGGCGGACCGTGTCGGAGCCGCCTGCGAAGCATTGCAGACCGCCTACCCGGATGCGGAAGCAACGACCGGCGACGGCCTCAGGCTTGACTGGTCCGACCGCTGGGTGCAGGTCCGAGCCAGCAACACAGAACCAATTATCCGAGTCATCGCCGAAGCTCCGGGCTCCGAAGTCGCCACAAAGCTTTGCGCGGATGCTGTGGCGACGGTGAAAGCGGCTGTTTCCTGACAATGGCGGGCCTGGTGGCTCCTGCTCGACATCGGGCTTTTTCAATGACTTACCACTCTCGAATTGTCCTGTTCTGAAATTGGCCGCAGATGGGCGCAGATAAACGCAGATTCATGCTGGAAAAATCTGCGTTTATCTGCGTCCATCTGCGGCAAACTTACCGAGACCAAATTCTGAACGTGCTCAAAACGGAGAATGGGTGGATTCAATGCGAATTGTTGTCGCGGGAGCAACGGTCAGCACTTACGAGACGCTGGCCGCGTTGATCCGGCACGGTGCGGACGTCGTCGGAGTTCTGCAGTTGCGGGGCGAGTCCTCGCACACGGTCACGGGTTTCGCAAAGCTCGACGAACTGGCCTCGCCGCATGAAATTCCGTGTGCGACGTTTCGGAACATCAACGATGCAGAGATTGTCGAGCAGGTTCGTCAGTGGCAGCCTGATCTGATGTTTGTGGTCGGGCTCTCGCAACTGGTTCGCGCTGAGATGATGGCGATTCCGCCGCGCGGTTGCGTCGGGTTTCATCCGACGTTTCTGCCGGCGGGTCGAGGTCGTGCTCCGCTGGCGTGGTTGACGCTCGATGCCCAACCGGGAGCGGCAACGTTCTTTCTGATCGACGAAGGAGTCGACTCCGGGCCGATCTTTGTGCAGGAGACGTTCGAAGTTTCTCCTGAAGACTATGCGGCGGATGTTGGACGAAAACTCGTCATCGCGACGAAGGTGGCACTTGATCGGTGGATCCCGGAGCTGCTGTCTGGAGTCTGGAATCCTCGTCCGCAGGACGAGGTGCTGGCAACTTACAATGGGCGACGCAATATCGACGACGGGTTGCTCGACTGGAATCAGTCGGTGGACCATGTGCATTCGTTAATTCGCGCGACATCGAATCCGCATCCGGGAGCGTATACCTGGTACTTGGGCCGCAAGCTGATCGTCTGGCAAGACGAGCTGGAGAAACATCTTCCGTGGCGCGGAGCTGTTGGGCGAGTGCTGCACGTCGAACCGGAGCGGGGCGCGTTGGTTCAGGTCAGCGACGGTTTGCTGTGGCTGACTCAGGTGCAGTTTTCGGATGAGGCAGAACCACGATCGGCGGAGACCGTACTCAAGGTTGGGATCAAACTCGGCTTCGTTGTGCAGGACGAAGTTGCTGCGCTGCGGGCACGGGTCGACGCTCTTGAAGCTCGGTTGAGCAAGCTCGAAGCACGGGGCGACTGTTGATCGAAGCTGGCAGCTTCGTCAACGAGTTGGTCGTTGCTGAAGCTGCCAGCTTCAAAGCTTTTTACCTATGGCAGCTGAGTTGAGCCCATCAGGAAGCGGTCGCATTCTCGGGCGGCTTCTCGACCTTCGTTGATCGCCCATACGACCAAACTCTGGCCTCGGCGGCAGTCGCCGGAGGCGAAGACACCTTCGATGCTCGTTGCGTACTTGCCGTATTCGGCAGCGAAGTTGGATCGTCCGTCGGTGCTCAGGCCGAGTTCTTCGGCGATGACCTGTTCAGGGCCGCTGAAGCCAAGAGCCATGAAGATCAGATCGCACGGCCATACCTGTTCGCTGTCTTCGACGACGGTGAACGGCGGGCCGTTTTCCTGCGGTTTGCTCCAGTCGACTCGGACGGTTTTCACACCCGTCAGGTTACCGTCGGCGTCGCCGAGGAACTCCGACGTCTGAATCGAGAATTCACGAGGGTCGCCCGGCAGTACTTTGCCCTTGACTTTTGAATAGTCGAACTTCGCGGCGGCTTCCTGGTGGCCGTAGTCGACTCGCATGATGCGAGGCCACTGCGGCCAGGGATTGTTGCCCGCTCGCTCGTTCGGTGGCTGTGGAACGATTTCGAAAGTGACCAGCGATTTGCAGCCGTGACGCAGCGATGTGCCGATGCAGTCTGTGCCTGTGTCGCCGCCACCGATCACGATGACGTCTTTGCCGGCCGCATTGATGTACTTCCCGTCTGCGTGCTTCGAGTCGAGCAGGCTCTTCGTATTCTTTGTCAGGAATTCCATCGCGAAATGGATTCCTTTGAGTTCTCGGCCAGGCGTCTTCGCGAAGAAGTCGTTCGGCTTGGTCGCTCCGACACAAAGCACGACGGCGTCGAAGTCGCTCATCAGTTGTGTTGCGGAAATGTCCTTGCCGATGGCGGTGCTTGTCTTAAAGGTGACTCCTTCGTCGGTCAGTAAGTCGACTCGACGTTGAACGACCTTCTGCTTGTCGAGCTTCATGTTTGGAATTCCGTACATGAGCAGTCCGCCGATTCGGTCGGCGCGTTCAAAGACGGTGACCAGGTGACCGGCTTTGTTGAGCTGTGCAGCGCAGGCCAGTCCGGAAGGACCCGAGCCGACGACGGCGACTTTCTTACCGGTGCGGACTTCGGGGGCGGATGACTCGACCCAGCCTTCTTCGAAGCCTTTGTCGATGATGTTGCATTCGATCTGCTTGATCGTGACGGGCGGTTCGTGAATTCCCAGGACGCATGAACCTTCGCACGGAGCGGGGCAGACTCGGCCGGTGAACTCGGGGAAGTTGTTTGTTTTGTGGAGTCGATTGAGCGCTTCCCGCCAGTGACCGCGGTAAACGAGATCGTTCCATTCGGGGATCAGATTCTGCACGGGGCAGCCGGCCGCCATGTTGGCGATCAGATCTCCGGTATGGCAGAACGGAACTCCGCAATCCATACAGCGCGAACCCTGGCCCTGCAGTTCGGCAACCGGCAGCTCGAGATGGAACTCGTTCCAGTCGCCGATACGTTCAGCCGGATCTCGTTCCGAGTATGTTTTCCGATCAACGGTCATGAACCCGTGTGGGTCACCCATTGCTCCTGCTCACTTTCTATCGATTGCTCTAACGCTTGCTTTGTTGTTGTTCTGGTCGTGAAGGTCAGTCAGGCGATCAGTTCTGGCCGCCGGTCGTGACTGTTTGCTCGGCGGCCTTTTCAGCAGCCAGCTCTTCCATCACCCGTTTGTAATCACGAGGCATCACTCGAATGAACTTCGGCAGTGACTCGGTCCAGTTGTCGAGTATGTCTGACGCGACCGTTGACCCCGTGTAGTTGCCGTGCTTTTCGATCAACTCTTTAAGCTCGGCGATGTCTTTGTCGTTCTCGACTGGTTCGAGGTCAACGAGGCCGAGGTTGCAGTTGAGTCGGAAAGCTTCTTTGTCTTCCGCAAAGACGTAGGCAACTCCGCCGGACATTCCGGCTGCGAAGTTTCGCCCCGTCTTGCCGAGGACGACGACTCGACCGCCGGTCATGTATTCAAGGCCGTGGTCTCCACAACCTTCAACGACCGCTCGCGCTCCCGAGTTGCGGACGCAGAACCGTTCGGCCGCCATGCCTCGGAAGAAGGCTTCGCCTTCGGTCGCTCCATAGAGAGCGACGTTTCCGATGATGATGTTGTCTTCGGCCGCGAAGGTCGATGCTTTCGGCGGGTAGATGATGACTCGTCCGCCCGAGAGTCCCTTGCCGACGTAGTCGTTGGCGTCGCCTTCGAGTTCGATGGTGACTCCGGACGCGAGCCAGGCTCCGAGGCTCTGCCCGGCCGATCCTTTGGCGTCGATATGAATCGTGCCGTCAGGCAGACCGTGTTCTCCATGATGCTTCGAAACTTCATGACTGAGCATCGTCCCAAAGGCACGGTCGATATTCTCGATGTTCATATCAAAGCGGACCGGCGTGCCTTCGTGGATGGCTCCCCAGGCCTTCATGATCAGTTCGTTGTCCAGGACTTCTTCAAGACCGTGGTTCTGCGAGATCGTGCAGTAAGTGCCAACGTTTTCGTGCGGCTTGACGGCTGGAGTCAGAATTGGCGTCAGATCGATGCCCTTGGCTTTCCAGTGATCAACGGCGTCGTCGATTTCGAGTGCTTCCACGTGGCCGACCATGTCGTTGATCGTGCGGAAGCCGAGTTCGGCCATGATCTCGCGAGCTTCTTCAGCGACCATGAACAGATAATTGATGACGTGTTCCGGCTTGCCGGCGAACTTCTTGCGAAGCTCCGGATCCTGCGTGGCGATACCAACCGGGCACGTGTTGAGATGGCACTTTCTCATCATGATACAGCCCAGCGTGATCAGCGGAGCGGTTGCGAAACCGAACTCCTCTGCACCCAGCAGAGCGGCGATAACAAGGTCGCGACCGGTTTTGATCTGCCCGTCCGTTTCGAGACGAACTCGGCTTCGCAGGTCGTTCATGACGAGGACCTGGTGAGTTTCAGCGATGCCCAGTTCCCAAGGCAGGCCGGCGTTCTTGATACTCGTCAGCGGCGACGCACCCGTTCCTCCATCGGCACCAGCGATCAGAATTTTGTCGGCGTGACCTTTGGCGACTCCAGCGGCGACCGTGCCGACTCCGACTTCGGAGACCAGCTTCACACTGACAGCGGCACTCGGATTGGCATTCTTCAGGTCGAAGATCAACTGCGAGAGATCTTCGATGGAATAAATGTCGTGGTGAGGCGGCGGGCTGATCAAACCAACGCCCGGCGTCGAGTGACGCGTGGCGGCGATGATCTTGTTGACCTTGTGGCCTGGCAGCTCTCCACC
>CALDJX010000591.1 GCA_937899075.1 uncultured Planctomyces sp. | reverse complement strand
ATCAATCGAACGGTCGAACAACGGCTGCTTGAGATCTCAGACATTGATTCCTTCGTGCGACGGACGGGCCGAGCGGAACTCGACGAGCACGCTGAAGGCGTCAACATGAGCGAGTACATCCTCGAGCTCGATCCCGGATCGCCGCGCGGTCGCGAAGCGCAGCTGGAAGAGATTCGCGAAGCGATGGCCGACATTCCCGGCATCGTTACCGCGGTCGAGCAACCGATTGCTCATTTGATTTCGCACATGCTCTCGGGAGTGAAAGCTCAGATCGGGATCAAGATTTACGGTGATGATCTGGACGTTCTGCGACGCAAAGCCAGCGAGATGGAAGCGGTCATCGGTAAAGTTGCCGGCGTTACTGATCTGCTTGTCGAGCCGCAGGTCATCATCCCGCAGCTTCGCATCGAGCTCGACCATGACAAACTTCTGCTGAACGGGCTGACGGCCAATGATGTCAACGAGTTCGTTGAAACGGCAATGAACGGTCAGGTGGTGTCCGAAATTCTGGTGGGGCAGCGACAGTTTGATCTGCTGGTCCGACTTGATGAAGGCCACCGCGAAAATATTGATGTGCTGCGGCGGCTGACCATCGATCTGCCTGAAGGCGGCAAGATTCCTCTGGAGTCCGTCGCGAAAATTTATGAGTCCGGCGGTCCGAACACGGTGAACCGCGAGAACGTTCGTCGAAGAATCGTTCTGCAATGCAACGTGTCAGAACGCGGTGTCGTCGACGTGGTTGAGGAAATTCAAAAAGCCGTTGCACCGGTGGTGGCGACTTTGGACGAAGGTTACTTCGTCGAGTTCGGCGGGCAGTTTGAAAGCCAACAATCGGCAACACGAGTCATCGGTCTTTTGTTCGTGGTGTCGATGGGCGGCGTGTTTCTGGTTTTGTTCACGATGTTTCGCTCGATCAATCTGTCGTTACAGGTGATGGCTGCGCTGCCGATGGCGTTTATCGGTTCGGTGGTTGCTCTGGTGGTGACTGGGCAGACGCTGACAGTCGCCAGCATGGTGGGCTTCATTTCTCTGGCAGGCATTGCTTCACGCAACGGAATTCTTCTGCTGAATCATTACCTGCACCTCGTCGAGCACGAAGGTGAGGACTGGACGAAATCGATGATTGTTCGCGCCGGCCTTGAGCGGCTGTCGCCAGTGCTGATGACGGCTCTTACGTCCGGCATCGGCCTCGTTCCGCTCGTATTAGCGGCGGGGGAGCCTGGCAAAGAAATCCTCTATCCCGTTGCGACAGTGATTCTGGGAGGACTGATCAGCTCGACCTTCCTCGACTTCTTTGTGCATCCGGCATTGTTCTGGCTGTTTGGTCGCAAAGAGGCCGAGCGTGTCGTGAACAGCAAGCGTTCGGATGTGCTGCTGGAAGAATCCAGTGGCCATTCACAGAACATGACTGAATCAACTGAGACGGCAATGGCTTAACTGAGCAATCTTCTGTTGATGACAACCAACTTTTCTCAAAATATCTGGAGACTGAAATGAAGGATTTTCTGACAACGACATTGGCGATCATGGCAGTGGGCATGTTCACTCTCTCGGGATGCGGCGAGCCGTCGGGCGGTGACCAGTTCAGCGAAGTATCCGAGCACGACAGTGAACAGCCCAATGAGGATCCACATGCCGGGCATGCTCATCCGAGTCACGGTCCTCACGGCGGTGATTTGATTGAGTTGGGCAACGAGGAATACCACGCCGAACTGGTCCATCCTCACGGCCACGATGACGACGCTCATCACGAAGACGCCGCCGGAGAGGAGCATCACAAGGGCGAGCATGATGGAGACAAGGATGGGCATCACGAAGACGGCGATCACGAGCATGCCGGAATCACGATCTACATTCTGGACGGAGCCGCGAAGAATCAGGTGGCCATCGAAGCGGCCGAGATCACACTCAACCTGACGCACGACGGCAAGCCCGCGCAGTTCAAGCTGGCCGCAAACCCGGATTCAGGCGACGCTGAAGGTAAGTCATCGCGTTTCACCTCTGCTGAGAAGGGACTGCTTGAGCACTTTCACGAGGCGGAGCATGTCGACGGCACACTCGTGCTGAGCATTGGCGGAAAGTCGTATCGTGGCAAACTCGCTCACAAGCACGGCGATGATGATCATCATGGGCACGCTGCTGAAGAACATGGCAGCGGGCATAGTCATGTCGGCGGCGATGCTCTGGTCTGGAAAGGTGATCCCAGAAAGGCCGGAGATTTGCAGATTCTTCTGGGTCATCACGGCGAGCACCCGCACGCGGGCGAGACTGTCGAACCTGCGGTTTCGATCACACGTAACGGGAAGCCCGTTGCCGACCTCAAGGTGTTCAATTCACTTTTGAGCGCCGATGGAAAGACTGTCTTAGCTGCAGAAGTCGCGACAGTTTTCGAGCCGACGACTGACGACGAGCCGGCGCACTACGCACAAGGGGCGCTCGCGATTCCGAAGGGGGTTGACGGAGCAGTCATTAGATATCGCATCTCGACTTCCGATTCCGTCGACGTAACGTTTGATGTTTCGATCGTGTTTGAATGATCCGGGCTTTGATGCGGCTCGCCGCGAGATTTTGAAAGACGTCACGAATGTGTCGTGTCGGACAAAACTCAGGCTTCGATCAATGGATGGATCGAGGCTTGAGTCAAAACAGGCAGGGCTGGCGGCTCATTCACGAAAAGCCTGGCGAAGTTGGTTCGACAGGCGGCCTATCCCGTCGTCTGGTGGAGTCACGATCGAAATCAGCCGATAGCCGATGTGTCTGAACATGGATGTAAGGACTCATGAAATACACTGTTTACTTCACGCTGCTTGTCGTTATTTGTGTGTCCGGGTGTGCGCAGAATCGAAACGAAACACGAGCTGTTTCGCAGGTCGATGTTCATCGCGTTGAGAAATCGGCGTTTGCGGATACAGCTACGACTGCAAGCGGCGAGTCCAGTTCGTCGGATGCTGAGTCTGTGCCTGCGCTGGTCACACCGCCGCAGTCTGTCGTCGACAGTACCGCGCAGAAATCGTCCGGCTGGCAGTCGACCGCCAGTCTGGACGCAGCGAAGAATCGCGAGAGCCAACCGGACATCAGGCAAGTTGGGCATCGTGAACTCGCGCCAGCCGTCGATGACGCTGAAATTTCTACAAATGCCCCTCGGCACTCAGCCCCTTCGCCAACAACACTGGACTCGCTGGAGCAACTGGCCCTTGCCTCGAATCCGACTCTGTCGGAGTTGCAGGCGAATATCGACGCAGCCAACGGACGGTGGTTGCAGGTTGGCCTGAAGCCAAACCCTGTCGCCGCATTCTCGGTGCAGGAAATCGGTAACGAAGGTTCGGCTGGGCAGTACGGAGCTCAGATCGGTCAGCAGTTTGTGATGGCCAACAAGCTCGAACTGAACCGTAATTCCGCCGCGTGGCGAGTGAAGCAAGTCGAGCAGCAACTGGCGGCTCAGCGATTGCGTGTGCTGACTGACGTCCGGCGAAGTTTCTATGCCGTGCTCGTTGCCCAGGAGAGGATTGTTGTTGCCAACGAACTGCGAGTTATCGCTCAGCAGTCAGTGGAGAAGGCGAAGGAGCTGATCAAATTTCAGGAGCCAGCGACTGTCCTGACTCAGGCGGAGATAGAAGCCGAACTCGCGGCGGTGCTTGTCGACAATTTCACGACGCAGCAGGAGTTCCACTGGCGTCGGTTGGCGACCGTCATCGGCGTACCGGATCTTCCATTGCAACGGGTGGCTGGACAGCTTTCGACGGATGCTCCAAAAGTCGTCTGGGAACAGGCGGTCGAGCGTGTTCGCCGCGAGAGTCCTGAAATTGCCGCTGCCGCTGCCGAGGTCGAGCGATCTCGCTGGGCTCTGCAACGAGCGGATGTTGAGTCGACTCCAAACGTCACGCTGCAAACGGGCGTCTTCTACGATGATTCGTCGAATGATCCATTCGCGATGTTTCAAATGTCGATGCCGCTGCCGATCAACGATTGGAATCAGGGCGGCATCGCTGAGGCCCAAGCGAACGTCATCGTCGCCGAACAATCTGTTCAACGAGTCGAGTTGAGTCTTCAGCAGCGGCTGGCCTCCGTCTATCAACAGTACGAGCAGGCAAGAAAACAGTCGCTCCGTTACGAGACGACAATACTGCAGAAGGCGAGAAAGAACCTCGATCTGAACCGGCAAAGTTACGACAGCGGTCAGTCATCGTACCTCGCCGTGCTGACCGCACAGCGATCGTACTCGCAAGCCCGCCTCGCATGGCTCAACGCCTTAGACCAGCTCTGGTCCGCCACCGTGCAGATCGAAGGACTGCTGCTCAGCGACAGCCTGGAATAACCGAGGCCAGTCGTTTCACCCGTTGCCGGCTGTGATACATCCGCCCGCGTCGATCGAAAACGGATGCCCCATTTGTCATTCCGGCGACGTGTTCTGGGGAAGGCTTCGACTGACCATCGTGCGGATGGTTTCTTCGAAGTTGCGACTAAACTCCTCGGAGTTGCAGAGCAGGCTGTCTTGCACCTGGTTGCGGAGTGACGATCGGATTGTTCTCAGCCTTTGAGTGTCTGCGGCCAGAGCGGCGGCCAGGCGGACAAAGTCGTTAGAATTCGTTGCGACGAATTCTTTGAGTCCGACTGAGCTCAGAACACTCGCTCCCATGCGGCTGCAGAATCGGCCGCCGGGGAGCGTGACCACCGGGACACCCATCCACAACGCGTCGCAGGTCGTGGTTCCGCCGTTGTACGGGACGGTGTCCAGGGCGATGTCCATCCGGGAGTATTCGGCCAGGAATGCCGACAGCGGAACTGTTGGTGGCAGAGGGTCGATTCTGGTTGTGTCGATGCCGCAGTCTGCGAATCGTCGTTGAGTCAGGTCACGCGTTTCCTTGTCGGCCAGCGGAAGCGCTTTCAGGACGAGCCTGGAATCAGGCACGGCGTCAAGCACACGGCTCCACAATCGGATCGTCGAATCTGTCAACTTCGCAAGATGGTTGAACGAGCCGAACGTGATGAATCCATTCTTTTCAAACGGTGGTTGAGCAACGTCCGGTGAATCGGGTTGAGGCTGGTAGCAAAGGAAGCAATTGCCAAGTCGGGCGATGCGCTCGTGAGAGTCGATCTTCTGTTCCGACGGGCAAAGATGATGATCGGCGATGAGCCAGTCGTTGGCTGGCCGTTCGGTCTTGCCAGGATAACCGAGGTACGTCGCGAGAATCGGCGCCGGTTTTCGAGCAAGGAGCATCGCGCGATTCTTCGCCGTATGCCCGCAAAGATCGATCAGGATGTCGAGTTCGTCGGAGCGAATCTGTTCTTCGAGTCTGCCGTCGCTCCAGGCAGAGCACTCATGCCAGGTCAGTTCGAGATTTCGCAGCCGCTTCGTGAGCTCGTCAGTCGATGCGTTGTCCGAGTAGCAGATGACTTCAAAGTTCTCTCGATCATGGTACGTGAGGATCGGTTCGACAAAGTAACCAACGGGATGCTTTAGCAGGTCCGGCGACAGATAACCGACGCGTATTCGCGAGCCAGCGTCCCGAATACGGACTGTGCATCGAACGGGCTCATCGTTCTGAGTCGCCAGTTGATGCAACTTCAGTGACAGCTCGCTGTGAATCTTGAGAATCTCGGTGTCCGAGAGTGCGTCGCTGTAAAGAGAAGAAAACAGAGCGTTCCCGATCAGCGTCGTGTCGTCGGTTTTCTTTGATAGTGCCTCGTCGAAAGCGGCTCGTGATTGTTCGCAAAGGCCCTGCTCGTGCAAACCGTTGGCGAGCAGACTGAATCCTTCCGGGCGATTCGGAGACAACCTCGCCAGACGCTCGCCAATCTGCATGGCTTCCGAGACGTGGCCCGTGGTCGACAGAATCAGTCCGAGCTTCAGATTCGCACCAAGGTCGTCTGGTGCTCGACGTACCGCATCCCGAAAGTGGCTGACCGCCTGTTCGTGACGATGCTCCTTCTGACGCAACGTTCCCAGGTTGATGTGCGGTTCCGGGTTGCCGGGTTCGAGTCTCGCCAGTTCATTCCACCATCGCACTGCTGTGTCAACGTTGCCACGCTCGTACTCGACAAGGCCGATCAGTGTGTAGGCGCTTCCGTAGTTGGGTTGAAGTTTGAGTATCTTCTGTGTGGTACTCATCGCTTTATCTGGCTCACCAGATTCGTATTCGAGTAATGCTTGCTCGTACAACGTTTCCAGATTGGATGCACCTGCTTGCATGGCCGTATTCAGTACGTCCCTTGTCTCTTTGAGGCATTTCATACTTCTCAGTAGTCGAGCCAGATTGACGCGAGGTTTCGGATGCTGAGGATTCAATGTGATGGCGTGTTGGTAGAGTTCAATTGCTAATTGAGATTCTCCGATGTCGCGGACAAGGTTGGCAAGATTCAACGCTGCAGGAAAAAACGCTGGTGCAATTTTCAGAGTTCGTTCAAAAATCTGCCGAGCTTTCGTGAGATTACCGGCTCGTTGTAAAGCGTTGGCATAGTTGAACCAGAGTTCCGGCTGCTGACCGTTCTTGCTCGCTAGGTGTTCATACATCGATAGTCCCTCGTCCAGTCTTCCGACTCGGACGAGAGCCGACGCAAGATTCGCGGCGACCGTCTGGTCGTCGGGGGACTGTCGGAGGAGCTGTTGATACTTGACGATGGCTTCTGCAAATCGCCCCTGACCATGCAGGGCTAAAGCGTTTACCCGTGCTTTGTTGTGCAAATCCATGGAAGTCCGTTTTATCACGTCATGATGTCTAAGACGGGGCGGCCGTTGGCGATGGGGAGTGGTCGGTTGAGGTTGTCTCGTACTTCGGTCGCGGGGTCGATACCGAGCAGGTGGTAGACCGTTGCCGCGAGATCGCCTGTCGTGACTGGGTCGCGGTCGGGGACGGCTCCGTAACGATCGGAGCGGCCATAGACGGCGCCGCCCTTGACTCCGCCACCTGCCATCAGAACGGTGTAACACTTCGGCCAGTGATCACGGCTGATGCTTTTATTGATGAGCGGCGTGCGACCAAACTCGCCCATCCACAGCACCAGGGTTTCGTCCAGCAGACCGCGTTCTTCAAGATCGAGCAACAGCACGGGGAGAGTGTGATCAGTGATCGGGAGATGGTACGCCGGAAGGATTTCGAACATCCGAGTGTCATCGAAGCCGTGCGTGTCCCAGCCGCCTTCGGTCTTGCTGCGCCCGCCGATGCTTCGTGAAAAGTAGTTTGTGACGAACTTGACGCCCGATTCCACAAGCCGACGAGAGAGCAGACACCCTTGCCCGTACGTCGTGCGGCCGTAAGCCTCGCGGATTTCCTCCGGCTCTTTGGAAATGTCGAACGCTTCTCGGACTCGTTGAGAATTCAGCATGGCCAACGCGCGTTGGTAATAAGCGTTGACGCCTTGCGCCGCGGCGGACTTATCCAGCTCGCGAGCCTGCTGATTGATCAGTTGCTGAAGTCGCCGCCGGTCGCCGAGCCGTTTCATCGAAACGTCGGAGGGCAGGCTGAGTTGCGACAGCCGGAAGTCGGGAGCGTTCGGGTCGTTCGGCACGAACAGCGGGTCATGGATGCGGCCGAGGAAACTCGCTCTCTGGCCTGGAGTCGTCGAGCCGTCCGAAATTGACCAAGGGTACGAGACGAACGTCGGCATCCCGTTTGTGTTCGGAGCGACCGCGTCGACAACAGAACCATACGCCGGAAAGAGGTCGAGCGATTCGCGCAGACGCTGGTCGTCGGTGGGAGGTTCGACTCCGGTCAGCGCTGTGTAGCCTGCCGAGTTGTGATTGTTCATCGTGTGATGGACCGTGCGAATCTGCGCGATCTTGTCCATCACTTTGGCGGTTTCCGGCAGATGCTCGCAGACGTGCATGCCCGGCACGGAAGTCGAAATCGGGTTGTACTTTGACCGGTACGCGTCGGGCGCGTTCAATTTCATATCGAACGTGTCGACGTGACTTGGTCCTCCCCATTGAAAGAGGAAGATTACCGACTTGGCGCGAGTTTTCGGAGCACTTCCTGGCGCAGAGTTTTCTTTCGCTTCGAGCAGCTTCGGCAGCGTCAGACCGAGCAGTCCGGGTCCTCCTGCGCGCAGAAGATCGCGGCGATGGAACTCGGCAATGCTCGTGATTTGTTTTGATGAAGTCATGACGCTTCTCGCGACGCTCTGAGGAAATTGACTTTATCTTCGAAACATAAACTCGTTCGAATTCAGCAGTGCCCAGCCCACGTCTTCCAGGCCTCGCCGAGCGTCATCAGAACTCTTGACGTGATCTTCGGCGGCGGCCAGCTCGTCGCCAGAAGGCCCGCGGCTGAGGGCTGACCAGTAAAGATCGGTGATCGTTTTTCGGATTGGCCCGTCGCCCTTTACGGCGCTCGCGATGCGGCCGTTGCTGCTGCGCAGGAGCTGGTCGATCAGTTCTCCACTGACCATTTCGAATGTCTGCGCGAGTGTCGTGCCGTCTGAGCGTTCGCACTCGCAGGTCAACAGTCGACCCGGTTTTCCGAACAGAGCCAGGAACCGGTCACCGATTTCCGGAGCGGCGTATCGATGCCCGCCGTTTCGAACTCCGCGTAGCTGGACGGCTTTTGTTCCCGAGTCGTGTCCGCCGAATTTGATCGGCACGTCGAGTGTTTGGGCAATGGCATCCAGAGTCTGCTCGGCGGTCAACCGGCGAGGAATGACGTGCGAAAAAACCAACTCGTCATCAGCGTTGGTGGCGTTCGTCGTTGAAGAGAGTTGATAGGTTTTCGAATTCATAATGACACGAAACAGGTGCCGAACGCTGAAGTTGTGAGCCGTGAATTCTCCGGTGAGAGCGTCAAGCAGTTCTTCATTCACCGGTGGGTTCGTCGAGCGGAAGTCATCGATCGGATCGACAATGCCTTGCCCGATGACCTGATACCAGATTCGGTTGGCCTGGGCTGCGGCGAATCGTTCGTTGCTCGGAGAACTCATCCACGCGGCAATCCGTTGAAGCCGGTCCAGATTTGCGTCCTGGTTTTGCTCGTCTCCGGATTCCGATGCAACGTTCGCGTGATTCCCGAGGTAACGCAGTCCCGCAGTTTCTCCGGTCGTTGGATTCTTGACATCGCCTTTGTCTTTGAGCAGCACAATCTGCTCGCCGACGAACTCGTTCTTGTCGTTCTTATCACGACGTTTGTTCTCGATGATTTTGTAGTCAACGCGGCCAAAGAAGTTCGACCATCCGTAGTAGTCGTCCTGAGTCCAACGGTCGAACGGATGGTTGTGACACTTCGCACATTGAAGTCGGATGCCGAGAAAAACCTGCGCCGTCGCTTCGGCCCTGGCTTCCGGAACCCGCAACGCTCGATAGAAGTTGGTCGGGGGTACTTTGTAAGTGCTGCCCCGGGCTTCTAGGATTTCTTTCGCGAACTGATTAAGCGGTTTGTGCTTGGCGAAGGATTCGTGAATCCAGTCGTGAAAGACTTCGACGCCCTTGCGGTCGAGCGTTTTTTCTTCGACACGCAACAGGTCTGCCCAGCGCAAAGTCTGCATGTCGACGAACTCCGGCGAGTCGAGCAACGTATCGATCAGCTTTACGCGTTTGCTCGGCTCCGTTGAAGCGACGAACTGCCGGGCCTGCTCGGCGGTTGGCAAGAGGCCGGTCAGATCGAGATAGGCACGGCGAAGAAAAACTGTATCGTCGCACGCTTCTGACGGATTGATTTTCAACCGGACGAGCTGCTTGAAGACAAGCTCGTCGACAAAGTTCGCTGGCTCCGGGACGGAAGAGACAAAGCCAGGTCGTTCCGGAACAAACTCCAGTCGGACGGGCACCTGCCGATCGAGATACCGTGCGGTCACGGTGGTCAGCCCGGAACGATCGGCAGTCGCGACGCCGTTATCGGAAACTGAAACGAACGTCGCCGATGATTCAAAGACGGCGAGATTCGTCACATCCCGAGTTTGTCCGTTGCTGAACCCGGCGATCGCTCGAAGTCTGGCGGTTGTCTCCGGTGCGTAAATCGTGGCGTGCTGCGGCTCAACTTTCAGAGAGACAAGACTGGGAGCATCGTTCGCGTCGGCCGGCATTCCTTCCGCGATCCAGTCGTGAAGAATCCGGTAGGCTTCCGATCCCGTTTTGAATCGTTTGCCGCCTTCATGCGGAACATTCATGACCGGCTTCTGCAAGAGCAGGCTGGCTTCCGGCTGAACAATGTTCGCCCGCCGCGATCCTCCGTGCCGAGTCAATGTCGCAAAGTCGAGGTCCGGGCTCTGCCCACGCAGAGAAATTTTCAGTCCACCTTTGCCATTCGCATTCCCATGACACGTCCCCTGATTGCAGCCGGCTTTAGACAAAACCGCCATCACCTCATTCCGAAACGACGGAGCCGAAGACTTCGGCGGCGAGGCGGCACCGTCAAATGCGTCGCCATCCGTCTGGGCAAGGACGAGCGTTGTGACAACGACTAGAATCGCGGTGAAAGAATTGGGCATTGCGGAGGGAAACCGAGGCGGGGATCAGAATGATTTCAAGGGGCCGGTCAGCTTACCCGATTTTCGGCAGTTTCGTACAACCGAGATGCTGAATGATGTCGTTAATTTCCGGGCCGTGCCTAACCTGAAGTGTGTTTCAAGATGTGATTTCGGATTCGTTGCCTGGCAAAGGACGGAGCTGTCAGGGGTACGTGTGAAGCTTTTTCGGTGGCTCGTCCCGCAAGCAGAAATTCACTACACAACGTGGCGAATCCGAAAGTTGCGACGCGCGACGTTCGCTTGACCAATTCAGTTGTTGAGGATTGTGGTTCCATGATCAGACTGAAATCGCAATTGTGGTGTTATGCGGCTCGAACTTCTGGAGTTTCACTGATGAAAATTCTGTCGACTCTTCTGCTGGTCTTGCTGCCGGTCGTGTCGTGTCAGGCTGCATCCAATGTGTTGTTCATCGTGGCGGACGATCTCAATTGTGCGGTGGGGCCGTACGGGGTTGCTGGTTCGGTCGGTGAGGTGGCGTTGACTCCGAACCTGGATCGACTGGCGGCTCGGGGGGTGACATTTGAACGAGCGTATTGTCAGCAGGCGGTTTGTAATCCGTCGCGGTCTTCGTTTCTGACGGGGCTGCGGCCGGACACGGTTGGGGTGGATGATCTGCGGAAGTCGTTTCGCGAGACGGCTCCGGGAGGCAGTACGCTGGTCACGCTGCCTGAGCATTTCAAGAATCACGGTTACTTCTGCCAGAACATTGGCAAGCTGTTTCACAACATGGGTGAGACTCAGGATCGCCGGTCGTGGTCGATCGACGAAGTCCTCTTCAAGGGGACTCATGCTGACGACACGGTTTTTGCGAACGCTCCGTGGAAGGGCGGGAAGCGGCCTTACAAGGCGGAAGTGACCGAGGCTCACGATGTCCCCGACACGGCTTATCGCGACGGTCAGATTGCAAATCTTGCCGCGGCGATGCTGTGGGATCATGCCAAAAGCGAGCAGCCGTTCTTTCTGGCCGTTGGCTTCTGGCGACCTCATCTACCGTTTGTGGCTCCGAAGAAATACTGGGATCTTTATCAGCCCGAGAAGATCGCGATGCCGAATCCGGCCGCCGCGCCGCAGAATGTGCCGGACATTGCGATGCATGAATCGCGAGAAATTCGCGGCTACGGACTGACTCCGAAAGATCGCCCTTTTACCGACGACGAGATCCGACATTTCCGTCACGGCTACTTTGCATCGATCAGTTTCATGGATGCGCAGATCGGAGAGATCCTCGACGCTCTCGACGAAAGCGGGCAAGGTGACGACACGATCGTGGTCTTCACGTCGGACCACGGTTTCCACATTGGCGAGCATTCTCTGTGGGGGAAGACGTCCAACTTCGAACTTGACGCGCGAGTGCCGCTGATCATTGCCTCGCCGACTCACAAGGGCGGACACGGTCGACGATCATCCTCGCTGGCGGAACTGGTTGACCTGTACCCGACTCTGGCCGAGCTGGCGGAAATCGACGACGACCTTCCTTCCACACTTGAAGGTTCCAGTCAGGCAACGGTCGTGGTCGATCCTGACGAGTCGATCAAAGAGGTCGCGTTCACTCAGCATCAACAGCCGTTCTATGGCAGCCGAGCGAACTGGACGGCCTGGGGCTACTCCGTGCGGACAGCGCGGTGGCGGTTTACAGAATGGCGAGCGATCGCCGACGGTAGCGTGGTCGCTCGCGAATTGTACGATCATGAGAATGACGGACGGGAGACGAGGAACCTGGCCGACTCGCCTGTTCATTCCAACGTGGTGGAACAACTCACGCTTCGACTGGCGAAGCAGTTTCCTCGCAAGACGCGAGACTGAGTCGTCGTTGGATCATATGAAAGATCGCGATGGGAATTGTTCCAGCCTGCGTTCCACCACGGCCCGACTTCCGGAGAGTTATTCGCGACATGATCCAAAGCCATGGCCCTTCTACAATTTTCAAATCAGGACTGAACATGAATCCGGCATTGCGACCGTTTCAACACGTTTGGCG
>CALDJX010000590.1 GCA_937899075.1 uncultured Planctomyces sp. | reverse complement strand
TCGTCACGATTACTTGTGTTGAATTGGTGCACGCCAGACAAAATGGCGCCAATCGTGGACAGACAAACCGAAGTGAGTACGTAATACAAGAAGCGATCAGTTGCGGCGCCGGCTTCGTCTGACAAGACAAACGCGTCCAGGACGAGAAGTACGATCGGAATCAGCGAAATGTAGAAGAGCCACTTCCCCAACACAGGGATCCAGTCGGGGCTCATATCACTAGCGTTAGATGTTTGTCCGCCTGAACCGGACCTGTTCCCACCACTTGACGGATCTTGTCCCTGCGAATCTGCTTCATCCGGACACCAGGTTCGCAGGAACGACTCCAGGGCCCCCGCAACTTGGCTCGGTGTCAAATACCGCTCGTTGGGATCCTTCGCCATCATTCTGGACACGATGGCCACAAGCTCGTCCGGAACGTCGTCCCGCAGCGAACTCAACGGTTCGGGTTCAACCAGTGCATGACTCTTGAGCTTGGCCGTGACGCTGCCATCGTCAAACGGTGGCTGAGCGGACAGCAGGAAATAAAATGTTGCTCCAAGGCTGTAGATGTCACTACGGATATCAGCCTGTCGCGCGTCTTCGGCCTGTTCGGGCGAAATAAAATCAGGCGTACCCATGATTGAGCCAACTGCCGTCAGGTTGCCGCGACCTTCAACAGTTTCAGTATCCGACAGTGCCACCGGTGCCAGTGAAGCGAGGCCGAAGTCCAGGACCTTCACAGTCCCGTCGTCCGTGACCATCAGGTTGTGCGGCTTGATATCGCGGTGAACCATCCCCTGTTCATGAGCGTGCTGCAGTCCGATTGCTGCCTGACGGATGTAGTTGCAGGCTTCGGCGACTGGCAACGCGCCACGGTCTTTGACAGTCTGAGACAGGTCAACTCCGTCCACGTACTCCATCACCATGAAGTGGAAGTCGTCAGCCTGATCAGCGTCGAACGCGGTCACGATGTTGGGATGAGACAGTTGCGCGGCGGCCTTCACTTCACGGTGAAAACGATCGACGACTTCAGATTTCCGAACCAGTCCGCGATTGATGACCTTCAACGCCACCGTACGTTCCATGACACGATGCCGCGCCTTGTAGACATCGCCCATGCCTCCGCGTCCGATCAGCCTTTCGACGTCGTAACGAGTGTGCTCCGCCAGTGGAGCCGGCACCTCGGCAGCCGACTCGACAGGTAGCTGCCGAGCTTCCTGGAGCTGTCCCGTGAACGTGTCATCGGAAGAGAGGCTGACGATCGTTTCGCAACACGGCTCGCATGAGCTGATGTGATCATCAATCGCCACCGCTTTTTCTTCCGGGAGTTGCCCCAGGCTGTAGGCGTGCAGTTCGTCCCGACTTGGGTGAGGGAACAGCTGGGTCATCGCAGGATCAGGCATAATAGACTCGATTAGAACGGACTGAATCCGTCGCAAGCGGCGTTACTTCGTTGTTTCAGACTTGATGAGGTCGACTTTCGCGCTGTCGATCGAACATTCAGATGTTGCAGCGTCCGCCCACCGGACACGACCGGCCGAATGTCTTTGAGCTAACCACCAAGACCCGCTCGCACGAAATTCTGTCAGCTTTTCGCAGGAAAACTCGTCGAAGACTCGACCAGCCCTTCCGATTCCTGACGTAAGCGTCTGAGAACACGTGACTTAGCCAGACAGACGGCATTCAGTGAAATTCCCAGCTCTCTGGCCACGGCGGCGGGCTTCTCCCCATCCAGCGACACACGGCAGAAGGCCTGCCATGTCGCGGACTCAAAATGCGGCTCAGTGAGTGCCAGCAATTGCCTCAGCACGTACTGATCGTGATCACGGTCCCAGATGCGGCTCATCTCGCTGGCCGGGTCATCCAACTGAGCCAGTCGAGCGTCAAGGTCGGAGTCAGCTCGCGCCTGAGGGCCGCGGTCTCGCGCCCGCCAGAACTTCCGCAATCGATTGACGAGAATCGCCCGCATCCAGCCACGAAACGCGCCGGGCTGCCCGCCATGCTGAAACCTGCTGACATCCTTCGACACCGCCAGCAGAACTTCCTGGAGAAGATCATCGGCGTCGCTGTTCTGCACGTCGTACTTCCGTAACCAGAGCCGGAGTAACGGCGAATAGAGCTCCGCAAGCTGATTCCAAACGTCGGAATCAGGAGTGCGTAGGCGGCTCAGCAGGCTGAGGGACGTTTCATTCATGTTGACCTGAGACTGCAAATCATCTGGCCGGCATTCCCGAGTTGATCACCGGTTACATACTTCGCCGGTGGCAAAATTATCGCGGCAACGCGATTGTAACGTGAGTTTCAAAATGACGGACAGCACAGGTGACTGAACAGTTCCAATAATTACACGGCAGCGGCCTTGACGCGCGATCGGGTGAATTGTTCTGCGAGTTCGGCATAGTTGGGGCGGTCCGATGAATGTTCATGCTGGATGCCGCCGAGGATGCGGCCGCACTCGTAAATGTAGGCACCCGGCATCTGAAAGCCGTTGCCCTGCAGACGCCCGACGCCGTGACCTTTGAAAACGGCGGCGATCAAACCTCGCAACCAGACTTGTGGCCCAAGCAGTTCCGAGAACGATCCGAGGTCGAGTCCGAACTGCCGGTAGAGCCTGCAGGCCGGGTCAGCAATGCGCGGAACGTCACCGAGTCCGTATTTCTCGAAAAGCTCCGCGTCGCGATCGTTGTCGCCCATGTGGATCAGCACGATCCCGCAACCGGAAGCTTTAATCGCCGAGCGTTGTTGAGAAACGTCCGCGAGCGCTTCACGGCAGAAAGTGCATCCGGTATGGCGTAGAAATACCACCAGTTGGGGGTGCCCGATGGCGAGGTTATCCAGTGTCTCGCCATTGTTCGTGCAGAGTTCGCGAACCGGATCGTCAGACTCTGGCATGTCATACGCGGTGTTCACGCTCTGATGATATCGGACTGCGCCCCACAGGATCGCAGAAAAGGGGAACCACCAGATGAGATCGTTGGTGATGATTGTCCAACCGACACTGGCCGGCAGGTTTCCGGCAATCATCGAGACAGCGAAGCCGATAGGACCGCATACTTTGCCGAGCAATCCGACAAGCGTGATCGGCCAGTGACGGTAAGCGTCGCGGGCAGCGATTAGATAGCCGATGCCATAGACGCCGACGATCATTCCAATGCACTGCCAGAGCTGTGCGACCGGAGATTCCGAAGGTAGCCTCAGAAAGTTCAGTGATGACTGCGGTGCCAGAACGGTGAATGCTCCCCACGTCAAGTTGTAAACGCCCGCAGCAAGCAGAACCGTCCGCATCCACGGACGTGGTTTCAGTTTGCCATTCATCGTTGTCTCCTTGATCGCGTCCCTGCAGCGTCTTGACTACACAGCAAGATTGTCACCTGACATTGCTCTCTCTCTCAAGAGCGTATGCCATATTAGGATGCAGAAAAGGATCGCTGGACGCTTCGAGCCGACGCGGGAGAATTCGCGTGCGTAACCGCAGGACGTCGTTAACAATCTGACCGAGACTCACACTTGCGAGGAGTGAAGTCACGGGCACGGCAGGTGGACGGCCAGGGACACAGCTAGTCAGGCTGGTCAGGACCGCTTTGACTGACTTCACTGTCGGGCGGTTGCGAAGTTCCGATGGCCATCCCGATGGTCGCCAGTAAGCAGGTGGCGAAGATGCCAAACCCAATCACAAAGAGAGCTGTATCAGTCATGGCGCCCCCCCAGGATCAGAGTTCCAAACGAAAGGATCGACGGCACCCAGAGCCCTACATACAGCCCCTGTTCCTTGCTCCCGTTAAACCAAAGATAGACTGAGAGCAGAAACGAAACTCCCGCCCCGGCGACATAGGCCGCCTTTGCCATACTTCTCTTTGTCATCAGATCACCCCGATTGTTTTGCCGCTCCGCGTTGTCGCGGCCAATGCCAGACAGGCATCGCTTGGCCGACGCTCAGTTGAACGCTTTCAGGCTTACCGGGGATTAGTAGACACGATCAGTGAGAAGCAAAGATGGATTCGAAAGGTTTCGCGACTTCGCCGAGTTTTTCGAGACTTCGCTGGAGCAACTGACGGACCCGCTCCTTGCTCAGTCCGAGTTGTTCGCCAAGCTCGCGAAAGGTCAGGCTCTTGCCCGAGCCGTCGAGTCCGAACCGGCCACGGACGATAACCCGCTCACGTTCGTCCAGAGTGTCATCGATTTTGGAGATCACGACAGCGGCAGCGACTTTGATTTCGTCTTCAATCGACTCAGACGGATCAGTTTCGATCATCGGCTCCTGAGCCATCACCTCGGCCTGACAGGCGTGCTCGCGCTGGGCTCGTTTACGGCGGCGATCGATCACGCGATAGAGATGACGCTGGACGGCGTGAGTCAGATAAGTGCTGAAGCGGAAGCCACGTGAGTAGTCAAACTTATCAATCGCGTAGAGCAGGATTCCATTTCCTTCCGCGACGAACTCGTCGAACTCATCCCGCGAGATCGACACCTTTCCGGCAACGGAAACAACCAGTCGCAGGTTGGCCTTTGCCAGTTCCTCACGGACTTTATCTACCTCGCTAAGGAGTCGGTGCATCTCTTTCAACTTCTTACCCGATGGACGTTTTGGATTCAGACCTGCCCGGATCGCGCTGGCCCGGAAACGCAGAAAGTTCAATTGCTTGAACAGAAGCTGCTCGCCCTCGAACGTCAGCAGGCGACTCTCCTGCAATGGAGCCAGGAGCGACGCCTCGACGCGGTTGGGGGCGAGTGATCCCGGCGTCTGCTCCTCCACGGCGTACAGCTCGAAATCGATGTCGTCAAAGTCTGATTCCAGCGTGTCGTCGAAATCACCGTTAGGAATGAAGTCGATCGATCGGTCCAGCCGACCGGGGCTCACCCCATTCTTGTTTCTACCGGCCCCACTTTGAGTTGTTGCAGTCGCCATTTCTTTGATCCTTTGAAAATCTGTCAAAACGGTCATTGTCTCGACCCCTTCCTCTGCAACAATATCCGCAATGCGTCCAACCTAACAACACGCAAAACATCCAATTCGTTCATTGTAAAGAACTTGGCAACATGAGTCGAAACGGTTCAGGAGACTTTGCACTCAGTACACATGTCTGGGTGCCGCGAAAGCGTCCTGATGTGTTCGAATTGTTCGCTGATGCGTTCCAGCTGGAACGACTGACCCCGCCGTGGCTGCGATTTCGGGTGCTGACACTGTCACCGATCGAAATGCACAAGGGGCGACTGATCGATTACCAGCTCCGTCTGCACGGATTCCCAGTCCGCTGGCGAACGGAGATCACTGGCTGGGAGCCGCCGGTCCGGTTCGAGGACTCGCAGATTCGCGGGCCCTACTCGCTTTGGGCGCACACGCACACGTTTGAGGAAGTCGATGGCGGAACACTCGTTCGTGATCGAGTCGTGTACCGCGTCCCCGGCGGATCGCTCGTGAATCGGCTATTCGTTCAGGGCGATTTGCGGCGTATTTTCAGATACCGCCACGAAAAGCTGCCGGGACTCCTCGGCGTTAGCGAGGCCGACTGTGACCGAGGAGAAATACAGATCTCCCGCGAAAGTGAAGCCGATCGGTCGGCACTCGTCTCGTGAATGCTGTGACGAGGAGATTCGTTCAAGTCGTCCGCGGGTCGGTGCAACGCGGAGTACGTAAAACGAATCGCGGCAGCATCGAGCAGTGCCGGGCCAAGCACTGCTTCGATAACTACCGCGATTCACGTAAGCCTCTCAATTGACGAAGTTTTAGACGTTACGCCGCAGGCGACCAGGAGCTTTTCTGCCAAAACACAAATTTGTTGCCAATACGACAGATCGACCCTTTCACGATGTGATTGGGCCTTGTGGGCAGTTTGACGAGCAGCATGGCCCCTTCGTGATAGAATGATCGATTTGAATGAATTCCAGGATAGACGACTGAGCCTTACAATGGACGAAATTCAGAACACCAAAGGATTTCGGGGCGGAGTTCCCCCCTGATCTTCACCGCCAGGGTCCAGCAGCTATGAAAAAAATGATCTCCCCGAAACAGGTCGCCCGAGCGATCGGTGTCAGCGAATCGACGCTGAAACGCTGGTGTGATCGCGGGTTGATTTCCATGACGAAGACGGCCGGCGGGCATCGGCGTATGGAGCTGGATGCTGTCGTCCGGTTTCTCCGGGAAAGCGGCCACGAGATCGTCGAGCCCGAGCTACTTGGACTGCCCGCTGCTGTCGGTCAAACCGGCTGGACGTTGAACCGGGCCAGTGAGCGTATTTCGTCCGCACTTGTCGCTGGCGAGGAAACTGTCGTACGGCAGGTCGTATTCGATCTACTTCTGGCTGGCCACACCGTCACCGCGATATTCGACGATGTGCTCGCTCCGGTCATGCATCAGATCGGCGAAAAATGGGCCTGTGGCGAGGCGGCCGTTTATCAGGAACGGCGTGCCTGTGAAATCTGCATGCGAATCCTGCACGAGCTGCGAACGACGACACAGAACACGAGGGAGAAGGCTCCAATCGCCCTTGGAGCGACGCTCGAACACGACATTTACACAATCCCGGTGACGATGGGTGAGGTCGTCCTGCGAAACGTGGGATGGCAGGCAACTTCTCTCGGTCCAAATCTCCCGGCGGACACGTTAATCAAGTCGATTCGCGAGGCACGCCCTCGTCTTTTCTGGGTGAGTGTCTCATTCATCGCCAACGAGACCTCATTCATCACGGCCGTCAATTCACTTTTTGAGACCGCTGACGCGACGGGAACTGCACTTGCCATTGGCGGTCAGGCGTTGAGTCAATCCGTGCGGAAACAGATCCAATACTCGACGTTTTGCGAGTCACTTCGAGACCTGGAACTCTTTGCCCGAACACTCAATCCTGTCCCCAGCCACCCGACTCCACCACCAACCGACAACGTGACGTCAGTCGAATCACTCTGATGCCTGTCGTCAGTCTCAGTTGTAGAAGCCTCTCCTCCCGAACCGTTTCTGCCTGGCTGTGTTGCGACACTCGGACCGTTTCTGCCAGGAGGAGAGGCAGGAAATTCTGCGACGCAACTTCATCAATTGTTCACATGGGTCGTGGTGCGCCGCCTGGTCTCTGAGGGCGTTGCGGGCGCGGGCAGCAGTCCAGTGGGCAGACATCGTGGTTCGGTCCGAACTGGCCTGCACATTCCCGAGTGGCGCCGGACAGCCGCTCTTCAATCAGCTTGCGGATCATCGTGATGAAACGCGGATGAGTGCCGACTGTGCCGGCCCGAACCGTGTTCAATCCGATTTGCTCACAGACTTCGCTGGCTTCTTCGTCGAGGTCAAACATGACCTCCATGTGATCGGACAAAAACCCGATCGGCATGATGATCACATCCTCGACGCCAGCGGAGCGGATGTCTCGCAGGTGATCGCTGATGTCGGGGGCGAGCCACGGAATCTGGGGCGGTCCGCTGCGGCTTTGATAAACAAGTTTCCAACGATCTTCGGAAACTCCCACAGCATTCGCGACGAGTCGTGAGGCTTCGGTCAGCTGCTGCACGTAGTCGCTCGAATCGGACATGGAAGTCGGAATGCTGTGAGCAGTGAACGCGATGTGCAGGTCGCCGCGACGCTCCTCAGAAATCTTGTCAATCGCCGCATGGACGCGGACAGCGCTCGCCTCAATGAAGTCCGGGTGATTGTAGAACACGCGAATCTTGTCGACTTCGGGCGCTCCGTTACCGACTGCTGCCTGAGCATCGGCAATGTTCTCGCGATACTGTCGACACGATGAGTAGGAACTGCACGACGACGTCACGAAGGCCAGTGCCCTGCGAATCCCAGCGTCCTTCATCTGACGCAGTGTCTCCGGGAGCAGCGGATCCCAGTTTCGATTGCCCCAGTAAACCGGCAGGTCGATGCCGTGTTCCACCAGCTCGGGCTGCAGAGCATCGAGCAGGTCCCGACACTGCGCGTTGATCGGGCTGACGCCGCCAAAGTGGTTGTAATGTTCGGCGACTTCCATCATGCGCTCGTGCGGGACGTTCTTCCCTCGCAGCACGTTTTCGAGGAAGGGCATCACGTCGTCCGGACCTTCCGGGCCTCCGAACGACACGAGCAGGATCGCGTCGTAAGCCAACTCGGCTTGGGGTTCGCCAATGGATGTCTGCTGTGTGGTCGTCATGGTCACTGTCTCAAGTGCGTGTTTAATAGTGATTGTTTATTTCAACGCTGATGAGGCTGACTGAGAAGCCGTCGCAGCCTGCTTCCAGTTGAAGACGGCGATGGCTTCCAGCTCTCGCACGAAGACCTGATCGCCTGCGACGGCCACGTGAGCCCATGTCGGTTTCGTCGAGACTTCGCGGCGGTCGATCAGATCGAACTTCTCGGGATTCGCGCGAATCAGAAGCAGCTCGCCGCGTTCGTCCAGAGCCAGAATCCGGTCGCCGGCCGCGATCAGACTCCAGTATTTGCCGAACGGAGTTGTGATCCACGCCTCTTTACCGGTCTCAAGGTCGATGCAGGCGAAACGCTGGTTTCGCAGGTGCAGATACACAAAGCCGTCAATGACGACGGGCGACGACATGTAGGCCTGCAGTTTGTTACGCCAGAGCTGCGTGACCTTGAATCCGTCCTCGACCGAGCCTGCGACTTCGAACAGAAAACTGCCGCCGCCATAGCTGCTGGTGAAGACCCGGTTACCGATCACGGTCGGTGTCAGAATATTCATACCGCGGAAGGCTTCGATGTCCTGCGACCACAGCACTTTTCCACTCTGCAGATCGACACCGCAAAGCTGCTTGCGAGTCTGCACAACTGCTTGGCGGACTCCGGCAATCGTGGCAATCACTGGCGATGAGAACGCGCTACCAAACATTCCGCCGCCGTCCCCGACTGCCTTCCACACAATGCTGCCATCAGTGCGGTCGAGTTTGACGAAGCCACCGCCCGCCTGCATGTAGACATGCCCCTCATCAACCAGCGGAGAGCACACGCAGCCGAACGAAGGCAGAGTCGAACCCGTGTCCTTCACGAAGTCGACCTTCCATTTGACCTCACCCGTCTCTGCGTTGAGGCAGACGAGCACGTCTCTGATTCCGGCAACGAAGAGATCGTTTCCGTCGAGCGTTGGTGTCGACCTGATCCAGCTTCCATTCGCCGCAGCAAAGAACGGCACGGCCATCGAACCGGCCCAGTCAACCGCCCATACTTCTTCGCCTGTTCTGCGATCCAGGGCGCGAACGACTTCGTCTTTTTTACCGCGAGTTTCGGTCACGTACACCCGGTCTTCTGTCACCAGCGGACCGGAGTAGCCAGCGCCGAGTTTCACTCGCCAGCCGGAATCCAATTCGCCGGCAGCCAGTGTGGCAGGCCAGTTCTGATTTGAAACCACGCCCGTTCGCTCGGGCCCACGCCACTGACGCCACTCCTCTGCCTGAACTCCCGCGATCCATGTGCAGGCAAAGCAGGCCATGCAGAACTTGAACAGTTGCAGTGTCAGCTTCATCAGGACTCTCCGGAGATTCGACATGACATCAACGTTCAAGTTCTAGACCCGTCGCACCGCGTGACCAGCAAGGATTCCTGACTCTATCGGTGATCGTTACGACCTCGGGGCGGTTGCTGTCGTCACAAACTCGAGAGTCGTCGTCGCTTCGCCGTCGCGCAGAATGCGTGCTTTCAGGAAAAACGCATCATTGACTCGCTGGTCCAGCAACACGTGGACGTCTAGCACATCGCCGGGCCGCACGATCCGTTTGAACTTCAGCCTGTTGGCCCGGGCGACGACCGGGATCTTGTCGCCAGTCGAGACACCCAGCTTCGCAACCAGAATCGCAGACGCCTGGAACGCGCACTCACACTGCAACGCGGCCGGAAACACCGGGTAGTCGGGGTAGTGCCCTGCGAACAGTTCCAGTTTCGGGTCGACGAACTTGCGGGTGTGAATGCTCTGCTCGTCGACAGAAACGACTTCGTCGACCCATAGATAAGGGGGTCGGTTGGGGATCAGATCAAGATGGTCCGGCTGCGACATGTGGTCCTCACATCAGGCGTGACTTCTCATGTGTAGACGCTGCCTTTCCCGTGACCATTGGCAGTGCAACGGATTCCGTCGGAAGCTCTGTTCCGGGAAGCGAACACTCACAGCTCGTAACACACGGCGACCGTGCTGCTGCGAACGAACAGGCGATTGCCGACGAGGATCGGATGGTTCCATGTCTTGTCGTTCAATGCAGAGAACTGACCGGATTCGAGGTGGCGTTCGGAGTCTGCTGCGACGAGGACCAGGTCACCCGGTTCCGTCACGACAATCATTTGATCTGTCGTCGGCAGGAGAATGACCTGACCGAACCCGTAACGGCCTCGCTTCCAGTTGCGCTGGCCTGTCGTTGCGTTGAGACTGGCAAAAATGTTCTGGTCAAAGCCAAACACCTGCCCCGAGTGCACAACGAAATCGTTAAACGAGGGCTTGAGCCGGTTGGACGTCCAGGCCTCAGTGATCTGCCAGTTGTCCGTCTCGTCGATTTCGAAGTTCAGCCGCGCGAGGCCCACGCCGTCACCGAGTGGAACGATGAGGCTGGACGGGCCTGCCTGCTGAGGCTGACACATCGCCGGCCCATCCCAGCCGGTGGGTCGGAACCGCCAGATGACACGGCCGTCCGATGCGTCCACGGCAAAAAGTCCCTCCGCGTCGCCGAAGACCGCCTGCCGGAGACCAGCCAGTTCGATCAGTTGCGCCGAGCTGTAACTCATACCCTTGGCCGGCGACGCAACTCGCCACGCCACTTCGCCGGATGCTGCGTCGAACGCGACGAGACCGTCGTCCCCCTTCGCTCCAGCAAAGACGACAACGCGACCAGCGACCACGAGCGGTGAACTGGAGAATCCCCACATGGGGACCGGAGCGTTCAATTCCGCCGGGAGATCGTGCTTCCACAGAACGTCACCGTTCGCCGGATTCAGACACTGAAGCACTCCAGTTCCACCCAGCGAGTACAGCCTTCCGTCGGCGATTGTCGGTGTACCACGCGGGCCGGCGCCGGAAACGATCTCAAAGAAGCGTGTCTTGTTCGTTCGCATCCAGATGAGGGCACCCGTCTCAGCGTCGTAGCAACTGACCGCTTCGTCCTCACCTCGCTGTTCCTGAGTGAAGAGTCGTCCTGACGCATAAGCAAACGAGGACCACCCCGGGCCGACCGGAATTCGCCAGAGTTCGCGTGGCTCTGATGTCGTCCAGTCCAGTCGCTCTCCACGCCATCCCGCCTGGCCATTCCGGTTTGGCCCACGAAACCCGGGCCACTCCACGTCGACCGGCTGCCATTCCTGAGTCGTCTCGGGCGCCGTCGACGGGCGGCGATTCACAAGCTGCTGCTCCGCAGTCGGCGTCCAGCGCCATGCCAACTCGGGCAAATAGTCACCGCGGAACCCATCGATACGCCCCAGCGTGCACGAACCCCAAACGGTCACGAGCCCGAGCGCGATCGTCGCGAGTCGTCGTCGTTCGCCGGCCTTCTCAGTCAACCTGAGCCCAACCACGGAAATCAGCATCGAGACCGGACCGCCATAAAGGAACAGTCCCAGCTTCATCGACGAATGCACGAGAGGCGCTGCGGCTACGGGAAACGCCAACATCGCCGTTGCCAGCATCAGCCGGTGTCTCCAGCGCAGACGGCTTGCGACGAGCAGCCAGGTGGCAAACAACACGACTCCAGCCGCCGGTCCGAACATCATGAAACCAAAACGTAGTCCGTTGTTGATTCCCGAGGAAATCGACAACCCGAAGACGATGACCTGCAGGAGCAGGATCACGACCGCCGGCCATAACCGGAGTCTGTTGTCCTGAGTTTCACGCCTGACTTCTTCAATTTTCATGTTGGATATTTCGTTCGGAGATTCGACGCGGACGTTCGCAGTCTCTCGGGCAGGTCTGACTCAACGGAAAACGCATCATCCGAACTGTCCACACAGGAAACAGCTCGGCGAGTATTGGCACGTCACAGTCTGCTTCGAGTGCATGACATTCACACGACCTGTTGCGCATTAGACGCGGCTTCACGCGCCGCGTCGTTGAAGTAACGATTGTCCGATACCCAGTCCTCGCGCGTGTACGTCATCACTGATGTGTCGGTTTCTCGCAGCTCAATCCGATTGAGGCGGAAGCCGAGGGCGGTGATTTCCGTAAAGAGCACGTAGGACAGGTTCTCGACGCTTGTCGGGAAGTCGAGCACCTTGAGTCGGAATTCTTCGCCGGTGCGGTCCGCGTGCATCTGCAGTGTTTCAAAGAGCGGGTCGTGGCGATTTATCAGCATGCCGTGGTCGTATTCGTTCTTGAGCAACGGTTCGACCAGGGCGTCAAAGTCGCCAAAGAGCGTCGTCAGGTTTCCGGTGCGTTCCACCTCGAATAAGCAG
>CALDJX010000589.1 GCA_937899075.1 uncultured Planctomyces sp. | reverse complement strand
ACGGTTCACGAATTCGCCGTCGTGCAGCGCGACATGCCGAACTTCTTCATCGAGGCGTTGACGATTTCAGACGCGAAGGTTCACACCGCCGCGCGTGAAGTAGTCGTGCCACCCGAGAAGCGCGTACTGAATGTTAAAGTCGAACCTTCGTCGGACCGGTACAAGCCGGGCGAAGAAGCGACTGTCGCAGTCCACGTCACGGATCATGATGGGCAACCGTTTGTCGGCTCGACGGTGTTGAGCGTTTACGACCGCAGCGTTGAGTACATCTCGGGCGGTTCTAACGTGCCGGAGATTCGCGAGTTCTTCTGGAAGTGGCGACGGCATCACAACCCGAATACGCACTCAAGCCTGACTCGGTGGTCCGGCAATTTGATCAAGTCTGGCGAAGTCGCGATGAGCAATCTCGGCATCTTCGGCGACAACATTGTGGAAGAACTTGAATTATCAGAAAGCGGTATAAGCCGCGACGGGATGCAAATGCGCAAATCGTCGGCGAGAATGGGCGCTGCCCAGTCGCTTGGATTCGCCAATGATATGCCCATGCCATCAGCAGCTGCTGCTCCGATGGCCGCGTTGACCATCGCCGATTCCGGGGTGGAAGGCCCTGGCGGTGGAGGAGCAGGAAGCGATCTTGTTCAGCCAACGATTCGATCCAACTTCGCGGATACCGCGTTCTGGTCGGCAGCCATTTCGACCGACGAAAACGGCGATGCTCAAGTGAAGTTTGCGATGCCGGAAAGTCTGACGGGCTGGAAGGTCCGCGTCTGGGGAATGGGGCACGGGACTCGGGTCGGTGAGGGCACGTCGGAAGTTGTTACGGCGAAGGATCTGATGGTCAGGCTGCAGGCTCCGCGGTTCTTCGTCGAGAAAGACGAAGTCGTTCTTTCGGCCAACGTGCACAACTACCTCGACAGTGACAAACTCGTGAAGGTCGTGCTTGAAGTTGACGGCGGAACGCTCGCGTCGATGAACGATGACTTAACGCAGTCGGTCATGGTTTCCGCGAACGGCGAGAAACGGATCGACTGGCGAGTTCGAGTAACCGGCGAAGGCGAAGCAACCGTCCGTATGAAGGCACTCACCGACGAAGAGTCGGACGCAGTGGAGATGAGCTTCCCATGTTTCGTGCATGGAATGTTGAAAACGGATTCGTTCTCGGGCGTCGTCCGAGCGACCAAAGAAAACACAGACTCGCAGAGCATCACGATTCATGTGCCGAAAGAACGCCGACCGGATCAGACGCGACTGGAAGTCCGATATTCACCGACACTTGCCGGAGCAATGGTCGACGCACTGCCGTACCTCGTCGAGTATCCGTATGGCTGTACCGAGCAGACTCTGAATCGCTTTATCCCGACGGTGATCACTCAGCGAATCCTGCAGCGGATGAATCTCAATCTGGCAGACATTCGAGACAAGCGAACCAACCTCAACGCCCAGGAAATCGGCAACGATGTCGAGCGGGCGAAACGCTGGAAGACGTTCGATCCGAATCCTGTTTTCGACGAAGACGAAGTCGTTCGGATGGTGAAGCAGGGAACCGAACGGCTGACGTCGATGCAGCTTTCAGACGGCGGCTGGGGATGGTTCTCCGGGCGAGGCGAACGATCATGGTCGCACACAACTGCCGTGGTCGTACATGGCCTTCAAACAGCAACGAAGAACGATGTCGCACTTGTACCCGGAATGCTGGACCGTGGCGTCGCGTGGCTGAAGAACTATCAGGCCGAGCAGGTTCAGTATCTGAAAAACAACCTGATCAAGAATGTTGAGCAGCGAAAGAAGAAACGCACCAAAAGTCAGGCAGATAATCTGGACGCGTTTGTGTTCCTGGTTCTCAACGATGCCGGGCACATCGATCAAGAGATGCGGGACTTTCTTTACCGTGACCGCACGCACCTTTCAGTCTACGGAAAGGCGGTTTACGGATTGGCTCTGCATTCGCAAGGGCAGGCAGAAAAGCTCGCTATGATTCTGCAGAATATCGAGCAGTTCGTGGTCGAGGACGCTGAGAATCAGACCGCCTATCTCAATCTGCCGAACGGCGGATATTGGTGGTACTGGTGGGGCAACGATCTTGAAGCCAACGCCTGGTACCTGAAGTTGCTCGCGAAGACTGATCCGAAGAGCGACCGCACCGCTGGGCTCGTCAAGTACATCCTCAACAATCGCCGAAACGGCACTTACTGGCGCAGCACTCGCGACACCGCGTACTGCATTGAGGCACTCGCTGATTACCTGGAAGCAAGCGGCGAAGCCGAGCCGGACATGACGATCGAAGTTCTGGTCGACGGAAAGTTGCACAAGTCGGTGAAGGTCGACTCGTCCAACCTGTTCAACTTCGACAACAAGCTGATTCTGGAAGGCGACGCGTTGACTTCCGGTGAGCACGTTGTCGAGGTGCGTCGGTCGGGCAAGGGGCCTGTCTACTTCAACGCCTACCTGACGAACTTCACTCTGGAAGACTTCATCACCAAGGCCGGCCTGGAAGTGAAGGTCGACCGAAACTACTACCTGCTGACTCGCGTCGATAAAGAAACGAAAATTGCCGGCTCGCGTGGGCAGGTTGTTGATCAGAAGGTCGAGAAGTACGAACGTAAGAAGCTCGAAAATCTCGACACGGTGAAGAGCGGAGACCTGGTCGAGGTGGAACTCGTCGTTCTCAGCAAGAACGCCTACGAATACCTTGTCTTTGAAGATATGAAACCGGCTGGGTTCGAAGCGGTCGAGGTTCGCAGCGGATACAGCGGCAATCAACTGTCGGCGTACGTCGAGTATCGCGATGAGAAGGTAGCATTTTTTGTGCGGCAACTGGATCGCGGCCAATATGCCGTCAGCTACCGACTGAGGGCAGAGATCCCAGGCAAGTTCAGCGCATTGCCAACCCGGGCCGAGGCGATGTACTCACCGGAACTGAAAGCGAACTCCGACGAGATCAAACTGAACATCGAAGACTGATCTGATCGGCTCCCGACAGGCGAGCCGTTGGCGTGAGCCGACGGGTTTACGAAGCGGTTTGTGATACAGGCCGCCGGCATCGGTCGTTCGCTGACACACAATTTCTGCACGATTAATTCTCGCTGACTGTCGCGATCAAAGCTCTGCGGAATAAGATCCCGGTTCACCTGTGGTCCGTGTGATTTTCGTTGGAGCTTCCGTGATGCAACAAGTCATTCGCTGTCTTGCCTTAAGTGGGATCGTCATTTCTGGCTTCACGTCTGTCGTTGCTGAAGATGCACCGGCGCGGGACACCAGTCGCGGCAATGCGATGATTGCCCGCTACTTCGAGGCCCAAACGGCAAAAATCGCCACGGCTTCGCTGTCGAAGTATCAGTCGAAAGAAGACTGGGAAAAGGACAAAGCGAAACACCGCGAGCATCTGTTTGAAATGCTCAGCCTCGATCCGCTTCCCGAGAAGACTCCTCTGCATTCGGAAATCGTTGGGACCGTCGAGCACGATGACATCGTCGTTGAGCGAGTGCATTTCCAGTCTCGCCCCGGGCTGTACGTGACCGGAAACTTCTATCGACCCAAAGAACAGACCGGTCCGCTGCCGGCGATCCTCTATGTGTGTGGGCACGGACGCGTCAAGAAGGGCGATATCAGCTACGGAAACAAGACGCACTACCAGCATCACGGTGCGTGGTTCGCTCGCAACGGTTACGTCTGCCTGACGATCGACACTCTGCAACTCGGCGAAATCGAAGGAATGCACCACGGTACTTATCGGCACGGTCGGTGGTGGTGGAACTCGCGTGGCTACACGCCAGCCGGTGTCGAAGCCTGGAACTGCATTCGGTCGCTCGACTACCTGCAGACTCGCAGCGAGGTCGATGGCGAGCGACTCGGCGTCACCGGTCGCTCGGGCGGAGGCGCGTACTCATGGTGGATCGCCGCGCTCGATGAGCGGATCAAATGCGCGGTGCCAGTTGCCGGGATCACGAACCTGCAGAATCACGTCGTCGACGGCTGTGTCGAAGGACATTGCGACTGCATGTACATGGTCAATACTTACCGTTGGGATTACGCCCAGGTGGCCGCTCTGGTCGCTCCGCGGCCGCTGCTGATTTCAAACACGGACAAAGATCGAATCTTCCCGCTCGACGGCGTCGTCGATGTCTATTCGAAAGTTCGTCGCATTTACGAACTGTACGACAAGCGTGACCACATCGGACTTCAGATTACCGAGGGGCCGCATAAGGACACACAGGAACTCCGCATCCACGCCTTTCACTGGTTCAACAAGTTTCTGAAAGGCGAAGACCCGCTGATTGAAACAGCGGCCGTCAAGTTCTTTGAGCCAGAACAACTTCGTGTCTTCGAAGAACTTCCGAAAGACGAACTCAACACAACGATCGACGACATGTTTGTGGCCACGGCGGTGTTGCCGAACGCTGCCGATGTCCGTGTCTCAAATTGTCCGACCGCTGGATACTGCAAGAAGCTAACCGAGACGTGCTTCCGAGGTTGGCCGACAAAGGACGAGGTTTCGATCCACCAAACCGTTGGCTCTCCGACTGTCGAAGCGATTCACGACGGCGTTCACTTATCGATTTTCGACTTCAGCCCGGAGTCCAACATTGAATTGTCGCTCTTTGTTCTTCGACCAGCGGACGCGACGACCGATGACGTGAAGCTGCAGGTTCTCAACGTGCTGGACGAGCAAGGCTGGTCGGAGTTCCTGTCCGAAATGCGGGTCGGGTTTGCAAAGCACTTTGAGAATGAGGTAGCGGCGGCAGCCAACGAAACTTCCTGGCAGTCACTGGCGAAGATGCTCAAAGTGAATTCCTGGGGAATGGCCTACGTTTGCCCGCGAGGTGTTGGACCAACGGCGTGGGACCAGAGCGAACGGAAGCAGACGCACCACCGCCGGCGGTTCATGCTGCTGGGCCAGACTCTTGACAGCATGCGCGTGTGGGACGTCCGTCGAGCGATCCGCGGGTTGCGAAGCATTTCCGGCTACGAAAAAACGCCAGTCTGGTGTCAAGCGGAGCGAGAGATGTCTGGTATCGCGCTTTATGCAACCTTGTTTGAGCGAAGCATCGTCAAGCGGATCGATCTTTACGATCTGCCCGTGTCGCACAAAGACGGTCCGACGTTTCTCAATGTCCTTCGGAAGACGGACATCCCGTTGACGGTCGCGTTCGCTGCTCAGCGGACAAAGGTCGTCATCTACGACAACGATGCCAGGAAGTGGTCACTGCCAACTGACATCGTCGCTCGTCACACCGCGTTGCAGGGTGGGCTGCAGATCAGAAAACGCCCTTAATACATCTCTGATTTGGGCGGCTCGCTGCGTTCGCCCGCAAGCCACCCATTTTCAGGAAAGTACAGACTCCATCCCGAGCTGTCCTACGGAGTTGGCGTCACGATGACGTCTTCCGGATCAGCAAAGACCAGATCGCCGCCGACTGATGTGGTGACCGTATCGACTCCGCCCGATGTATCTCCGCCGCTGGCAACGTCGATGATGTCCAGACCGTCGCCGCCGTTGACCGCGTCTGCTCCCACGCCACCGACGATCGTGTCGTTGCCCAATCCACCGTCGATGGAGTCGCTATTGTCTGTGTTCAGAGCCGCCAAAGTTGTCACAGCAGATGTGATGTCTGCGTTGGATTCCCCGATCAGTCGATCATCGCCATCACCACCAATGATCCTGTCGGCTCCCAGACCGCCATTGATCAGGTCGTCGTCGCTGCCACCACTGAGCGTGTCGTTGCCAGCTGAGCCAGCAAGTGTGTCGTTGCCTGTACTGCCAGCAATGTTGTCGTTTCCGGCACCGCCAGTGATCGAATCATTTCCAGAGCCACCATCCAGACTTGAATTCTGAGCCGATCCTGAAATCACATCGTCACCACCCGCTCCGGCCAAGTTCGACGTTCCCGTGAAGGCACTGGCGTCAATCGAGTTGTTGCCAGCTCCGCCAATCAGAATACCGCCTTCGATATTGGAAAGCGTATCTGTTTCCGACCCATCAATGGTCAGGCTTGTGTCTGTCAGGACGAAGTCAGAATCCCTTTCTTCATCCACGCTGTCTTCACCATCGCCACCGTCGAGCGTATCGTTGCCGAGTCCGCCAGTCAGGATGTCTCCGCTGCCACCGTTGCCGTTCAGAACATCAGCACCATCGTCTCCATTGAGTGTGTCTGAGCCAGCCGAGCCATTCAGAGTGTCGTCATTGCTGCCACCATTGATTAGATCGTCGCCAGCGTCACCGAAGAGAGTGTCCTCACCGTCTCCGCCAGACAGGGTGTCGTTGTCGTCGCCCCCTCGCAGATCGTCAGCGCCGGTCCCGCCGGTAATGGAATCCGTTCCGGAACCGCCCGTAATCGTCGCTCCGCCATCGCCGCCCGTCAGTACGTCGCCCCCTGCACCGCCATCGAGTGTCACGGGGCCAGTGAAGCCACTGGTGTCGATGACGTTGGCACTATCGCCGCCCGTTAGTTGTGCCTGCTCGATTTCAATCAGTACGTCCATTCCAGTCTCGCTGCCGGTGAGTGTGCCTTCGCCCGCCACCAACCCGCTTACCAGCGTGAAGTCACCGTCTGCAGACTCAACGAGCGTTGAAGGTCCGGGACCGCCATCAAGTGTGTCGTCGCCCGCTCCACCAGACACCGTGTCGTCGCTCGCTCCCTGACCGCGGACCATGTCGCTACCGTCGCCGCCGACCAGAGAGTCCGCTTCGGAACCGCCCATCAGCGTGTCGTCACCGGCATTGCCAAACGCGGTGTCGTTGCCAGCGTTTCCATTGACAACGTCGTCGCCATCACCGCCGATCATTGAATCCGCTTCGGAACCGCCCATCAGCGTGTCGTTACCGGCTGAACCAAACAGTGTATCGATGCCCGCGTTTCCGTTGACGGTGTCGTTGCCATCGCCTCCGTCCAGGAGGTCTGCATCGGCATCACCCATCAACATATCATTGCCGCCGCTGCCGAACAGCGTGTCTGCCCCGCCTGCCCCGAAGATTACATCATCGCCGTCGACGTCGACCGAAGTGCTCGATGGAACGATGCTGTAAATGACGCTGCTGACGACAACCAACTTTCCGTTACCACTGGCAGGCGTGTCATCCAGCGGCGTGTCGGTGAGAGCGCCGTTGCCTGTTTCTGCGGTAATGTTGAAAGTCGTCAGGGCGGCGATCAGGTCCGGCACCGTCATGTCCAGCACGTTGCCGAACACGACGTGCGGAACGGCGTCGAGGTTCAGATTGTCGGCAAGGTTGACGAACCACTGGCTCGTAAACGTGTTGATGTTTCCGCCCTGTTGAGCAGTGCTGATCGTCCCTCGCACGTTCGATCGGTTACCGACTCCGTTTCCTTCATTAAGGATCGGAGGATTTGTCGGC
>CALDJX010000588.1 GCA_937899075.1 uncultured Planctomyces sp. | reverse complement strand
GCGATTGGCTCCAGAAACTCTTTGGGTTCCTCGCCGACTTCGTACTTCCAAACGACTTCTCCGGAATCGGGATAGAATGCGACCACGAAACCTCGACCGGTGCAACACTCGTATTCGGGGTCGAGTGGATAGGGATGCTCATAACCTCCACCGCCAACGACGACTTTTCCATCAGCAAGAATGGCAGACGCATTGAATATGTTGATCGCGTGATGATTTGGGAAGCCCTCGGCGCGTGTATCGACTTTCCAAAGTTCCTCGCCGGTGATGCGATCGAGTGCGAAGAACATGCCGGCGCCGTTGCCGACGTACACTCCTGTCTCAGTCACAAGAGCCGAAGCCACGATGCCATCGTTGACATTAATCCTGTTCACGCCACCTTGCGGAAGTTCGTGGCGTGTGTCGTTCTCCGGAATTCGGTAGACCCACGCGGGTGTGCCGTCCGGCTTCAATTTGTAGAACGCCGGATGAGTTGCGGTGCCAAAGTAGGCGTGACCGTTGACGACGGTCGGGGTGGCATGAATTGCTCCGACGGTCATAGACGCTGATGAATTCGGAAACCGCCACTTTTCCACCAACTTTGCTGCGTTGTCCGGCGAAATGGTCTCCTCGGCCGAATTGTACCGCCAGCCGCGAACGTCATGGTTGTACATCGACCAATCGGCATCCGTAATCGGCGGGAGCTTGCTGCGGATCGCTGCGATTTCGGCGGCGGTTCTCTGTGGAGTCAGCGCGGACGTTTCGTTCGCGATTTGCTCCTTGAGCATCTTCAGGATCACCGGTCGCATTTCCTTGGTCTTCTCGGCATCGAATTCGACTCCGATCAGCGAGTAAACCAACTGGTAAATCCCTGCGACGGCCTCCCAAGGAGCCGCCATGACGTCAACAAGAGGAGTTCCATTCTTGTCGGTCGTATGCACATTGGCTTTATGTTCCAGCAGGAGTTTAACTGTGTCGGGGTGACAAAAGAATGCGGCGTTGTAGAGCGCAGTCGTTTGCTCGGCATTCTTGGCTTCCAAATCAACGTCCGCCTCGATGAGCACTCGCGCGACACCAGTTCTTCCCATGACACTGGCAGTAATGAGCGGCGTGGTTCCTGACGCATTCCGCGTTTCAACGTCGGCACCAGTCGCGAGCAGTCGTTTGACTGACTCGACGTCTCCCGCCCCCGCCGCATCTACGATGCTGACGTTCGCTCCAGTCCCTCGATCGTGCGACGTCGCGGGACTGTCGCCTGCCTGTGTTTGGGTTGTTTCGGCTTTCCGATCGCATCCAGCGAAAAGGAAAAGCATGAGCAGTGCAACGAGTGGGTAAGTTAAACCACGGTGCGAGAAAGTTCTATGTATCATGACAATGTCCAAAGCCAGCTTGCTTCTAACGATTCAGGTAAAGTGCGAGCCAAAATCACGTGGCCGATCTGGCAACAGATGGGGCTTGGCGTGCCTGAAGTCTTGCGACTTCGGCTACATCAATAGGTCAACTATCTCCAAATGACACCTGCCGCCCACAGGCATCCCAACGCGATAAGAATGAGTCCGGAGACTTGGTAAAAGCGGTGTACGGCATTTCCTTCGCCCCAGAGAATTCTTGAACGCGCCACCAGCAGCTGGTACACGACGAACTCACTCTTCTTCGTTCCAGAAACCAGCATGAACAGCCCCACTGCGGCCATCGATAATCCTCAAACCACATTCATTTCAATCTCTCCCTGTCGGTCGTTGCCATAGCTGCCATGAGTCGAGCCGCTTGCAGCCACCCTCCTCACAGTAATATCCGGCGTCGTGGGCGAAACCTGCCACAAAACGGAAGCGATTCGCTACCACAGGCAACCCGGCGGGTCGTCTTTGTCGAAGTTCGCGACGATCCACTTCAAAACCTGAACCGCTTGCTTCTGCTGGTCGACAGAAGGCACGTCGTTGTAGAGTTCCGATGCTTCGGCGACGGCGTCTTCGATCTGTGCGCTCCATTTGTCCAAGAGCGGATTGATGTATTTCGAGTTGTAGTACTCTCTGAGAAACTGCTCATATAACCGCTCGCACTTTGGGCCTTTAAAATAACTTCTCAGACCTAGCACCAGTTTGTCTCTGGAGGGGCCAACGTATTGAGACTCTGGAGTGCCATTGTCTATGTCGGCGTCATCATCGTCGTCTTGGTCGCGATCTTCCTGTTCGTCATCTTCTTCGTGCTCTTCCTCTTGCCGCGAGTCCAAGTCGTCCCCGGACTGCGAAGATTCGTGCCTGCCGACGTATCCCGGACCGCCGATTTCTTGGTCCATATCCCAAGGGATCAAGTGGACTCGTTTTTTCTGCGACTCCACGTACCAGTAGAAGTTTGCGTTGGGGCTTGGGCCGTATCCGCAGCCGCCAAAGACGGCACTATCGTGGTGCCCCAGAGTGTTCATCACGACGTACAGCCGCATCAATTGCTCCACGTCGAACCAGCGATTCATCACCGAATCGACCTGAGATGGATTCGCGTCCAATACGTCTTGGGCGAAGGTCTGGAATCGGCTGACATCGCCCGCTTCTTCGTTGGTTTTCAAAGCCGCCTTGAGATACTTTTCGGGCTTCAAGGTATTGTTGGGATCGATGGGCCAGACAGATTTGTAGAGATTCCCGTCACCATCTTTGAAATGATGATCGGCAAACCGGCCATCGACCTGCTCGGTTAGCGCGTAGATGCCGCTGTACTTTCCGTTGATGTACACCTTGGCGTGTACGCAGCGTGGCACCGGGCTGCCAAACTCTCTAAGTAACCACCAGTAGAGTCGCTCGCGCATCATGCCACGGTCATGGTTCATCGAATGGAACTGGAGTTTCTTCACTCCATAGAACTTGTCTTTCTTGTTCTTCCAGTTCACCTTGACCTTCAGTGACAACTTCGACGCAAGCTTCGGACCCGACGAGGCGACTCCGCGTTCTCCGCCTTTAAAATCCTTCACGAAATGTTCGAACGAACCATGCTCACCCTTGTATCGCACGCCGACGTGAGATAGCAGCTTGCCTTCGAACAGCAATGCAGCTTTGACATATTGCTCGCGGACTGGATTGTCGTTCAGGAATTTGAGGTCGGCGTCTTCGAGGAAGATGTCGTAACGGCGGAGAGCATCTTGGTCGAAGAGGTAGTCCGGCTTGTGCGACTTCGCGTAGACGTATGGCTGGTCATGCTTTGCTCTTACCTGAGCGAGGCGATTCGCGTCGGTTGTGGCGTCGGCATCCGGCTCATCCGCTTGAACCTGACTGGTCGACAACGCCAGCAACAGGCCAGTCAGAATGGCAGTACAACTCGTCCAGCGTTGCGGCTTGCGGGCGACGCGAAGACTCCTGCCGAATTTCGGTTCGTATTTCACAGCAGTATTCACTACTCGCCTTTCCCTTCGTGTTCGTTGAGGATTTCAGCGATCTGGATTCGAGCTCTCTTGATGTCGTCCAGGTCGAGTTCCAGGTTGAGCCAGTCGTATACGTGCAGGTAGGCTCCCTGGAGATCCTCGTCGAAGTCGAGCGTCACGATGTCTAAAGGAGTGTGGCCGCGACTATCAGTTTGGCTTGTGTCAGCTCCTGCCCCCAAGAGAATTCCCACGATCTCAGGACGACAGAAGAAGCATGCCTGGTGAAGGGCCGTGCTGCCTTTGCCATTTCGCACTTCAAGATCGGCCCCGGCATCGATGAGGATCCTTGCGATTCCGTCCTGTCCAAAAATCGCAGCCAGAGTCAAAGGCGAGCTGCCTCCGTAGTCTTCCGTCTCATCTAAGTTGGTTCCGGCCGTGATATGCTGTTCGGCCACTGCAGTGTTGCCGGTGATGGCAGCCTGCCAGAGGCTGATGGTTGGTGTTCGTGGCGTTGTTTTTGGGTTCGCGGCAGAGAGAAGTTGCAGAATCTTCGGTCGCTCGGACTTGATCCGTTCCAGGTCGAGTGACACGTCCAAGACTTCCTCGAGGTGGTGGTAGTAGGCTTCCAAATCCGAACTCCACCTGACGGCCACATTGTCCACTGAACTGAAGCCGAGACGATTGCGAACCGCAGGGTCTGCTCCCGCTTTCAGCAAAGCACTAACGATGTCGGTATGGCCCAAAAAAGCGGCCATGTGCAGCGCCGTGTTTCCTTCGCCGTCGGTCAGCGACACATCCGCTCCACTCGGTAGCAGCAGTTGTGCGACCTCCGACTGACCGAATAGAGCTGCGACATGCAGTGGAGTCAGTCCACATTCAGCCTTCGCATCGACGGACACGCGGTTATCCAGTTCACTGCGAACCGCTTTCAGATCGCCGTCAGCCGCTGCTGCCCAAATGTTGTGTTCGGTTCGCGAGACTTCTACGGTCAATTGTCCCAGCGATGGATAGGCCATCGCTTTTTGCTGCGGCGGAAAGTTGAGAATCATTAGCGCAAGCAAAACCGCCGCTGCCAACGTTGACACGCCGGACACCCATTTCCAGATGGCGTGTGATTGCTGACCGGCCGGAGCCGACGGTGCGGCGTTGACGATTCCCAATTGAGCTTCCTGTCGCAGATGGGCGTCGATTTCGGCCTCCCGCAGGAATTCGTCCTGCAACGTCTCATTCGCGCGCAGGCGACGCTCAAGCTCGTGGACTTCTTCTTCAGAACAGATCCCGAGCGAGTAACGTTGAATCAATTCGTTCGATCGCATGATTACTCGACCTCCACTGTGAGACGGAGGTTGATGCACTCGCTCAGCTGCTGCCTCAATCTGGCCAACAGTTTGTACAGTGAATTCGGCGACTTGTTTCGTCGCGCTGCAACATCGACAACCGTGTGTGTCGAGCTATGCGGTGCCAGCAGCAACTCACGATGTTCTGCGGAGAACTGGCTCAGGCATGCCTGAAGAGCTTGAGCCCGAGACGTTGACTCTTCCACAGACCGCCGGGCGCCACGCTCCGCAAGCGTTTCCAGCATTTCGTCACTGAGCAGCGGTCTTCGAGCTCGGAGCTTCTCCAACTGACGAAGGCACTTGAACCGAAGCACTGTGATGGCCCACGGTACAAATCCATCCGTGCCCCGCAACTGCTCGCGCTTTTGCCACAAAGTGATGCTGGCTTCCTGCAACGCTTCGTCGACCAGTTCCCAATCAGGCACGAGGCTACGGGCATACGCTCGCAGGCCCGGCTCATGCTTGACCAGCAAGGCCAGAAAGTCGGTTTCACTGAGTTCTAATTGCGGCTGTGAATCGTCCATACATACTGTTATCCGACCCCATGTCCAAAACCTGCCACAATTTTAGGAGAATCCTGAGAGGTAGGCGCGACCGGCGAATGATCGTTGGCCGTGAATCCACGCCACGAAAGCACGTTCCGAAATCGTCTCGTCTCGTTGTGGAGAGACGCTCACAATGCCGCGTGCGCAAAAAAGAGAACCCCTCAATCAAAAGTGTGACTAAGGGGTAATGTTTCCATAGAGCCTGAAAGCTCCTCCGGTAGGACTCGAACCCTGCAAACGGAGTTAACGACGTACGATTCGCGTAGCAAGTAGCGGTGAATTACACCGACCGCACGAACAGCGATTTCTTCGTGACAGCGGGTGCATCGCGATGCGCGAGCGAGTCCAGTCGCAGACTTGCATCGGTCTTGAGCACTGATGGGTGGGCGACGTGTTGCACTTTTGGACCGCCGGGACGCTTGCGGGTCTCCATCGAATCGAGGCGGTTGAGCTTTGTTTCTCAGGAAACCCGCCGCGGTTCGGATGAGAGTTCAGTTTCAGAACTGAGTTGTGGAGTTCCCCAAGAAAGGTTGGCGCTGAACCGGTGTCAATGGTTGGGTAAATATTGTGACTTCTCAGTAGAGGTATGTTGCTCTGAAATCACCAACAAAGTCATTGGCGAAATGGTGATTTCTCTGTCACCATTCGTCGCTCACGCGGGGCTCTGGTAGTCAAGCGACGAGTGTCGGCGTTGCCCATTATAGAATCGCTCGATGTAATCGATACCGCTTCGGGTGGCATATTCAGATACCGCCTGATCGGCTCCTGAACTCGCTTTCGTGTAGATATTTTGAACAGCTTGTGGCCATTGAGTATACTCAGTGACTTGCTTGACTTACAAAGAAGTGAGTCATGTGCCGTCCTGAATGGAGTTCCGCTCCGCCTTGGCCACATTCAATTTGCATCAAGGGCGGACTTCATTACCAAACTCACCTCCAACCCAACAACTGATCTGCATGAAAAACATACTCCTCTTGCTGACACTTACGGTCGTTTTCGCGGTGCAATGGTCAAGCGTCGCCGCAAGCGCTGAGCACGACTGGAATCTTGGCGCCACGGGTCTGCGAGGCTGGATTCGTTGTGGCAAGATGGTCACGTCCGATGCCCGTGAGATTACGATTACCAAGGTGGAGCAGGGTTCTCCCGCTGAAGGCGTTCTTGCGGTCGGCGATGTAATTCTCGGCGTCGGCGGCAAGCCGTTTTCTTATGACCCGCGCACCGAAATGGGCAAAGCCCTGACCCTGGCCGAATCGGAAGCGGGCCAGGGCAATCTCAGCCTGACCCGGTCGCGTTCGGGCAGCTCGGCGGAAGTTGTAGTGCAGCTTCCGGTGCTGGGAAGCTATGGCGCTACGGCTCCCTTCGATTGCCCGAAGTCCAAGCTCATTCTCGAACGAGGGTGCAAGGATCTCGCCCAGCGGATAGCGGAGCCTTCCTATGCCGAGCGCCTGGACCCCATTCCACGATCACTCAATGTGCTCGCGCTGTTGGCCAGCGGCGACCCGAGCTACCTCCCGCTGATCAAGAAGGAAACCGAGTGGGCCGCGAACTACAGAACCGAAGGGATGGCAACCTGGTATTACGGCTATGTCATGATGTTTCTGGCCGAATACAAGATCGCAACGGGCGATGATTCGGTCATGCCGGGCTTAACGCGACTCGCGCTCGAAGCCGCCAATGGTCAAAGTGCGGTCGGCTCGTGGGGCCACGGGTTCGCTCGGCCCGACGGCCGACTCGGCGGCTACGGCATGATGAACTCTCCCGGTTTGCCTCTGACGATCTCGCTGGTGATGGCGCGTGAGGCGGGCGTGAAAGACCCAGCCCTGGATCGGGCGATTGAGCGCAGTGCGAAGCTGCTGCGTTTTTACATCGGCAAGGGAGCGATTCCGTACGGCGATCACCATCCCTGGATTGAGAACCATGAAGACAACGGTAAATGCGGCATGGCCGCCGTGCTGTTCAACCTGCTCGGTGAATCGAATGGTGCAGAGTTCTTCTCGCGTATGAGCGTTGCCTCCCACGGACCGGAGCGTGATTGCGGACACACGGGCAATTTCTTCAACATGCTGTGGGCGATGCCAGGTGTTGCACAGTCCGGCCCGCATGCCACGGGGGCGTGGATGAGTGAGTTTGGAAGTTGGTAC
>CALDJX010000587.1 GCA_937899075.1 uncultured Planctomyces sp. | reverse complement strand
AACCGCGCTGTGAAATCCGCCCGCCGCCTGCTTTGTTATCTAACCGCCGTATGCATGCAACTGCTACAAAGTGATTCTTCCTGTTGAGCCGACCATTCTCTCATGCTCGGAGTGTTGCAATGCGTACCCGCGCGAGTTGATTGGCAATTCGAACGCGATTTGGTGTCTTGCTGTTGCTGCACTTGCAGATGTGGAGGGCAAATGTGTCAGCAAAACAGTTCCGGTTTCGGAGTGACAAGCCGTGGGATGCTGCGGGCGTGTTTAGTACTTAGTAGCGTGCTGTGTCTGGCCGTTTCCGGGTGTCAGTCAATTCGGCCATGTACGACAGACATGGTTTGCTATCGTGGATTGGATGATCCTCTCGACGATTGGTCATCGAGTCCGTTGATCGAGCGTGAGTCTGCGAATTCGCTCGTGAACGCCGTCTCTAAGATGGGCCATGAGAGTTCGACCGCAAGTGTTTCGTTGACCGCGTACGCGACATCGAGCGTGATTGTTAACGGTGCTGAAGTCGTTGAATGGTGCCCGTCGTGCCAGCCTCGTTGCAGCATGAGCTGGTGTATGAGTATCAAACTCTGCTGTCTTGAGAATCCCTGCCAGATGCCGCCGCACTATGCGTACGCGCCGACGAATCATGGCTACACGCAGTTCGCCCCGTATAACCACACGACGGTCCTGCAGCATCAGGAAAACGCCCGGCACCACAACCAGGATCCTCGCCTGCCGTACGAGAGTGATGTTTTTGCTCGCGCGTACGCCAACGTCGTTGGTGACCAGGAAAGTGGCGATGCCGGCGAAGAAGTCTTCGAACGACCTCCTGGTCTGCCGAATCTGCTCGATGCGTTCAAGGCTCGCCGTTAGCGACAAGTGATCGTCGAAAACGAGTCTTGTAGTTCGACAAGGATCAGTCCCGAATTTACTTCCCGATTTGAACCATGAATGATTAGTTTCAGTCATTCCCGCGCAGGCGGGAACCCAGTGGATCTCGCTGCCGTTTGCGAAAAAAAATTGGGTGCCCGGCCCCGCCTTCGCGAGTCCAGGACTCTGCGCGGGCATGACGTGGCCGGAAATCGGGAAGTTAATCCGGGACTATTCCTTATGTGAGGAAGCCAGACGTGTGACGGAAAATATTTTCTGGCCGCACGGGTCGGAAGACTTTCCAAAGTACGGAATGCAGTCTGGCACTTTTATACTGCCGCAGGACGAGCGTTCCGGTTACCGTTTGTGATTCATGATTCTGGTTCACGACCCGGAGTGCTTTGGTCGTCCTGCGTGAGGCCCGTCCGCTGATCTGCCCTCGTAAGGAGCAAATTTGGATGCGATTACGAGAAGTGGCCTGTTCGCTTCTGGCGGTAATGGCGAGTCTGCAGATCGCTGTCGCGGACAACGTTGCCCAGAAAGTGACGACCGTGGCAGTCGTTTCCCCTGGGATCGGCAATGGTTCTGTCATTGGAGATTTGCTGACGGTCGAGCTGGCTTCGATCGATCATCTGGCTTTAGTGGAACGTGATCAAATTTCGGCGGCGTTGCGGAACTCGAACAAAGCGCGTCGCAGGACGTTTCGGATGAGTCTTCGCTTCGAATCGGGCCGTTTGTGGATGACTGTGCGATCGACGGCGCCGGGGAACGTGCAACCTCATTCAGGATTGTGGACGTGCCGATTCGATCAAAATGGCGACGCAACGTTTCAGCCAGTCGGCAAACGCTTGAATGACTGTTCCGGAGTTATTCCGAATGGTGACTGGCTGGTGTTCCACTCGGCGGGAGGCTGGCGTCGGGTTCACCGGGAAACACACGAGATTCAACAACTGGACGGCTATTTGCCGCTTCACAGTTCGGGACATGGCGGCAAAGTGCCGATTACAAAACGGCGAGCCATTGTCTCGGACGACGAGATCATCACGGCGGGCCGGGTGAGTTATCATCCAGACGGGAAGAAGTACCGATTATCCAACAATGGAATCAGCTCTGACATATTCCCAACGGCTGATGGATTTCTACTGGCAAATCACATGCAATTGTTTCCGGGTGTATCCTGTCGTCTGTGGTTCTTCGAGAGATTGCCTGATACGGAACTACGGTCCAGCAATCCGGTGCGACTGAATCCTTAGTTCAGAGCACACTTGCGTTTTTACGAGCGACTCAACCTCGTTTAATTTTGAAAGTTTCGGTTGTTTAAACCTTGCCATCAGGATGTCCGATATTGAAGCATTTAGACCTGCTGGCGACGATGCACGTGCCTCGAGTCGGATTGAGTGGCTGAATCGCTCGAACACAGAACTCAGAATGAGAGATTAACATGCGAACTTTGCAGCATCTGTTTGAAAGTAATCGGAACTGGGCGGAAGGGGCCAAAATGGCCGACCCGGACTTCTTTGAACGACTGGTCGCTCAACAGAATCCGAAGTATCTCTGGATTGGATGCGCGGACAGTCGAGTGCCTGCGAACCAGATCACAGGTCTGACTCCCGGCGAAGTCTTCGTGCATCGAAACATTGCCAACGTCGTTGTTCACAGCGATTTCAATTGTCTGTCAGTGATCGAGTACGCCGTCGCGTACCTGAAGGTAGAACACATCATCGTGTGCGGTCACTACGGTTGTGGTGGAGTCAAAGCGGCGCTGCAGAACAACAAGCTCGGATTGATCGATAACTGGTTGCGTCACATTCGCGACGTGCGGCAGAAACACGACGATGTTCTTTCCGGCATCGACGATCAGGAACTCGCACTGAAGATGCTTTGCGAGTTCAACGTGATCGAGCAGGTCTACAACGTGTGTCACACGACGATCGTGCAGAATGCCTGGGAGCAGGGGCAGAATCTCGCGGTGCACGGCTGGATTTACAGCCTTGAAGACGGACTCCTCAACGACCTCAACACCTGCGTGACTAAAGCGGACGAGTTGTCGTCGATCTACCGCCTGGCCGTTTCGACGAAGCGCGAGCAAGTGTAAGCACGCGTTCGAAGCACGTTCCGTAGCATCGGTCCCGAAATAAATTTCCGAATTTCTGTAGGGTGTGTGGAGCGCGGCGGAACGCACCTCACGGTGAACTGGTGCGTTCCGCCGCGCTCCACGTAGCTGTCTATTCTGTGCGCAGCGTGAAGTGTGAGCTGGATTCGACAGCCGT
>CALDJX010000586.1 GCA_937899075.1 uncultured Planctomyces sp. | reverse complement strand
GTGTGCCAGTCCGTTTCGCGTTCGAACATCCGAGCGGCTCGCAACAACTTTTCTTCTTCGAACGGTCCAGCCAGCAATTGCAGGCCGATGGGCAGGCCGTTGCTACTGAATCCGGCCGGCACGGACACTCCGGGAATGCCGGCGAGGTTCGCGCTGATCGTGCAAATGTCTGACAGATACATCTGCAGTGGATCGTCGACCAGTTCACCGATCTTGAATGCCGGTGTCGGGCAGGTTGGGCCGGCCAGTACGTCGACGTTTGCGAAAGCGGCGTCGAAATCGTTGCGGATCAGCCGGCGAACTTTCAGAGCTTTCAAGTAGTACTGGTCGCTGTAGCCTTCTGACAGGGCGAACACTCCGAGCATGATTCGTCGTTTGACTTCCGCTCCGAAGCCTTCGGCTCGACTCGCAGCGTACATGTCGATCATGTTTTCAAACTGCTCGGCTCGGCGGCCGTAGTGAACTCCGTCGTAGCGTGCGAGGTTGCTCGACGCTTCCGAGCAAGCAATCAGGTAGTAAGTAGCGACGGCGTATTTTGTATGAGGCAGCGAGACCTCGGAAACTTCAGCACCGAGCGAACGGTAGACGTCGATGGCCGCTCGCACAGCAGAATCAACATCCGAGTCGATGCCGTCTCCGAAGAACTCCGAGACAACGCCGACTCGCAGACCTTCGAGTGGTTGATCAACGGTTGCCGAGTAACTCGGAACAGGCCGGTCGACGCTGGTTGAATCGCGGTTGTCGTAGCCGGCCAGTGTTTCCAGGAGCAAAGCCGTTCCGGTGACGTCGGTCGCGAACGGGCCGATCTGGTCAAGCGAACTGGCAAAGGCAACAAGGCCATATCGGGAGACTCGCCCGTAAGTTGGCTTCATGCCGACTACGCCGCAGAACGAAGCCGGCTGCCGAATTGATCCGCCGGTGTCACTGCCAATGCCCAGCGGAGCGAACCTTGCAGCAACAGCCGCGGCCGAACCGCCGCTTGATCCGCCAGGAGCGTGGTCAGTGTTCCACGGATTTCTGGTGACTTTCAGCGCCGAGTTCTCGGTCGATGAACCCATTGCAAATTCGTCGAGGTTCGCTTTTCCGATGATGACGGCGCCGGCGTTTCGCAGTTGAGTCGTCACGTGAGCGTCGTAGGGAGGGACGAAGTTCTCCAGCATGCGGCTCGCGCAGGTTGTCGCGAGTCCTTTCGTGCAGATGTTGTCCTTAACGGCGACGGGCAAGCCGGCAAGTTTGCCGACTGACTCGCCGCTTGACCGCTTGCGGTCGACTTCGGCCGCTTGAGCCAGCGCGCCTGCGGAGTCGACAGACAGGAATGCTCCGACAGTTTCACCATGAGCGGTAATCTCGTCGAGGTAAGCCTGCGTCACGTCAACAGCCGACACGTCGCGGTTCTGCATGGCGTCAAGAAGCTGGCCAGTGGTTGATCCGGTGATGTCCATCGAAAATCAGCTCCGGGATTCCAGGTCGGACGCCTGGCAGTCGAGATTGAGTAAGGCACGAGTCGTCAGGCAGCGTTACGCGTTTTCCAGAATCTGCGGAACGAGGAAATACTTGCCGTCGGTTTTTGGAGCGTTCGACAGCGACTCTTCGCGAGGCTGGCTCGGTCGGACTTCGTCATCGCGAAACGCGTTCGAAACATCGGCGACGTGCGCCATCGGTTCGATTCCAGAAACGTCGACTTCGTCAAGGACGGCGACGTAACCGAGAATTCCGTCGAGCTGCTGGCCGATCTGCTGCAACTCTTCGTCGGACAGTTTCAGGCGAGCAAGCGTCGCCACTTTCTGGACGTCTTCTGGACTCAGCATGAGATTACTTTCCTCGATCGGCCTTCAAACGGCTGGAGACACTCGACAGGAAAACTCGTTTGCCGGTGCTTGCTCTGGCCGCAGAATTCTTCAGAAACCAAAGATCATACGCGAAAGCACCCCGGCTGCCGGAAAGCAGTCGGGGTGCTGGTATTTCTCGTTCGAGATTTGGCACTTTCACGATTTCTCAGCGAAAGGCTGCGTACCGTCGATCTAGCCCTGGCCGGGGATCGTGAACGGCTCTCGGACCACAGCTTTTTGAATCCGGTTTGACCGAATGCAGTTCACACAGACCTTTTTTCGAGCCGCACCTTCCGGTGTCTGGACACGGATGCTCTGCAGATTCGGGTAGTAATATCGCTTGGTGATGCCCGTCGTTTTTCGACCGTTACCACCGAGGTACTTAGCTTTTCCGCGTTGTGCGAGCTTGTTGCCTCGCCCTGGCGTTTTTCCGCAAACGTCGCAAACCCTTGACATGACTCGACTTTCTCTTCTTCAGACGGGTTTTCCCGTGGATCGCAATTCAATGAAGCGTGGGATTGTAACCTGCACGCTTTCCGTATCAAGTCCGCCGAAAACGGGGACTTCTGGCGGGTGTGCGCTCAGCGATTTTGGGTAGGTCAGGCTGTGCCTGACGAAGTCCCAGGCACACATCATCGACAAGCAGTTTCAGATTTCGTCAGGCAAAGCCTGACCTACGAAATAATTTCGTTCACGACGTCTCCGTACACGTCCGTCAGTCGGAAATCGCGGCCGGCATAATTGAAGGTCAGCCGTTCGTGGTCCAGGCCGAGCAGGTGCAGGATTGTCGCGTGCCAGTCGTGGATGCTGACAGGATTCTCGACGGCCTTGTGGCCGAACTCGTCGGTCGCGCCGTAGGTCGTCCCTCCTTTGACTCCGCCGCCGGCCATCCAGATGGTGAATCCCTGGTTGTTGTGGTCTCGCCCGGTGCCGCTTTGAGCGTAGGGAGTCCGACCGAACTCGCCCGCCCAGATCACCAGCGTGTCCTTCAGCATGTCTCGTTGTTTGAGATCCGCCAGCAAAGCAGCGACGGGCTGATCAGTCGCGAGGCAGCTCTCAGCAAGGTTGCCTTTCAAGTCGAAGTGGTGGTCCCAACCGACCGGAGCCGTCAGCTCGATAAATCGCACTCCGGCTTCGGCCATGCGACGAGCCAGCAGGCACTGTCGCCCGAACCGGTCGGTCGGCAATCCCGAGCCGATACCGTACGACTTGAATGTCGACGGTTGCTCGGAATTCAGATCGAGCAGCGCCGGCACCGAGTTCTGCATTCGAAATGCGAGTTCAAAAGTCTCGATCGC
>CALDJX010000585.1 GCA_937899075.1 uncultured Planctomyces sp. | reverse complement strand
CTGAGGATCCCAGCCCATACCGGCGCTCTGAGTCAGGCCGAACAGGTCGCCACTGGGCGATTCTCGCAGCATCTTTTCGGTCAGCGGAAGCGATCCAGAGGGACCTGCTCCGACAGTTTCAACGTTCAGAACACTGGCATCGTCAGATTCAACCAGTCGAAGGAAGTCAGCGTCCATCGTTCACTCCTTGAGGCGACGTCAGGCTATGACTTTGGCTGATCATCGTCGTCTTTGATTCGATACTTTTCGAGCATCCAGCCCCACGTCACGTACTGCAGCATGCCGATCGCCACGACGCCAGCCATCACAAGCAGGATGAGCAGGATGTCGGGAATGACGAGCGCCGCCAGCGCCAGCAAAGCCAGTCCGCAAAGCAGGACGCCAGCCAGGGCACCGTACGTCGCCGTGTTTTTCCGCTGCTGCTCGTAGGGGTCCTGCGGCATGATCAACCAGTCTGAAAACCGCAGCCAGAACACAGCGGCACAATGAAAATGAAAAGAGCAACGGCAGAGTGTTTCATTCGTCTTCTTTGCGAACCTTCGCGTCTCTGCGCCTTTGCGTCAGCCTACGGAACTAATTGAAGGCCAGGCTAAGACTGAAAGTGACGCTCGAGTTGCTCGTGTCGATAGTCGAAGCCGTCCTCAAGATTCTCACGAATTTTTGACGCCGTCATGATCATCCCGGCGACTCCGCCTGGTGGCAGAAACTGAATCCGATCAATGACGACGCACCCGCCGCCTTCCCGAATTTCGAGAATGTGCTCGTGAACCCAATGACGAAATGGTCCGTCGATCTGCTCTTCGGTGAAGGAATTAGGATCGTTGAAAGCCGTTACTTCATGCGTAAGTTTCCGTACGAGCCCCATCGCCTGCACTTTGAATTCGACCTTGGCTCCCAGTGAGTAACGCTCTGGAGCGTTCGTAAAGAACAGCCCCATTTCAGGCGGGCTGATTTTCTTAATACCCTCCGGGGTGGCGACCAGGTCAAACGCCAGTTCAATCGAGCAGGGCAGTTCAACTCGGGCTTCGAACGACTCCATGCTTGCCACTTTCTTTTGCAACGGGAACTGAACACAGAGTTCGCCGAGGACTCGCGGAGAAGCAGGAGAGGTTTCTCCTGCTTCTCTGCGTTTTTTACCTCTGCTATCTTAGCGTTCAAAAATTCAGAGCTACTCGCCAGGCACGAGTTTGAAGATCGCACCGATCGGAGTCGTGTAGTAAAGCTCGCCGTTCTGATCTTCACCGAACGACATAACGGGCAGCTTCGAACTTGGGATCGTTCGGTTTTCAGTCGTCGCTTTCTTGCTCCAGTCGTACTTCAGGGCGTACAGAACTCCGGAGACGTAGTCAGCGTAGACGTAGTAGCCGCCGAGGTTTGAAATCGCCGTGCCTCGGTAGACGTGTCCGCCAGTGATCGACTTACCGTGTTGCCCGCCGACGGTCGGTTGAGTGGCGGGATCGTGTGGGTACTCCCAGATCGGATCGATCGTCTTTGAGCTGGCCTTGCCGCCGCCCTCGTACGAGTGCAGACCTTCGCGATTGTTCCAGCCGTAGTTTCCACCCTTTTCGATGATGTCGATTTCTTCCCACAGCTTTTGTCCAACGTCGCCCGCCCACAGGTGGCCGGTCTTCCGGTCAAACGACATTCGCCAGATGTTGCGAATTCCGTAGGCGTAGATTTCTCCTCGGGCGTCTTTGCGGCCGACAAAAGGGTTGTCTTTCGGAACGGCGTAAGCTTTTCCTTCGTCGTGATGATCGATGTCAATTCGCAGGATACTGCCGAGCCACGTTTTCAGGTTCTGACCGTTGAGATGAGGGTCGCCGCCCTTACCGCCATCGCCCAACGCGACGTACAGCATTCCATCTGGACCGAAGACGATCGTGCCGCCGTTGTGATTCCAGTAGGGCTGCGGGATGCGAAGAATTTCCTGTTCGGACTTCGGATCGATCTTGTTGGGATCGTTCTTCGAAACCGTGAAGCGGGAGATCACTGAAGTCAGCGGCGCCGATTTGGTCGTGTAGTAAATGAAGAGCTGCCCGTTGTCTTTGTACTTCGGATGGAACGCCATCCCGAGCAAGCCTTCTTCATTCTGCTTGTCGTTGTAGACGACCTGGTCTTCGATATCGAGAAACGTGATCGACTCTTCTGCTTCCTCGTCGTTCTCCAGAATGTGGACAACGCCATGTTGGGAGGCGATGAGGATTCGGTCCGATCCATCATTCGCGTGCGTGACGACGATCGGGCGGCGAATCTGCACTCCAGGGAAGACACGTTGAACGCCGACTTTGATCTCAGATGTATTGACGTCGGCAGCCGATGCTGGTTGGAACGCGGCCGCCAGCAGGACGGCTCCGGACAAAACAGAAAGCATTCGCATGAGGTACCTCTGAAGTTGTAAGGCTGGTGAGTTCGTGGGTCGGGATTGTCCACCGCGGGACAAGCCGGTCGATCAGTGATGTGTGGACGCGAGAAGATAGCGGAACCTCTGGCGACTTAAAAACCAGCAATGACAGTCGGGATTCTTTCTCTGCGTCCTTTGCGAACTTCTGTCAAAAGCGAAGGCATTGAACCGAAGCTCGCAAAGGCCACGAAGGGTATGAATGCCTTGCTGAATCCTTTGCGAGGCTCGTTTTGCTCAGAACCATTGGCGCTTGTCGACCAGCGTCACTGGCGGCTTACCATTCGCAAAACACCGGATGTTTTCGAGAAGCGTTTCCAGATGCCGCTCGGCAATGCGGGGCGATGCGGCGGCGATGTGAGGCGTCAGAATCGCGTTTTCCATTCTCCACAGGCGATGGTCTGGCGGTAGAGGTTCGATCTCGAAGACGTCCAGAGCGGCCCCTGCGATCAGTCGGTTTGCCAAGGCACTGGTCAGGTCTTCGAGGTCAACGATGACTCCGCGACCGATGTTGATCAGGAAGGCCGAATCCTTCATCAGTTGAAACTGCTCGGTGCGGAACAGTTTGTAAGTGGCCGGCGTGTGCGGCGCGGCGATGACGACGAAGTCGCTTTCGGCCAGCAGGTCCGGCAGACGATCCGGCAGCCAGACGTCGTCGATCACTCCTTCGATTTGTCGGCAGACTGGATCGACGGCGAGAATCTTCATGCCGAAGGCGGCGGCGCGGCG
>CALDJX010000584.1 GCA_937899075.1 uncultured Planctomyces sp. | reverse complement strand
CCAAAACGAAATTCTCCTCGCCCACATCGCGTAACTTTCCAGATGCCCTCTAAGGCGGGCGAAAAAGCCGGACGGTATCGTGGGTTGGTCGTTCGGCTCAATAGGAATGCCGCCGCCATAACCGCTTACGAGACAAGGCCGTTTGCTGTCATCGCCGTTCTAGAAGTCGCCTTGATCCTCGGCGCCGGATCGGGTTGAGAGGGCTTCGATAATTGTCTGAGACGTGCTGAGGCTCAGAAAATGGACCGAGCCGTCGGCCAGTAGAAAGTGAGCACCGCTTTCGTGCCAGCTCCAGAAACTGGAGATGTTCACGGCGTTCGAATTCGCATTCTGAGGGGGAATCAGGCCGGCTTCGACGCTGAGGTACTGTTCGCACTCGCTGCCGCCGCATTTTACCCAGCCCCAGCCGAGTCCCTTCGGAAGACCGCGTTCGCCATAAGCCAGAGTGTTCGACATACCGTCGGTGATGTCTCGAAAACGCGTTGAGCTTTGCGAGTAGTAGATGCCGGTTCCGTTTGTGGTGTGCATCGTGAAACAGGCAGGGAAGCTGTTTCCCGTGTCGCCGGAGACTCCGAGGTAGTTTCCGGGAACGAGACGACCGCAGTCTCCAGAGCCTGGGCTCGGCCCGGTCGGACCGGACAACAACTCACGGCCGGCGTTGGGATCGGAAGGGCACACGAGAGAAGCAACGTTTAAAGACTGAGGTTCCGGCAAAGCAGGCGTCATTGCCTGGTAAGCTTTCACCATCGTGCAGCAGTTGGATTGTTCGAAGTCGATGGTCTCGTACGCCTGAGCCTGCTCCATGTATGGCAACAGGTAAACCAGACTTCCCCAGGCGGGGCCTCGAACGTGACTGCCCATCGGCAGAACGTTCAGCGTTTCGTGATAGTTGTGCATCGCGACGCCGATCTGCTTCATGTTGTTCTTGCATTGCGAACGGCGTGCAGCTGACCGCGCCTGCTGAACGGCCGGCAGCAACAGTGCCACCAGGATTGCAATAATCGCAATGACAACCAGCAGCTCGATGAGCGTGAATCCTCGGCGAGTCGTACGTTTCATCGTGAACCTCGAAATTGACTGCGGGTGATGCAGGGATGAATTGGCGAAAACCGTAGAAAATCTGGGAAGATGTTTTGTGAACGCGTTACTAAAGAGCGAAGTCCTGCTCGAACGAGGACAGCTCGGGGATCGTTACGTTGAATGTTCTTTTTGATTCTTTCGGAGCCTGCGGAGCGACGGGAGCTGTTTCGTCGTTCTGATCGTCGGACGAGGTCTTCGCGCCAAGTTTGTCGCTGGCGACGGCCGGACGAGCGACCGCGGCTGGTGCTGGCGCCGCTGCGTTGGGATCCTGATAAGCCTGAACCTGAACTTCGTAATTACCGGCAACCGGTCCCTGTTCACCAGGGATGTCGTACTGGCCGTCGGTGATCATCGCGTTGGCCATCGGTCCTTCCGTTCCTTCAGCGGGTTTGAAACGGACAACTCCGTTGGGCACCGGTTCGCCTTCCACGGTGACCGACCCGCTGACCGCGACTCGTGGCAGGCCGTCTCCACCACCGCAGCCAGCTGCCGAAACGGCAACCAGTACGAAGAAGACGCTGATGAATATTGAAACGAGGTTTGGACGCATGATTCGTCGGGTCCGGTTTCGAGTGGTTGGAACTTTGTGGAGACTATTTCAAAAGGATGCGTCACGGATGGTAGGGATGTCTGAACATTCATGGCAGACAACCGGGCAAAAGCGATCTGCCCGCGACATGGCCTTTTCATTTCGATTCTGCGGGGGACCGATCGGAAGCGTTACGCCGGGCGTTTATTCTGGAAGGATTAATCGGTCTCGGTCGACGGCGATTCGGACCTCAGCTTCACTGTTTCAAAGAAGGGTGTGTCGAACTTGTTCCTACGCTCTGCGTGGGAACACAACTTGGGACGCTCTGCGTCCTTTATGAACGAACACGGGACGCTGAGCGTCCAAAGGATCGTCCCCACGCAGAGCGTAGGAACGAGCTTATTCTCAAATGCGGCAGCGGCTTGATTCGTCTGAGCGGCGGGTAGACACTGGACAGGTTCTTCAACTCTCGGACTTCGTCAGGCGGAGCCTGACCTACGAACCGAAACTCACGCCGCGGAAAGTCTGGATCATGGCGTTTCAGTATGTTCTTCCTCACGCGGTGACTTCGCAGCTTGATTCGCTGCGCGGGCGAATTCGGCGCATCGCGTTTCTGAGAGGCTGCGGACTTTTTCTGACACTGTCGTGCGGGCTGCTGGTCGGCACGATGATGACCGACTTCCTGCTCGATCTGGAACCTTCTTCACGAATCGGCGGCTTCGTCGGATTCTGTGTCGCTGAGGTTCTGCTGTTCGGATTTCTGCTGATTCGGCCGCTGTCCATTCGGCTGAAAGATGCGGAAGTCGCTTCGCTGGCCGAGGAGAAGTTTCCCGAATTACGAGAACGAGTCTCGTCACTCGTCGAGCTGGCTGATCCGGAAATTCCGGAAGACGAAAAAGGCTCGCCGCTGATGCGCGACCTGCTCGAAGAAGAGACGCTCAAAGAACTCGGCCGCTGCGATTTCGACGAAGCCGTCTCTGTGAAGCCAGCGGTGAAGCGACTTGGTTATGGACTGGGTACGCTGTCGTTTCTCGCTCTTTCGCTGCTGATCTTTCCGTCGGTTTCGAGTCTGCTGCTGGCTCGGCTGTTCAACCCGTGGGGCAACTACGAATCCGTCAGTCGATTGCTCTTCGATATTGAAGGCGCCGACGAATTCGTCGCGCGAGGTTCGGACATCGAGATCGTCGCAAAGATGGCATGGCGCAACGGGTCGGACGATCCGGTTCCGGAACCTGTCGAACTTTCATGGCGAAGTGAAGACGGCAACTCGGACGTTCGTACGCTGCGATTTGACCCGAATTTGGGCGCCTTCACAACGGCGATCCCAGACGTCCAGGACTCGCTTGAGTTGTTCGTTTCTTCTGCAGGCAGTCGCTCGCGACGTTACCAGATCACCGTGTTGGACCGTCCGGAAGTTCTCACCGCGAAGCTGGAAATTACGCCGCCCGGATATCTCGGTCGGCCGCGAGAATCGCTCGACGGAGTCACTGGCGAAATCTCCGTCTTCGAACACAGCCGATTGGCCTTTGACCTGACGTTCAGCCATCCGGTTAATGATGCGTCGATCGACTGGCTGTCGGCGATGGTCCTGCCGGAAAGCGAGCGGCCGGGAGCTCAACAGGTTGTTCCGCCGAGGGATGAAGACGCCGCCGATCTTCGGATTCCGGGCACGTCTCCAAACGCGCTGGTCACCGTCGATAATTTGCCAGCCACTCAGCTGACCGTTGCAGAGGACGGCCTCTCTGCGAAACTTGAGATGCCTGCCACCGTTCAGGGAGCGTTCGCGTTTCTACTGAAAGAATCGCACGGTCTGGAAAACGACGGCGAGCCTTACCGTCAGTTGATCATCACGCGTGACCAGCCTCCAATTCTGGAAGTGCCGGGCGGTGAGCAGGATCGAGCACGACCGACCGACGTTTACGGAATCCGAGTTTCCGCCGTCGACGACGTCGCTCTGGAAGAACTGGAGCTGCACGTTTCGTCGCGAGAAGGTCTGAGCCGAGTCATCAAAGCACCGACCGAATTGCTCGGGAAGGAATCGTTGCAGCACGAGTTTCGCATTGATCTGTCAGGCCTTGCGGTCGCATCCGGCGACTTTCTGAAGCTGCAGATCCGAGCCGCCGATGGTCGACCAAATCCCGCGCCCAACGAAGTCTGGTCAGAAGTCCGTTACGTCGCGATTAACGAAGACGCTTCGGCTCAGGGAACGAGCGACGTGTTGGCTCGGCAGGAACAGATTCGGAAGGAACTTCAGGACATTCGAGGTGAACTTCGGGAAGCAGTTGAGCAAAGCGACATGTTGAAAGACGACGCGCAACAGTCAATCGATAACGACCGGAAATTCGCTCAGCAGCAGGCCGTTGAAACTCTAGCCGGTCGTGAGGAAGAACTGGCCGCTCGCATCGCGGAACTCGCCGATCAGTTTTCGCAGCATCCGTTGTTTGGAAATCTCAGCGAAGAGTTGTGGAAGATGGCGGCGGACGAGCTTGACCCGGCAGCCATGCAGCTTGCCGAGTCTCCTCAGCAGGAGCTGAAAGATCAGATCGCGACACTCGATGAAAACTCAGCCGTCGCAGACATGGTGGAAGAAGGGCTGGCCAGCGTCGCCGCTGAATTCGAAAAACTGGCCGACCTGGAAGAGGACCTGCTTGAGCTGAACCGAATCGCTCAGCGAGCCAACCAGCTGGCCGACGATGCGGGACAACTTGAGCAACTTCGCAAAGATGTCGCGGCCGCGGAAGCTCAGGATACTAAACCTCTGAAAGACGACGTCGCGCGGGACCGCCTGGAAGCGCGGCAGGAACTGGCGGAGAATCAGCAGCTTCTGATGGAAGAACAGTCTGAGCTGATGGCCGCTCTGGACAACCTCTTGCAGCAGCGTCCGGAGTTACTGGAAGCCGCGCGCGATCATCAGCTCGAAAAACTGGCCGACCTCGCTCGACAAGCCAGCGCGATCGCCGAGCCTCAGGAACGACTCACCGAGTCTCTGCAGAAGGATGCCGAACAAACCAGACAGGCCGCCACGCCGCCCGCCGCTCAGCAAGCGGAGGTCGCTTCCGGCGGCCAGCAACCTGGATCGGAGACAGAGTCGCCACGGGTTCCGCCAGCAATCGGCGAACTGTTGGCTCAGCAGGAAGAGCTGACTGCGCAGGCCGCTCAGCTCGCAATTCAATCGGCTCAACAGGCAGGTGCAGAATCGCCAGCAACTCAGGCGGCGACACAGGCCGCTCAGCAAAGTTCTCAAGCGGAATCCGCGGCGCGGGGCGGGCAGTTCGCTCAGGCTGCCAGCGAAGCCTCGCGTGCTCAACAGGCGGCATCGGCCACGGCGGAGGCTCTTCAGGAATCGGCGCCGGCACTGGCTGACCAGGCACAACAACTCGCTTCCGAGCAGCAACGGATGGCGGTCGCGTTTGAGCAGTTGGAAAATTCACCCGCACAGCGAGCAGCCGCGCAGCAGGCACAGCAAGAGCAGTTCGCCGCGCAGGCCGAGCAGATTGCTCAGGCCCTTGACGAACTTGCGGGGCAGCTCGGCGCGCAGCCGTTGGATCTTCAGCAGCAAGGGCAACAGGCATCGTCCGCGCAGCAGTCCGCTCAGCAGGGACAGCAAGCCGCCAGCCAGGCCGCCCAGAACATGCAGGCCGGCAACCAGG
>CALDJX010000583.1 GCA_937899075.1 uncultured Planctomyces sp. | reverse complement strand
GCTCGAATATCGTCCAGCGGCTCGATCAACCCGATGCCCGTCAGATAACCCCAGACTCGGTTGACGTAGCTTCGGGCGAAGTAGGGATTGTCCGGCGAGCTGATCCACGCGGCGAGCTGCTGACGACGAGTTGCTTTCTCGGGAGCTTCGAAGTTGCATTCGAATGGAAATTGCGGAGCCGTCACCACGCCGGTTCGATCGTGCGTGATGTCACCGTTCGGTTTGTCAAAGACAACTTCATACAACGGCTTCGCACCTTCGACAGCCGTCCCACCAATTTTCGATTTCCCGGAAGCCGGATCAGCCTTCAGACCGTACTGAGCAAAGAACGCAGCCGTTTCGTAGTACTGGTCCTGAGTCCATTTTTCGAAAGGATGATCGTGGCACTTGTTGCAGTTAAATCTGATCCCCAGCCACAGGTGCGTCGTGTTTTCCATGGTGTCCTGCGGCGTTCGCAGAATCTTGAAGTACGACGCGGCAGGGTTCTCTTTGTTCGAACCTTCTGAAGTCAGCACCTTGCGAGCGAACTGGTCGTAAGGCGTGTTGGCTGCGATTTCCGTGCGAATCCAACTACGAAATGCTGTCGCCCCTTGAGGTGCCAGGAACTTCCGATTCACCTGCAACAGGTCCGCCCATTTGTTCGTCCAGTGATCGACGAAGTCGTCGATTCCGATCAACGAATCGATCAGTGCGTATCGTTTAGTTTTGACATCCTGTTTATCGGCGACGAAAGCGGTGACCTGGTCCGCCGTCGGTGGCAAACCGGTCAAGTCCAGATGAACCCGGCGGATGAATTCCTCGTCCGTGCACAGCCCGGACTGAACAATTTTCATTCGCTGCAACTTGTTGGCCACGTGACCGTCGATGAAGTTCCACTTTTCAGGATCAACCCAGGCGAAGCCGTCGCGATTTCCCATCGCTGTCAAAGTTGTCGCCGCGTACTTCCCTTCGAACCGGGCGAGAATTGCGGACTCACCGCGTCGTTCGGTGGTGATCAGTCCGCTGTCACTCGCCTGCGCGACGTCCGTATTGCTGCTCACGATGAATGACTCAGCAGTGACATCTCGAACGGTCCCATCCGTGTACTTAGCCAGAATCCGCATCTGCTGCTTATCGCCGAGCTGCTGCACGACGGGCATGGTCGGCTCGATTGAAATCGATTCAACGCGAGCGACCGTCAGATCAAGCTTCGCCCCGCCGCCGATCCAGCGGCGAATGATTTCGTAGTAAGGCTCGCCCGGCTTCGTCACCTGACCGCCGAGATGCGGCACAGCTCCGGTCGCTTTAAGAAGCATCAGGCTGTTTTCCGGGGCCGCGATGTTAGCGCGTCGCGACGCGAGTTCGTCGGTGAACGCTCGCGTGTCGTAGATGGGGTCGTACCCTCGCAGTGAGAGTTTGAAGCCGTTTTTGCCGTCTTTAGAACCGTGGCAGGTTCCCGCATTGCAACCAAGCTTTGAAAGCACCGGCGTCACGTCACGGATGTAGTCCGTCGGAGCAATTTCTGACGACGCCACGTTGACAGGAATCTCGACGGTCTGCCCGCCGACGCTTGCCGAGAGTTTCGTCTGACCTTTGCCCAGCACCCGCACAAGTCCGCTGCTCGAAACCGAGACAACGTTCGGCTGCGCGACGACGAACTTCACCATTCGAGTGACGTCAACCGTCGTGCCGTTGGCGAGCTGCCCAATGAGGACCAGCTGATTCTTCTCAAAGGCCGTCGCAAGTTCGATCGACCTGGGCGATACCTCAATCGAAACAAGTTTCTGATCCGCCGAAAGCTGCTCGACCGGAGCGCTGTTTCCGGCTGCCGATTCAGCAGCGGCGACTGAATTCGAAGTCCCAGCATCTCCCACCTTGCTGACCGGCACCGACAGAAACTCTTTGACCAGCTTGCCAGACTCGGTCTCGTAAAGTCGAATTTTTCCGTTCGAGCCTCCCGCGACAATCTGCTTGCCGTCTGGTGAAAATCGCACGGCGTAAATCCCGGCATCTTCGACGGGAATTTTCGCAATCACCGGCAACGTCTTCTTCTGGTAGTCAGCGACCTTCTTCTTTTCAGCATCGCTTTGAGACATCACTCGTTTCGCAAGAATCGCTTTAATATCCGCCGGTGCGGTCGTGTCGATGTCTGTGTCGTAGATGAGGATGTCGCCTTTGCCGTCGATACTGCTTCCTGCCACGGCCCGTCGTCCATCCGCCGAGTAGTCAACGCTGAAGACGACGCCGCGCAGCGGAGCAAGCTCTCGAATCAGGTTGGCGTTGTCACCGATCACTCGTTTTGTGATGCGGAAAATTCGGAACAGCTTCGGAACTCCGTCGGCACCGCCAATGATGATCTCATCGCGTGTGGGATGAGTATCGACCGTCGCAACTCCGCCTTTCAAAGCTCCCGGCGTGATCGACGTGACGTTGTCGATGAATCGTTGCGTTGCGACTTCGGTCAACTTGGCTGTCCGGTCCCGGCCCACTGAAATGACGTGATCGCCGGAAGGATTCCAGACGGTGTCCAATGCCCAACCGTTGTGAGCACCATTGAAGAGAATCTGCTCTCCGGTGTCGGCCTTGATGGCTCGCACGGTGTTGTCAGAACATCCGAACGCGATGCGCGTGCCGTCCGGTGACCAGCTCGCCCCATAGAGCGTGTCGTAAGTCTCTGCGTGAGAAAGAAGCAGCTCCCGCTTAGCGACGTCCCAGACCTGGATTTCCCCCATGCGTCCAGGCTTGCCACCCGCGACCGCCAGCCGCGATCCGTCGGGAGAAAACCGGACAGACTCAATTCGCTCGGAAAGCCCAATCAGCCGCGCGACGATTTCCGAGCCGTCCGCTTTGTGAAGCAGAACTTCGTTGTACCCGGCAACGGCGATCAGCTTCCCGTCGGGCGAGAAGTCCAGCGAAGTAATAACCGGCGGCAGCGTGTAAACCGGCGGATGATCAACGTCGTATCTGACTTCGGCGTTTTCCGGCGTGTCGTTCTTCGCGCCCTGAGCGATCCACTTACGGATTAAGTCAATCTCGGCCTTGTGCAGAGGCTTTTTGCCGCGAGGCATCTCGGCCTTGCCGTCTTCCGGAGTGATCAGCTGAACGAGGTAACTTTCGTCCGGCTTACCGGCCACGACCGGAGCCTCTTCGCTCTCGCCCGCTTTGACCAGAAGATCGTACGACGTCATGACGTACTCGCCCGCCGACTTCGCTTTAGCCGGTTGGTGACACCCCTGGCAATTCGCTTGAAGAATCGGCCGGATGTCTTTGTAGAAGCTGACGTCGGGAAGCACTCCTGCCGGCTTTTCATCGGCCGATACAGCCAGGCCGAACGACAGGACAATGCAGAAAGAGAGCGAACAGCTGAAAGTCGATTTCATTTCGTCACCCGTACCGAGTTCGAAAGTGGAGCTACTTTGAAGCAAGCGTGCCGCCAGAACTGGCGGCTGCCGGAAAGCACGCGAGGAGGGACGTCGTGGTGGGAACTCAAGCCGGTCAGAAACTGAAACTGGTTGAAAGCCGAAGCCTCGTCGAAGCTGGACCGGACGCATAAGAATTATTTTATCGTCTACCCCGAAGCGGGACAACCACGGCCTGGATCAGAGACAAAGTCGCAGTGTGAAAGAACGACCACTTACCCCTGTCGATCGGCGCAACTTGTGGATCGGTGAGAGAAGACTCGCGACGACTGACTGAAGGTCGCTCACGTCGAACCACGACAAGCTCATTGCCGGACTTGTGACCGACGAGCAGAGCGGCGACGACCGGCGAACTGGTAACCAGCCGGCGGAGTGGCGACTGGCCGGCGAGCTACTTGCCCAATCGTTCGGGCTTGCAGACCAGTTTCTTATCATTCGCGGTGCGACCACATTTGGTGCAAACGTGCGTCGGATCGCAGACCAACGTCTTGTAAGTCTTGAAGTCAGACTTCAACAACTTCTTCAGTTCACAGAGCGTTCTGGACATTGAACAAGCCATCCGGGATTCGAACAGAAATGTGCCGAGCAAAACTTCCGTGCCGCGCCTCACAACGAATCACTTAGTGTTGATGTCATCTCGTCAGGGCAAACCCTGCCGCGACATTGAGACTCAGTCGCAACAAGCTACAAAGATCGACTCGAATGTCAACGTTGATGACAAAACATTTCGCCACAACGCGAAAAAGTACGATCACCAAACTTCCGGGAGTGGTTGACGCGAGCCAGACAAGCATCGCGATTAACGTAAACGCCTTACCAGAAAAGCGTTTAGCCATTGGCGAATTCGAGAGAGTTTCCCGATTTCAAACCACAGGCTTGGCCAGGCACCGACACTCATTCAACAACAGAGCGCTCAGCGGGATCCGTTTTCCGGCCGAGAACGAAGATTCGGTGAGTGGAAGCCCACCACTGCTTCGAGTTCCGCGGTACGTTTCCCATGGCCGCGACGATCTCCGGCGGCCCGTCGCCATCCAGTCCGGCGACCGTGAATGCGCCGAGCTGTTTGTAATCCGGAGCCTCGAACAGCAATTCCGGCTCTCCGAATTCGGGGTGCCGGGAGTTCCGTTGTTAGGAAGCCAATGCAGAGCCCACGAATTCGGCGGACATTTTCCATACCGAGTCTTCCCGTCCCCGGAATGCGGAACAGACTCAAATGTCGGCCATCGGTGCTTCTTCAGATTGACGAGCAAGTCGACGTCTCCATCGTTGTCCCAATCGGCAATCTCCACCCAGTCCAGGAACATTCGCTCCACAACTATTTGCCTGGAACCGATGACTCCGATCTTCTTCTTGACGGGAAGTTCGTTTGCACATTTCGGTGTCAAAGCTGCGAGCGCTGGAATCTCAAGCTTGCTGAATTTCGGCTTCCAGGTGGTTCGGTCTTTTTCGCTGTAGAAAGACTCTGACTCAACATGATCCGCTATCACCGGCAGGCTTAAAAGCGATTTCGCCGTGTCGGGTCCACCGTACAGAATGTAGAAACTGCGGTAGCCTTTGTAGGTCATCAGGATGTCCTGATGACCGTCCATCGGCTGGCGAATGATGTCCTGTCAACTGGGAGCAATCATCGCCCCGCCACAATCGTCAACGAAGAAACCAACGTCACCTGCTGGGAAGGCTGCTGAGCCACTTCAAGATGCACATCGCTCGGCAAATCAGCACGCGTCGCCGCAATTTCCGAACGGATGTCGAGCCTCGCAGTAACAGCTATCCTGAGAGCGTCATAGCAACCACCAGGAACAAGCTGGGGCCGTTCGATGTACTCAGTTAGTTTGATCCTTGCGATTGCCGGCGCATTTTTCGC
>CALDJX010000582.1 GCA_937899075.1 uncultured Planctomyces sp. | reverse complement strand
TGATCCGACTCCGAATATCGACAAGCTTGCCGGCCAGGGAATGCTGTTTGAAAACAGCTTCTGCACGAACTCGATCTGCGGTCCGAGCCGTGCCGTGATCCTTTCCGGAAAGCACAGCCACAAGAACGGGTTCATGAACAATGGCAACTCGTTCGACTGGGACCAGCAAACCTTTGCGAAGATCCTGCAGAAGTCTGGCTACAACACGGCGATCTACGGAAAGTCGCATCTGAAGGGTGAGCCGCAGGGCTTTGATGATTGGAAAGTCCTGCCCGGCCAGGGGCTGTACTACAACCCGGACATGAAAACGCCGAAAGGCATGAAGCGGATCGAAGGTCACTGCACGGACATCGTCACCGACCTGGCGATCGAATGGCTGAAGGACGGCCGCGAAGCCGACAAACCGTTTTGCCTGATGGTTCAGCACAAGGCTCCGCATCGAAACTGGATGCCCGCCGAACGACATCTCCACCTGTACGACGACATCGAGATTCCTTACCCGAACACGCTGTTCGACAAGTGGCACGACAACGCTCCGCCCGCTCGATTCCAGGAGTTGGAAATCGATCGGCACATGCACCTGAACTTTGACCTGTTCGTTGACCTGACTGCCGACTTTCCTGGCAACGAACTCGTGGGCCAATTTGACCGATCTGCGTGGCGAAACCTGCAGCGCATGACGCCGGCTCAGACGAAAGCCTGGCGAGACGCGTACGGTCCGAAGGATGCCGAGTTCCACCGCCTCAATCCGCAGGCCGACGACCTGGTCCGCTGGAAGTATCAGCGTTACGCGAAGAACTATCTGCGTTGCGTGAAGGGTGTCGACGAGAGCGTTGGTAAGCTGATGGCAACTCTGGACCAGATGAACCTCGACGATAACACGGTCGTGATTTATTCGTCGGACCAGGGTTTTTACATCGGTGACCACGGCTGGTACGACAAGCGCTGGATGTACGAAGAGTCGCTCAAGATGCCTTTCATCTGTAAGTGGCCGGGCGTGACGAAGCCGGGCTCGCGCGTCAAAGAGCTGATTCAGAACCTCGACTACGCCGAAACATTTATCGAAATGGCGGGTGCGGAAATCCCGGCCGACATGCAGGGCAAGTCACTGGTTCCGCTGCTGAAAGGCGAAAAACCGGACGACTGGCGGAAATCGATCTACTACCACTACTACGAATACCCCAGCGTCCACATGGTGCCTCGGCACTACGGAGTACGGACTGAACAGTACAAGCTGATCTACTTCTACCAGTTCGACGAATGGGAATTCTACGACCTGAAAGCGGACCCGGACGAATTGCAGAACGAGTACGAAAACTCCGAATACGCCGAACAGATCGCGGTTTGTAAAAAGGAACTGACTCGTCTCCGCAAGCAATATGACGACCAGAGCGACACTGGCGTCATGCCCAAAGAATGGCAGGACGAAGTCCGCAATCAGCGGGTTGCAAAGTGATTCCGTAAGACGATGCGAATGACAAGGGCGTGCGGAGTCAAACCTGATTCCACACGCCCTTTTTTCATGTCATCAGTTGGTCACCATTCAGAATTGAGATTTTCAGTTAACGACGACGGCGCATTGCGGTTGCCTTTTCGTACAACAAGATCGGCTCTTTCCTGGTCAGAGCCGAGCAGTTTTGAAACGAAAGGTTGATTGAAATGACGACTCTGATTTGGGTTTACGCCGCGTACTTGATCGTTTGTTTGTGTGTCACGGTGTGGGTTGGCAGAACGCTACAGCGGAACGCACCGGTATTTCTGAAGGATGGCACCGACGATGGCAAAGAGTTCGCCGACTCGCTGGTGCATCTTCTGACCGTGGGATTTTATCTGATCAACGTGGGAGCGATTTCTCTGGCATTGAAATATGGCGATCCGGTCAATGATCTGACGGGAGCCGTAGAGTTACTCAGCACAAAAGTCGGAATAATCCTGCTGGTTCTGGGCCTGGTCCATTCGGTCATTCTGGCAAAGCTGACAGTCATCCGTCGGAACGTCGAGTTTGATGTTCGTCACCGGGCAACCGAATTGGTAGCTGGCCGAGCATCTGACAAAGGCCCGGTCCGATGATTGTCTGGACTTATGCGGCTTATCTGGTGGCCAGCCTGCTGGTGACTGTCCTGCTTGGCCGAACTCTGCATCGGCACGGTCGCTGTTTTGTGATCAGATGTTTGAACGGAGACGTTCAGTCTGCCGACGCTGTCAACAACCTGCTGCTGGCTGGCTTCTATCTGGTGAACATTGCGTTTGTGGCACTCGTCCTGAAGTCAGATATTGGTGTCGAGACGTTCCGGCAAAGCGTCGATCTGCTTTCAACGAAGCTGGGCCTCGTCCTGCTGACACTCGGCGTGATGCATTTTCTCAATTTGATCGTTCTCGGATTTCTCAAGTCGCGAGACTTCTGAGCCCGCATTCGATATAGGATGCCGCGTGAAATCAGATGATTTCGCGGAAGCTCGGAAAAATTGACTGAAATTGCTGAGGCCTCATCGCCCCGAGAATTGGGAGAGGCCACCGATCGGGTAAGGACATCATGGAAGCTGGAATTGTTGGTTTGCCGAATGTTGGTAAGAGCACGCTGTTCAACGCGTTGACGATGTCGCAGGCCGCGGCCAGTGCGAATTATCCGTTCTGCACGATCGAACCGAACGAGGGTATCGTTCCTGTGCCGGATGGACGGTTGGAGCGAATTACAAAGTACATCGTTCCGCAGAAGATCATCCCCGCGACACTCAAGCTCGTCGACATCGCTGGCATCGTTAAGGGTGCCAGCGTGGGAGAGGGGCTCGGCAATAAGTTTCTGAGTCACATCCGCGAAGTCGACGCGATCCTGCAGGTCGTTCGTTGTTTCGTGGATGAAGACGTGACTCACGTTGGCGGCGATGTTGATCCGCTGTCCGATATCGAGACGATCGAAACCGAGCTGCTGCTCGCCGACATGCAGACACTGGACAACACGCTGCCCAAGGTTGAACGGACAGCTCGCAGCGGAGATGCCGATGCGAAGCTCGCTGTAGCGGTGATCAAGAAGTGTCAGGCGTGTGTCAACGACTCGGTGCCGATTCGAACTCTCGAATTTGACGCGGACGAGCGAAAAATCGTTAACGGGTACGGCCTCATGACGGCCAAGCCTGTTCTGTACGTTGCCAACGTCGACGAAGATGATCTGGAAGGGCAGGGGCCTCTCGTGCAGAAAGTTCGAGAGTACGCGGCAATGCACGGCGCCGATGTTGTGCCCGTCTGTGCCAAGCTCGAATCAGAGCTGGCAGAACTCGACAAAGAGGACCGCGCGGAGTTGCTGGAATCGGTCGGTTTGACCGAGGCTGCACTCGGGCCGCTGGCTCGGGCTACCTATCACACGCTTGGATTCGCCAGCTACTTCACTGCCGGAGAAAAAGAAGTTCGAGCCTGGACCATTCCCATCGGAGCGACGGCGCCTCAGGCGGCAGGAGTCATTCACACGGACTTTGAACGCGGCTTCATTCGCGTTGAGGTTTACTCGCTGGAAGATCTCGAAAAGTACGGGAACG
>CALDJX010000581.1 GCA_937899075.1 uncultured Planctomyces sp. | reverse complement strand
CACGGTGACAAAGTCTGGATCGATTCGCTCGGACGCACGCTGTTCATCGGTGGGATGTTGTTGCTGTCGTTTATCGCCCACCGCGTATTGCACCCTCGCGACGGCGTCCTCAGCACTGTCGAGCACCCGTCAACGTCGGTCGGACGGTTGCCAAAGTTCGTCTATCTGTTCGGTCTGGCGTGCCCGCTTGCGTTAGGAACGCTGGCTGCGGCTGGTTACTTTTTCACGGCGGAGCACCTTTCTGAACGCCTCGTGCAGACTCTCTGGCTGGCAACAACCATCGCGATCTGTGTAGCACTGGTCCGTCGCTGGCTGGCAGTGATTGCCGAAGAACTCGACAGACGCCTGCATCGCCGCGACGAAGAAGAACAACTGAATGGAATCGCGACAAACTCAGAAGACCCGTCCGCCATCGGAGCGGCATCGGTCGGTGAATCGCCAACTTCCAGCGAGCAAAATCCGACTGAATCCGACAAGACGCCGTCGCATGTAACGTTCACACCGTTAACGGTCGGCGTCTCTGACAATGACGAATCTCATTCTGTCGTCATACGGCGGCAACTTGGACGACTGGTCAATATGACCGCGACCGTCTTGCTGGTGGTCGGTTGCTGGACGATCTGGAATAGTGTGCTGCCCGCATTGGGCGTTCTGGACCGAATTGAATTCGGTAAGACAACGGTTGTGGCGGAGAAGGCAGTGACAGCACCGGATGGTTCTGTCTCGGTTGAAGAGATCTCTGAGCAGCAGGCCGTGACGCTGCGTCATGTGCTGATCAGTATTGGACTCATTGTTATTACCTGTGTCGCTGCTCGAAATCTGCCGGGACTGCTGGAGGCAGTGTTGTTCGACCGGTCGCCGCTCGACGCCGGAGGCAGATACGCGGCCACGACGCTTTCACGTTACGGCGTGACGACTGTTGGATGGATCTGGGCACTGAGTACGATCGGAGTCACCTGGGGCAGTATTCAGTGGCTGGTCGCGGCCATGACCGTAGGGCTTGGATTCGGCCTGCAGGAAATCTTTGGAAACCTCGTTTCAGGACTCATCCTGTTATTCGAACGGCCCGTCCGAGTGGGCGATCTTGTCACAGTCGGAGGGACCACGGGCACGGTCACGAAGATGCGGATTCGAGCGACCACCATTACCGATCCGGACCGTCGAGAACTTGTCGTGCCCAATAAGCGATTTATCACCGACGAGTTCATCAACTGGACGCTGTCTGATCCCATCACTCGGGTGGTCTTCAAGGTTGGCGTGGCCTACGGCACCGACACCACTCGGGTTCACGCACTGCTGATGGAGATTGCGGGAAAACACCCGCTGGTACTTGACGAGCCCGCACCGGGAGCACTTTTAACCGGCTTTGGCGACAGCACTCTCGACTTCGAGCTGAGAATTTTCATCGCCAGTCGTTCGTCATACGTTGCTGTCGTCCATGAATTGAACACGGCCATCGAGAGAGAATTTGACAGCGCCGGTCTCGAAATCGCGTTCCCGCAACGCGACCTCAACATCCGATCTGTGAAGGGTTTTGAGAAGCTTATTCCGTTCCGGCAAGTCGAAGATCAGCGTCGAGCCGCATAAGAATTGCACTGTCGAATACGTTCGTCAAACTTCCGTCGGCAAGGCGGGACAGCGAGACCTTTCCGAGTCGTCGACGATTCACTGCGTACGCTCGTGCGATGACGGATTCAGTTCTACGATAAGTGTGAACCCGTTTCGTCTTTTTGAATCGTCCGCCTGAATTCCTGTTCCGAGAACACCGATGAATTATGTCCGCGATTTTTTCCCACTTCTCGTCGTCACGATTCTGATCGCTCCCGCATTGGCGCAGCAGGCTGCCAGCCAGCAGGGAAAGAAGAAGACCGACCAACCGACCGGCCCGTCAATTGTCTGGGTGAATGAACTGGGGAATAAAGAGCTTCCGACCGGTGTCACTCATCGGACGTTTCGCAGCGAGGCGGCCGGGCAGGACGTGGGCTATTGCCTCTATCTGCCGCCAGGGTATGACGACCAGAAAAACAAAGACGGGCGTTACCCGGTGATCTACAACCTGCACGGCAACGGCGGGAACGAGTTTCACAGCTTTGAAGACGTCGAGGTTCTGCACGAAGGCATCGTCGCAGGCAAGTGGCCGCCGATGATCGTAGTCCTGCCCAACGGTGGCAAAAGCACGTTCTACAAAGACTCGTTCGATGGACGCTTTCCGATCGAGACGATGTTTATCAAGGAAATGATTCCTTACATCGACACGACCTATCGCACGATCGCCGCTCGGCATGGACGGTGTATCGAAGGCTTCTCGATGGGTGGTCGAGGATCGACGCGGCTGGCGATCAAGTATCCGGACCTGTTCTGCTCGTTGTTCTGCCAGGCGGGCAACGTGCCGCGAATTTCCGAGAACTTTGACCCATCGATGCCCGATGTTTACCCCAATAACTTCCTGGGACCGAACATCGAAAACTACATCAACAACGACGTGTTCAAGCTGCTCGAAAAGAACAAGTGGAAAGTGAAACGTAATCTGCGAATTCTGATCGCTTGCGGAACGAAAGACGGCGGCCACTTACCAACGGTCCGAGACTTCCACGCCGCCCTGGTCGAGCACAACATCGACCACACCTACATCGAACTCGAAGGCCTCGCCCACCGCCGCACCGAGATGATCAAAACCCTCCGCCCAATCTGGTTCAACTATCACGTCGAATCGCTCCGCCGCGCAGCCACGGCACAGCAGTAACGCCGTTAACGATTCATGAGTTCGAGACGCCAAATCCCGACAGCCGGTGCGACGACAGGTTTCTCGCCTTAAGAATACAAACGTCGTCACGCTGGCATATCGGGGCAACTGCCGGCATGATTCGCCACTACTGTTCACTTTGTGTTCAGCGTCGTAAAATCGATCCTTTCGTCGGATTCTGTCGGCCGTGGACACATCCTCCTCATCATGTGGCCAACGTAAGAGGCAACCGCAATGTCTGATTCGCAGCTTGGAAGTCTGTCGCAATCCGCTCGTCAGAAACAATTGAAGTCGGCGCGGACAATTCTATTGTTCATCGGCATTCTTACTTTGGTGGTCAATGGCTTCGTCATCGCCACTGCGAAGTCCAGTGTCGAAAAGCAAGCCCAGGTTCTGCAGCAGCAGGGGTTCATTGTCGACATCGATAAGGCCGTGCAGATTACTCAGCTTGTGGCCGGTGGAGCTGCTGCTTTGGGCATTGTCTTCATCGTCTTCGGAGTCGTCGTCAACAAGTTCCCCGTGCCTATTACAATCTCGGCGTTGGTGCTTTACATCGGCGCTGCCGCAGTTTTTGCGTTGATTGATCCGACGACTCTTCTGCAGGGACTTATCATCAAGATTGTGATTATTGTGGGGCTGGTGAAATCTGTATCCGCAGCTCTTGCCTATCAAAAGGAACTGGATAGCGCAGCCACTCCGGAGCCCGCTTGATGGAGCCCGAATCGTGGGGAGAGCCGCTGGCGGATCAGTCGGATTATCCTGAGCCGCCCGCGGCAGATCAGGACGAGATTTTTGCGAACAGCGACATCTTCGCGGACGACGAATTCGAAGAAGCGATTGTTGACTGCTGGAGATGTCGCAAGAGCATTTCGGAGGCAGCGTCTGTCTGCCCCTACTGTGACGCGAAATCTCTCAACCCACAGAATGTGTCGGCAACTCTGGTTGAGAATTCAAGCACACACCATCAAGCACTGATTCATGCGTTGCTCTGGTTCGCCGCCATGCTGGCAATATCCGTGGTTCACGGAGTCTTTGTGCATGTTCGGGTGCTGTTTGGCGGTCCAAACAACGGTTTGACCGACGGCGAATTACTGGTCCTTACGACTGTCGTTTCGTTCTTCGGACTGGCGCTGACCATAGGTGCCGCTTCTCACGTCAAAGTTCCCACGGTTCCGCTGGAGCCATCGACTTCGACCCGGCTGCTTGCCTGGCCGATCGGCGGACTCGTCCTCGCGGGACTGCTCGGTCTGAATATTGGATATCACTGGGTTCTGATTCAGATGCTCGACGTGCCTCAGGTACACGTTCAGTTTGAATCGACTGCTCAATGGATCTGGTGGGGAATTCTGATCACGATCCTGCCAGCGGTTACCGAAGAGTTCTTCTTTCGATTCATCATGTTTGACTGTCTTCGAAACGTCGTGAATCGAGAAACGGCAGTCTGGCTTTCAGCGCTCATCTTCGGCATGGCCCATATCGGTCAGCCATTCAGCATTCCGGTACTGATCATCATCGGAGTCGCCCTGGCCTACTTGCGACTGTTGAGTGGTGGCCTGGCCCTTCCGATGATTATTCACTGCCTTCATAACGCCGTCGTAGGCTATCTGGAATACATTCAATGATTGGTGAGTCCGTCTACTCAACCTCGCGAACGCCTAAGATTGTCACCTTCGGTGGTCCTCTGGCCTGCATCCTTGTCGTGGCGTCTTACTCGATGGGCATGGTCGGGTTGAGAGTGTTTGCCATCCTGCCGGCAGCGATGGCAGTGATGAGCGCACTTTCGATCCGAGCGGCGTTCAAAGCTGAGATCACCAAAGATGCATTGGAAGTGGAGACCGGGCCAATCATTCTGTTCCAGCAGATTCAGGGTCTGTGCATCGGAGGTGTCTGTCGAAACCCGACTGAAATACTTCCTGCCAAGTCGATTCAGGTCTTCCACGCAGAGGGCATCCTTGAGATCCCGTCGAAACTCAATATCAACCATTCGGAGTTGTATCGCTTTCTGTATTCGCAACTTCCGACGACGGGCGCCGATCACGTGCATCGCGATCTTCGTAAGCACCTCGACGAACAGCGGGACGTTTTCGACCAGGACCAGATATTCACCTTCTGTGCACGCCGTAGTCTGGCGACGGGTATTCAAGGTCGATACGCAGCCGGTCAATTCTTTGCGATTCTGGTAACCGCAATTGCGTGGGCAATCATGGCCCAATCGCGAGAAGTTTCCGATAACTTCACAGCTGTAGCAATTGCCTTAGGTATCTTCGGCTTTGCCGGGATGTTGATTTCGTTGCTCAGTAGCCGCGGCGAAGCAAAGGGCCTGAAAGACTGGCGCGAATCCAGTCTGATCATCAGCCCGAAAGGCATCGCGCTAAGTCAAGGAGACATCAAGGGTATCCTTGCCTGGGAAGAACTACAGTCGGTCGATCTCGGACCAGGCTACAAAGGCAAAGCGATGTCAATGTGGAACCCCATCAGCTCTGGACTCACCCTCAAGGTCGCCGGCGCGGCGATCGTTGTTCACGATGTCTACGACTGCCCGATCCCAATAATCCGCGACCACATGCTCAAGTACTGGCAGCCGTCTGTCTGACTCTCAGGAAAAACTGCTGGGTGCGTCACCAGGTCACTGAACCGTAGAAACGCAATGACTGATGCGAAGCCACTGATTCTTCTGCCCGGCATGATGGCCGACCATCGTCTACTCGCGGCCCAACAGTCGGCGTTTCCCAATTTGGTTGTGCCTCATTGGCCTGCGCATCACTCGTCCGACACGCTTGCCACTTTTGCCGAGCGGATCGCCGAAACCATTCGCCCAATTGGCCAGTGTGCGGTGGGTGGCGTCTCGTTCGGCGGCATTGTGGCTCTTGAGTTGGCTCGTCATCTCGATTCATCGGGCTGCATACTGATTTCCAGCATTCGTTCGCCTCGGGAAATGCCATTTCGCTTTCGCATTCTGCGACCAATTGGTCTTCTTCCGCAGCCTGCGTTCAATGCTCTCGCATCCTCGGCCACTGGGTTGTTCTCCTCTTCCATGGGACGCGGCGCAAAACGACGAAGCGATAAAATGCTGACCTCGCCGTTCTTTTCCTGGGCAGCGCGAACAACGCTCCGGTGGAAAGGATGTGATCCGGGTGTCCCGATTGCGCAGAACCACGGAGAAGCTGACCGCACTTTTCCCGTTGAGCGGACTCGCCCTGACCACGTCGTAAGCGGCGCCGGACACATGCTGGTCGCGACACACTCAGTCGTCGTCAACGAGTTTATCCGTCGATTCCAAGCGTCGTGCGATCTCTGAAGGCACTTCGTCAGGCACAGCCTGACCTACACGAAGCCGGCTCACAGGCCGATGTAGCGGGCGTAGATGGCTCGGGCGAGGGCGGGTTCGTCGGTGCCTTTGATAATCGCTCGACCGTCTTTGAAGAGAGTGATCTCGTAGTCGGGGTCGGTCAGCGAGACTCGCAGCAGGAACGCGTTCTGGGTGACCGTCCCGGATTCGCTCAGCTTGCTGGCCATTTCATCGAGCGACAACGCCGCTGGTTCCTGAGGACGAATCTGCACGGCGTTGCGGCCGCACAGGATCGTTGACTGAGAACCCTGCTGACCGGTTATCCAGAGTCGTTCTCCGTGCTTGCACGCGGCACAGTCGGCCTGTTCTCGCAGATCGGACACGTTCATCTGCCGCAGCGTGCCGTCCCAGACGTCGATCATCGTCAGCGAAAGTGCGACGTCTTCGCGGCGGCCGGCCAGGATTTTGATCGCGGTCATGGCCTGCAACGAGGCGATCACGTTGACGGTTGGGCCAAGAATGCCTGCCGTGTCGCAGGTTTCGGTCGACCCCGCATCGGGTGGAGAATCAATCAGGCATCGCAGGCAGGCGGATTCGTTCGGGAAGATCGGCATCGTCTGCCCGTGACTGCTGATGCAACCGGCGTAAACCCAGGGAATGCCTGTGTCGAGCGACAGGTCGTTGATCAGAAAACGGATCTCGAAGTTGTCGGTGCCGTCGAGAATCAAATCGACGCCTTCGGCCAGTTTGCCGATGTTTGAATACTCAACGTCTGCCACGACCGGTTCGATCGTGACATCGCTGTTGATCTTTTCGAGCTTTCTCGCGGCAGCAATCGACTTCGGCAACTGGTTCTTAATGTCGTCTTCGTCGAAGAGAACCTGACGCTGAAGATTGCTGTATTCGACAAAATCTCGATCAACGATTCGCAGAAACCCGACACCGGCTCGCGTGAGCGTTTCAGCAAGCACCGTCCCCAGCGCACCGCATCCACAAAGCAGCACCCGGCTGGCGAGCAGCTTTCTCTGCCCCTCTTCGCCAAGCTGCGGGAAGCGGGTTTGTCGGCTGTAACGTTCGAGATTCATGGCTTGTCTGTGGTTTTGAGAATGTGTCACTGGGTGGTCCAGCCAGTATGGCTGGATCGCGAAGCGACAAGATGATTCATCGTTCGCGTACTTACTGAATTGAATCGCAGAAACTTCATCGGCGACTGAGGGGGAATCATCTTGTGCCTTCGGCACCCAACCGCACGCGGTCGGGCCACCCAGTAAGAATTACCTCTTGCGGCTTCGCCGCACAGGTTGCAAGCAACCAGTGTCACCCTTGAGCGATTATTGCGCCGACTCCTGCGACTTTCTTGCAACACCTGCTTTGATCGCGGCTTCTGCGACGGCGTTGGCGACGGCCGGTGCGACTTTGCGGTTGAACACGCTGGGGATGATGTAGTCCGGGTGGAGTTCCTCGTCGCTGATCACGCTCGCGATCGCGACGGCTGCGGCGAGTTTCATGTCGTCAGTGACCGAGTGGGCTCGCACGTCGAGCAAGCCTCGAAACAGACCGGGAAAACACAACACGTTGTTGCACTGGTTGGGGTAATCGGACCGGCCGGTCGCCATCACTTTGACGTAAGGCTCGGCGTCTTCGGGCATGATCTCGGGATCAGGGTTGGCCAGTGCGAACACAATTGCGTCGGCGGCCATACCTTTGACATCGTCGACAGAAACCAGCCCGGCAGCGGAGACTCCGATCATGACGTCAGCCCCCTTCATGGCATCCGTGAGCGAGCCGGTTTCGGCAGCTTCGTTCGTGTTTTCCGCCAGCCAGTCTTTAACCGGATTCATGCGTTCGGTGCGGCCTTTGTAGATGGCTCCGGTGCGGTCGCAAACAACGATGTGCTCAACCCCGGCCAGCTTCAACAGTTTGGCGATGGCCATCCCCGCGGCACCGGCACCGCTCATGGCGACTCGGATATCCGCTGCCTTTTTGTTGACAACTTTCAACGCATTCGTCAAAGCGGCCAGCACGACGATGGCTGTGCCGTGCTGATCGTCGTGAAAGACCGGGATGTCGAGTTCTTTGTGCAGCCGTTGCTCGATTTCGACACAGCGCGGCGACGAGATATCTTCAAGATTGATGCCGCCAAAACCCGGAGCGATCAGCTTGCAGGTTTCGATGATCTTTTCGGGGTCTTTGGTGTCCAGGCAAATCGGAAACGCGTCGACGCCGGCGAACTCCTTGAAGAGCAGCGCTTTGCCTTCCATGACTGGCATGGCCGCTCGCGGGCCAATGTCGCCCAACCCGAGCACCGCGGTTCCGTCTGAAACAACCGCGACGGTGTTCTTCTTAATGGTGAGGTTGTACGCCGCGTCGGGGTCCTTGTAGATCGCCATGCAGACTCGCGCGACGCCCGGCGTGTAGGCCATCGAAAGGTCGTCGCGAGTTTTGACGGGCACTCGCGAGTTGACTTCGATCTTCCCGCCCAGGTGCATCAGGAACGTGCGGTCCGAAACTTTCAGGACGTCGACTTCGCCGTTGTCCTTGAGCAGTTGGACAATCTTCTCGCCGTGCTCGATGTCGGACGTGTTGACCGTGAAGTCGCGAGTGATCGCGTTCCCGCTGACGTCCACAATGTCGACCGCGCCGATCGAGCCTCCAATGTCGCCAATGATCGAGGTGATTCGCCCCAATGCTCCGGCAGAATCCGGATAACGAAGCCGAATGGTAAGACTGTACGAGGGGCTGACAACTTTCATGCGATGATCCTGAGTGGCTGATTGGACATCCGACGAGCGTGCAGCGGAATTGTTGGCACAGTGACGCCGATTTGCAAAGCTGCCTGAAACTCGCCCCAAAATGCTCGCCTCACGAATAACCGTCTGGAAATCGCCAAAGCATTTGGTCTGACGCAAAGGCGCTAAGCCGCAGAGTTTCGCAAAGTTTCTGTTCGAACCCTTTGCGAACCTTCGCGTCTCCGCGCCTTTGCGTCAGTTTTGTGGAATCAAATCCGTGTGCCGTGACACACTTACCAGGTCATCATCAGTTTGGCTTCGATCATCGTTTGCTTATGCTTTGTCCTGACTTGAATATTCGGATCTCGCAATCAATTGAGAAGTTTCATGGCTTTGTCAAAACCCAGCGTCGACCAGATGCATCTTGCCGAGCAGACTCGGCGATCGTTTCTGACGTCTTCCGCCAGCGGCATTGGCACAGCCGCTCTGGCAAGCCTGCTCAGCGACGAAGGGCTGCTTGCCTCGGCCGACGATGCTGACCGATCGGAGTCTGCCGACCCGCTGGCCCCTCGATCGACGCATCATGATGGGCCGGCGAAGTCGTGTATCTTCATCTTTATGGCCGGAGCGCCATCGCACCTGGACCTCTTCGATCCGAAGCCGAAGCTGAACGAACTGCACGGCCAGCCGCTGCCCGAGTCGATCCTCAAAGATGTCCGATTTGCGTTTATCAAGAAGGAAACGGCGACCCTGCTCGGGACAAAGCGGACCTTCACGAAGCACGGCGAAAGCGGGATGGAGTTCTCGGAATTCCTGCCGAACATCGCGACGTGCGCCGACGACCTGCTGATGGTTCGGTCGATGCATTCCGAGCAGTTCAACCATCATCCCGGCCAGCTACTCATGCAGTGCGGCCGCGGAACGTTCGGGCTTCCGACGATGGGTTCGTGGCTGACTTACGGACTCGGCAGCGAATCTCGAAACCTGCCGGGCTACGTCGTGCTGAACAGCGGACGAGGTTCCAGTGGCGGAGCGACGCTCTGGCAAAGCGGATTTCTTCCCTCGGTTTATTCCGGAGTTCTGTTCCGCAATCAGGGCGAGCCGGTGCTGAACCTGTCGAACCCGAACGGTCTGCCGCCGGAGCTTCAACGCAAAGGTCTGGACGTTTTGCGAAACGTGAACGCCGGACGGCTTGAACAACTCGGCGATCCGGAAATCGCCAGCCGCATCGCCAGCTACGAACTGGCATTCCGCATGCAGACATCGGCTCCGGAATTGATCGATCTTTCCAGCGAGTCGAAGTCGACACTGGAAGCGTACGGCGTCGACAGAACAGAAGAACCGAAAGGCGGCGGTCGAGGTCAGTCAGGATCGACGCGTGAAAGCTTCTCGCGAAACTGCCTGCTGGCTCGACGCATGGTTGAACGCGGAGTCCGATTCGTGAATATCATTTACGCATCGTGGGATCACCACAGCAACCTGGACAAAGAACTTGCTTACAACGCGGAAGTCGTCGACCAGCCGATAGCCGCTTTGATCAAAGACCTGAAGCAACGAGGCCTGCTTGATTCAACGATGGTTGTGTGGGGCAGCGAATTCGGCCGCACTCCGCTGGGCGAAAATCGCGGAGGACGAAACGCGAACACCGGCCGCGATCATCACCCCGCGTCGTACAGCATGTTTCTGGCTGGCGGCGGCTTGAAGGGTGGCGTGACGTACGGTTCGTCGGATGAAGTCGGCTGGGGAGTTCAGGACAAGCCCGTCCACGCCAACGATCTGCACGCCACGATGCTGCACCAGTTCGGGCTCGACCATCTCAAACTGACGCACCGCTTCCAGGGCCGCGACTTCCGCCTGACCGACGTCGGCGGAAAAGTGATCGGCGACTGGATCGCGTAGCAATTCGTAGGTCAGGCTCCGCCTGACGAAGTCCTGATACCAGGAAGCGAACCACGAAAAAAAATGGATCGTCAAGGATGCTGCGAGAAGCTGTCGTTGACTCATTTGAGAAATCGTCGGTCTATCGTTGTCATCTGAAAGGTCCAGGTCTTTGAATTGTGAAGCCGCCCGGATCGCTTCACGTGGCATCCTTTTTCCATCCGTGTAATCCGTGGCTAATCCGCATTCCCAAAAGAAAAGAACGCAGAGTTCGCCAAGGAAGTGCAGAGGAACGGAAAGTTCTCCGAATCCTCTGCGGCTTTTTCCTCTGCGGTCTCTGCGTTCAAAACTTCAGCAAGGTATTGGATGTTGTATTTGCGGCTGAGCCTCGGTGATCAGAATCCGTTGAGCAAAGCCAATGCTTCGAGAACCGACGTTTCAATCAGAAGATTGTTGTCGTCGAATTCGTTGACGTTGCCGCTGATGAGAATGTCAATTCCCTCGCCGCCGTTGAATTGATCGGTCGACCCACCGCCGTTCAGCGAGTCGTCGCCCTCTTCTCCGTACAGCGAATCAACTCCCGAACCACCGATCACGTTGTCGGCTCCGTTGCCGCCCAGAATCGTGTCGTTGCCGGATTCGCCGTTGATCGTGTCCTGGCCGTCTCCGCCGCTGACAATGTCGTCGCCACTGCCAAGTCGGAGCCAGTCGTCTCCGTCGCCGCCGTCAACAATGTCGTCGCCACCGTTTCCGAAGACCATGTCGTCTCCGTCACCGCCCTTGATGAAATCGTTGTCAGCCTGGCCGCGAAGCGTGTCGTCACCTGTACCGCCGCTGAGTGAATCAGAACCGCTGCCGCCGAGCAGTTTGTCGTTATCCTGGCCGCCCGCCAGCAGGTCGTCGCCCGCGTTCCCGTTCAGAACGTCATTACCAAAGCCGCCAGAAATCGTGTCGTTGCCTGCGTCTCCGCCAAGCGTGTCATTCCCAAGGTTGCCGAAGATGACGTCGTTGCCGTCTCCGCCTTGCACCGAATCATTCCCGATGTTGCCGAGCATGGTGTCGTTGCCACCGTCTCCGGCCATCGTGTCGTCACCTTCTCCACCGTCGAAGAGGTCGTTGCCGAGGCCACCAAAGAGCGAGTCGTCGCCGTTGTCACCGTTGATGGTATCGTTGTCGCGGGAGCCGGTGATGGTGTCGTTGCCGTTTCCGCCGTTCAGTCGAAGACGCACTTTACCGATGTTCGCGTCGAACGCCGTGATCGTGTCGTTGTCGGCCTGACCATCAATGTTGAGCACCAGAGCCCGAACGTCGCCGATCGAGTTGATCGTGATAAAGTCATCGGCACTTCCACCCAGTACGTTGATGGTCGATGTTGAATTGCTGACGGTGATCGACGCTCCGCCTTCGCGGACTCGAAGTCGCCCGTTGTTACTGTCAACGATGTAGTTGTTGACGCTGGAGTCGCCCTGCACCGTGACGGTCTGCACGCCGGCCGAATCAACGACAGTGTCTGCACCGTTTCCGATTCCGTTCCAGATGATCGTGTCATTGCCCGATCCCGTTGAGATCACGTCATTGCCGCTTTGACCCGCAACGATGTCGTCACCCGCTCCACTGTCGATAGTGTCGTTACCGTCGCCGCCGTCGATCGTGTCGTCGCCAGCTTCGCCGCTGATGGAATCATCTCCCGACCCGCCGTTGAGGAAGTCACTACCATTCTGAGCAATGATCGTGTCGTCGCCGGTTCCGCCCAGCATCGTGTCGGCAGACCCATCAATGTCGTCATTGGTGATCGACCCGACGCCAACCGGATTGCCGAGAACAACGATTCCCGACGGGTTGGAAAGCTGCAGAAAGAAAATCTCGTCCGGCTCGGGAAGAGAGTCTGAATTAATCGTAATCGTGACTGTCTGGCTGATCTGCCCGGGGGTGAAGGTAATCGTCCCTGCATCGGCGACGTAGTCTGTACCGTCCGTCGCGTTGGAATCGACCGTCGTGTAATCGACGGTCGTCGTCGAGGCTTGGGGAGCAGACAATGTTATCGTAAATGTCGCGTTGGCCGTTCCCGAATTTCCTTCTGCAACGGTCACATTCGATACTGACACTGTAGTTGCCACAGGAGTGGGCTGAAACAGAAGACCGGACACGTTGTTAGTAGTTGGCCCGATGACTCCGATCAGCGTCGCTGCTCCCGTTGCCGGATCGATCTCATAGAAATTCGTATTGTTTGCGGCGACAAACACATCTCGAAGATTGTCGTAAGCCAGTCCCGACGCTCCGTTCATAAAGTCGATTGTCGGCCCGAGCGATCCAACGACCGTCAATTCTCGAGTTTGAGTGTCGATGCGGATTAACGCATCTTCAAAGGCAGCGTCTGCTCCACCGGCGAGACCAGTGGCGATGATTCCGAACAGTTCGTTGTTTCGAAAGGTCAGCGCGTCGATATTGATAAAGGACGTTCCGGCCAGCGGTGTTCCATTAGTCAGCAGTGGCCCCAGATTGATCGTCGCTCCAGTTAACGGGTCGATCTGATAGAGCCTGGGAGGTGTCGTCGTACCGCCAGAAAACGACGCATAGATCGTATCAGTGGTCAGGTCATAGGCCAGATCGCCCTCAATCGTCTCCGTCGGAGCAGGAGTTAGCGCGCCAACGAGTGATGCCGTTGCTGCTAAAGGATCAACATCAAGCAGTTGCAGTACGGGATTCCCGTTGATTCCAAAGATTTGGCTGCCTTGTCCTCGCGTCAGCCCATGAAATCCCGAAAACCCCGAGTTACCAATCAGTGTTGTCGCACCCGTTGATTGGTCTACTTCGTAGATGTTCCCATTAAAGTCGGTGGCGACGAGTCTAAATGCCGTATCGTCATCGTTGATTGTTGCAATGCCGATCGGGTCCTGGATGATGGCTCCAATGGGAGTTGAAAGCTGACCGAAGAACGACTCGTCAGGCTCTACCTGTGTGTCACCATTGATCGTGACGGTTATCGTTTGAGTCGTTGTGCCTGGTGCAAACGTGAGTGTTGTCGAAGGAACGGCGACATAATCGTTGTCTGCAATTGTGGCCCCGCCATCCGTTGTCGCGAAGTCAACTGAGACCGTTGATGTACTGACCGCCGAGAGTGTCACGGTAAACGTTGTGGTGACCGTGCCAGTGTCGCCCTCGATGACGGATGCAGCATCCGAGATTGAAAGACTCGGAAGGATGACCACTTCCTGTTCGAACAACAGGTCGTCGCCCGTGCCGCCGTCCATGCTGTCGTTGCCGACTCCGCCGTCGAGTGTGTCGTTGCCGCTGTGACCGCGGAGCGTGTCATTACCCGTTCCGCCGTCCAGTGAATCATTGCCGCTGCCGCCGAAGATTCGGTCCAGTCCGTCTTCACCGAAAAGTGTGTCGTTGCCGCTCTGGCCGTTGAGGATGTCGTCACCGGCTCCTCCGAGCAACGAGTCACTGCCGCCGCCGCCGAGTACCGTATCGATCCCGGCGTCGCCGCTGACGGTGTCGTTGCCGGCCTGGCCATTGACGACGTCGTTGCCATCGCCGCCGCTGATGCTGTCGTTTTCTGAACCACCAAAGACAATGTCGTTATCTGCTCCGCCGTTGAGCGTGTCAGAACCCGAACCTCCATTCACGAAGTCCGCTCCGGCTCCTCCGTCGACACTGTCGAGGCCGTCACCGGCGTTAATGCTGTCATCGCCGGCGCCACCGAACACCGAATCCTGGCCATTTCCGGCGTTGATTGTGTCATTACCAGTGCCGCCGTCGATAAAGTCCTGGCCGTCGTCGCCGTCGATCAAGTCGTTGCCGTCGCCAGCCGTAATTGAATCGTTGCCGTCGCCACCGTCGATGGTGTCGTCTCCGGCTCCCGCGGTGATCGTGTCGTTGCCGTCGTTGCCGTCGATCATCTCGCCGAATTCATCGCTGCCGATGATGGTGTCGTTGCCGTCGCCCGCTTCGATTGAGATCGACGTCAGGGCCGAGAATTCCGAAGCGGTGACACGACTGACGTCGATCGTGTTGTCGGCGTCGCCAGTGAAGACGTTGAGGACGGTCAGGCTGCTGGCCTGGATCGAAGGAATTGCCAGGACCGGCTGCATGTTTGCGTCAAGGACTTCGACATTCCCTGAGGTCGCATTTCGTTGGACAGTAACACTGTCGCCGCCATCGGCAAAAATCGACAGTTGATTGCCCGCGATCAGAACACCCGCTGTCGTCAACAGCGTGCGTTGCTCCAGTGCTTCAGTTCTCTGTAGAGAATTTGATCGGCGACTTGATTTCGAAGGGCGACGATTCTGCAGGCGTGTCAACCAGTGGGTAATTCGCACGACAATGTTCTCCTCATGTTCAGTTCTTGATCGAAGGCATCGTTTTCCGGTTCGAAGCAAGCGGTGGATATCAAATCGCTTCGCTCGCCCAGCCGGTCGGTGCCACGGTGTGAGGGTTTGTTAGTTCCGAGGGAGTGTTCTGCGGGTTCGTTGCCTTCTGGCAACATCCCCGCTTTAGATAACCTGGACCGAGTTTCGTGAAGTCGCTGACTTTCCTGCCAGATCGGCGTTAATTCCCGACGCTTCAATTCGCCCAGTCGTGAAAATCCGAACTCACCTGCCATACCGGACTGTCGTGCGCGCATCAGTAGGTCAGGCTCTGCCTGACGAAGTCCTGCGGATAATCCGATCGAAGAGACTGCAAACAGGAGAAAACAGAGAGAGCAGAGACAGGAATCGAATTCTGTCTCTGCACTCTCTGTTTTCTCCTGTTTGAAACTCTGGATCTGACACCAGGAGTCTCCTGGCCACCCGCAAATGTTGCAGGCCGAGTGTTGGGGGACTTCGTCAGGCAAAGCCTGACCTACAAAAGTGCAACGCAAAAAGCCCCGGCTGCACTGGGCAACCGGGGCTTAATGACTTTGTCGTAGTGTCAGACTCGTCGATCAGAAACCGTTCAGCAGAGCGAGTGCTTCCATCACCGAAGCTGAGATAGCGAGGTTGTTGTTGTCAAACTCGCCAGCGTCCGGACTCACCAGTACGTCCGCACCTTCCCCACCATTGAACTGGTCAATCGAACCGCCGCCCATCAACGAATCGTCGCCTTCTTCTCCGTAAAGAGAATCAACGCCCGCTCCGCCGATCTGGTTATCGGCCCCGTCGCCGCCCAGCAGCGTATCAGCACCACTCATTCCGTTGAGCGTGTCGTTGCCATCGTTGCCGGTGATAATGTCGTTGCCGTTGCCGCCGTTCACGTTGTCATCGCCGTCGCCGGCATCGATGACATCATCTCCGCTGTCGCCTTGAATGTTGTCGTTGCCGTCGCCGCCTTTAATCAGATCGCTGCCGGACTGCCCTCGAATGGTGTCGTCGCCGGTGCCGCCTTTCAGCGAGTCGTCTCCGCTGCCGCCGAGCACCTGGTCGTTGTCGCGACCGCCGTCGGCGAAATCGTTTCCGCTGTTACCGTTCAGAACGTCCTCGCCAAAGCCACCGAACAGCGAGTCATTCCCCAGGCCGCCAATGGCGGTGTCATTGCCAAGCCCGCCCGACAGAATGTCATTTCCTTCGCCGCCGTCCATCAGATCGTTGCCGGTGTTGCCGAGCAGCGAATCGTTGCCGGCTTCACCGTTCAAGGTGTCGTTGCCTTCGCCGCCGTCGACCGTGTCATTGCCCAGTCCGCCGAGGACCGAGTCGTCACCACCGTCGCCGTTGATGCTGTCGCCATTCCGTGAACCAGTGATGGTGTCGTTTCCGGTTCCGCCGTTCAGGAACATCCTGACATTCCCAATGTTGGAATCTGCGGCCGTGATCGTGTCGTTGTCAGCCTGACCGTCGATCGTCAGCACCAGCGGGTTAACGTCTGCAAGATCAGTGATCGTAATGAGGTCGTTTTCGCTGCCACCGTTGACGTTGACCGTCGTTGTGGAAGTCGCGACGGTGATTGACGCCGCTCCTTCAGTAACTCGAAGCAATCCGCCGTTGCTGTCAACGGTAAAGTTGTTAACCCCGGAATCTCCC
>CALDJX010000580.1 GCA_937899075.1 uncultured Planctomyces sp. | reverse complement strand
GAAACCAGGCGGCGCATGGTAGATGTCGTGATTACCCACTTGAGTCGTACACGCCAGACATGAATGGACATCGTGGCCCGCGGAATGCAACACGACGTACAGCGGCGCGTTCGCTCGTACCTGCTGCGGATGGAGCACCAGGAACGTATCCCGCTGAGGAGCCTCATAGCCCCATTCCTCTTTGACTCCGTGCTGGAAGGTCTCCAGTGTCCGCTCCGTAAACACCGACTCCTTCTGCTTCTCAGGAGCCCATTCAGCCGCCTGCACGCAGTCCGAGGCAACCGCCGTCAGCGCCGCCATCAGGGTTAGAACAAGGACGTTCGTCAGATACTTCATGAATGCCTCAGTAAGTGGCCGGAGTTGTAATACTTCACTTGGGGACGACGGTTCACCCGGTTGCTCAATCGAAGCCCGGTGACTTTGACCTTGTCGCAGTCCGGACTGAGCGACGCATTAAAGTTCCCAGCCTTTTCGAGCGGGTGGATTGATCAGACTCGCCGCGTTGGGATGATTCGTGACTGTTCCCGTCTCGCCATCGTACTCAAGTGGCTTGCCTGTTCGAATGGTTACATTGCCGAGCAGCATTGCTTCCGTCAAAACAGAGGCGTAGTCGAAATTGCTCAACGGGGCCGAGCCACCCTGAATGGCTCGGATCCATTCTCGCTTTTGATTCTCGTCCGGGCCGACTTCATGCCCCCAGACGTTCGATAGATGGCTCCAGAACCCTGCACCAGCCATCGCGGTGTTCTGCACAAACTGACGTCGATTCAATTGACTTGTCACCACGGTATTACTGTCATTGCGAAGGCGTTTGTTCAAGATGCACCTTAAATCGTAAGACTTCAGATCGGCAGATATCACATCGTAAAGCCGAGCTGAAGAATTACGGCACCTGCTACAAACTGTTGTCGTGCCTGATCCGGCTCAGTAATTCATCGAGTACTGCCGGGCGAATGGGCTTGCTGACAAGGTCGTCCATGCCGGCATCAAGGCATTCCTGCCGATCAACTCCTGCCGTCACTGCGACAATTGTTGTGTGCCTGTCTGCTGCTGCTTCCTGTTGCCGAATCAGCCTCGTGGCTGTCAGCCCGTCCATGATCGGCATTTGCACGTCCATCAGGATCAGGTCGAACTGAGATGCAACGAGTATGTTGATAGCTTCCTGACCGTCGAGCGCCACTTCGGTTGTGCAATCCCGTTGGGCCAGCAGAGCTGTGAGCATCTTCTGGTTCACGAGACTGTCTTCGACGACGAGAACACGAACTAATTGTACGGAGGTCATCATTGGCAGGCCTGGCTTCTTGAGGCGGGACGGTCACGCATGTCTCGATCGGAGGGAACATCTGCAACGCGAGTGAAAAAATGTACCGAATTTGTGACGACCTAGCTGTGCAATATGTGGTAATTCGATTGTTCTATCTCCCAACCGACGCCAGTGCCTCCCAATCAATGTCGAAGTTGTCAAACTAAAGCCCCCAGGGCCATAAGTTGAGCGAGTGGGCCTGTGGGAATTGCCCAGGCCCAGATTACGGCGGAAGGCGGCACATCATCCGGAGCGAGCGATTAATTCTCCGATCTTTCGGGGCACGCCGCACGCCGTTTATATTCACGAATCCAGCGACAACTGCGTTGCATCCTGCAGGAGTGCTTTGGATGCGAACTTGCGTGATCGTCGTCGTGATCGCTGCCTGCTGCGTGGATGAGGTCTCGGTGAGCGAATCTGCTGTGCGGGGTTTGTTCAAGTCGGTCTGCTCTGAGTGTCCCGGAGCGGAAACTCAGGAAAGCGGACTGCCGCTGACGGCCCTCGTTTTTTGCGACCCTCTCAGCGCTCGACTGCCGACGAAAGCTTCATCTGGCTGAGCCATGTTTCGGCGCGTTCGGGCCATTGAGTCACGGGGAACTCGGTGGGACGCAGGCCGTAGCCGTGTCCGCCTGACGAGTAGATGTGCAGTTCGGCAGAGACGCCCGACTTCTTCAATGCAGTGAACAATGCCACGCTGCTCAGGCACGTTACCCGGTCATCGGCAGCATGGACGAAGAACATTGGCGGCGTGTTCTTGTCGACGGAATACTCTGCTTTAAGCGAACCGTCGTTCTCGATGGTTCCGCCGGGATAAATCAGCATGGCGAAATCCGCGGCGCACGACATTTCATCCGCTTTGTCCGATGGTTCGTAAAGACGCTGACCTTTCTTCACGGCTGCCAACGCCGCCGCGACACCACCGGCTGAGAATCCAAGCACTCCCACTCTGGCCGGATCAAGATTCCACTCAGCGGCATGCGCCCGAGTTAGCGAGAGTGCTCGCTGCGTATCCATTACGGGCCCTTCCCACGTGCCGGGTTCACCGTGCTGCCGCGTGGGAACTCGATACTTGAGCACAACGGCGGTGTACCCAAGCTTGTTGAACCACTCGGCAACTTCAGTCCCTTCGAGATCCCAGGCGAGAATGCTGAACCCGCCACCGGGGCAGATCACAACAGCACCACCGTTCGCTTTGCTGGCTTCCGGCTGAAAAACGTGAGCCTGTGGTTTGCTGACATTTCCAAGCTTGATGATCCGCCGTCCGGCAATGAGATTGTCATCCGGTTTCGTAAAATCACGCTCCGGACCATCGGTCTTTGCTGCGGGGCCTGGAATCTCTCCCGGCCAGAGGTCAATCACCAGAGGCTCTGCCGCGTTGACCGAGCAGGTTCCGACCGCGAGGAGCAGTGCAACGAATAATGTATTTGATGTCATGTGAAAAACGCTCTCATTGATTCGGGCTCGTGAACGACGTGCGAGCATAGCACTGCGTCAGTCCGGGAAACTGTGCCAGACCCCCGTCGCTGCTATTTCGCCTTCAGAAACTGAAAGCACACCGGTGCTCCCAGGTCAAATGTGGTTCCGGTCGGTGTCAGTTTGCCGGTGCTCTGGTTGATATTAAACTGCACCACCGTGTCGGAGTTCTGATTGCCGACAATCATCCATTGGCCGGACGGATCAATCCCGAAGCTGCGACACGTTTTGCCAAGCGTGGATGTGTGCCCGACGAGGGTCAGCTTTCCGGTCTTCTGATCGACTGAGTATCCGACGATGTTGTCGGGGCCGCGATTCGATCCGTAGAGGAATTTCCCGGACGGATGCAGGATGAGTTCGGCGGTCGATCCCGCCTTGCCCGAGAAGTCTGCCGGCAGCGTGGAGATCGCCTGTATCTGGCGCAGGACTCCGGTCTTGCCGTTGAAGCGGAACGCCGTGACGCTCATGGCCTTTTCATCGATGTCGTAGCAGAACTGACCATCAAGACTGAAGGTGAGATGACGCGGGTGAGTGTCGGCTGTCGTCGAAGCGTACGGTGGATCATTGGCGGTCAGCGATCCTGTGGCCGCATCAAACCGATAAACAACGATTCGATCGAGCCCGGCTTCGCAGGTCACAGCAAATCGGTTTGTGGGATCAAAAGCGCTGTGATGCGCGTGTGGTTTCTGCTTTCCGAGCGTCGGATACTTATCGACCCACGCGGATGGCGAGAGCGTTCCGTCGTCGGCAACCAGCAGGCTCGACATGCTGCCGTCGCCGTAGTTGGACACGAGGACCGTCTTACCCGTTTGATCGATGGCGAGATGACAGGGGCCTCGTCCATTCGGCTGCTGAGAGTTGAGGGCCGTCAGTTTCCCGTCCTGTCCAATCGAAAAGGCTGAGACCGCGCCGCCACCGCCCTTGTAAGGCCCCGACTCGCCAGCGGCGTATAAGAATTTGCCGTTCGGGTGAATGGTGACCCACGATGGATTGACCATCTCGGCAGCCAGTTCGGGTTTGCTCAACGAACCAGTTGCCGGATCAAGGCGAGAGACATAGATCCCCTGACTCTTCGGTCCTGTGTACGTTCCGATGTAGACCAGAGTTGTCTCCGTCTTCACCTCCGCAGCCGACGCAGGTGTCGTTGCGGTAACGAATACCGAGACTCCAATTGAAAGAACTGCCAGAAGACCAGTCAGGTTTCGATGAGATCGCTGCATTGTCGAATCACTTCTTATGTAATTGATTCTGGAAACACCGGGTGTGCCGTCACTCGACAACCCTCATTTGTCGTGCAGTAAAGTTAAGCGGCAGAGCCACAACCCGAAAAGGACTCACGCAAAGGCGCGAAGACACAAAGGTCTCGATTCCGATCTTTGCGTCTCCGCGCCTTTGCGTGAGATTCAAGAATTCACGCACGCTACGGTTTAGGGCTGATGACCAACGTGTAACGAACGGATTCGACGGCAGCTTTCGCCTTTGCGTGAGCCGCGTCGTTGGCTTCCGTCATCTTGCGACGGATTGTCGCCAGCGCGGCCTGCACTTCCGGGTCATCTGCCAATGGGCCGCGGAGCTGCCGGAAGTTCGTGATGAATCCCTTGATCATCGACGTCTCGGCCGACTGCTTTTGCCCCACTTCGTTGAGCACCCGATTGAATGGCGCGACGAACGGGTTTTCGATGAACTCAGCCGCCAGATTTATGCCGCCACTCAGCTGCTTGCTACTGAATGTCTTTGTGGCCGTGCCGAAGGTGACATCTGCCTGAGCGGCTGAGAGGTTCTTCACTTTCAGAGTCAGACGGTTGAGATCCTGATTGAACGGTGAGTGTGGCAGGATACTGCGAGTTCCATTGGGATCCTTCTCGTTACCGGAAAAGCAGAATGGATAGCGGCTGCTTTCGATCTCAACCGTGCCGTCTTTGCTGCTGATCACCTTGTGGCCGTCCGAAGCGTCAGCTTTTCCAGATGCGACATCGACGGTGATCACGCCGACGTTTCCGTCGAGTCCCAGAGCTTTCAGAAAAGCTCCGGCCATCAGCAGGTGTCCGTTGCGGCCAGGATGAACACCGTCACCGCCAGCCACGGGATACTCTTCACCCAACGCAGCTTTGGCCGAGATCATCGCCTTTTCCATGTCACCAAAGACGTCCGCGTGCGGGAAGTCGTTTTCTTCCGCCAGACTCTTCGCGATCTGGCCGAGCTTACGGAGGTTGTCGTTATAAATCTGATCGAAGTCCGGTTCATTGCGTCGCCATGTAAAGCTGTCGACGACGCCCGGCGATCCAACGACAACCGTCGCGCCGGCTTTCTTCATGCGCTCGATGATCTGCCGCATGCCGGTTTCGTAGGTCTTACCGATCTGTTCGTCATACGCCCGGTACGAACCGTCGTTCATGCCGTAGCAGGTCGTGACCACGTCCGGCTTCCAGGGGACCAGGTCGTTCCCCATGCGGCTGGCAAACCCCGGAGCCCGCTCGCCGCTCCAACCGAACTGAAAGCACTGAATCTCCAGCTCCGGGTAACACACCTGCAGATAGGTTTCGATGTACTTGCTGTAAAGTTTCTGTTCGGTGATCGAGTCACCGATGATCGCCAGCCGATCCCCCTTCTTCAGGACGGGTTCAGCGGCATTGGCGGCACCAGCGAGTGCAACGGCGACAGTGAACAGACAAAGTGAAAATCGCATGGGGTGAATTCTCCAGCAGCAGATCATAGAAAAGACGGCTTGCCAGTTGAGTTCTTACGCAGCCGGACTGACCGAAAATCGTACTCGAAATGGCTCCGCTCGGAGAAGAATCGCAAGGTGCGATATATCGCCTTGTCTTTGCTGGATCTTAGGTGACGCCCGACTCCCGGTCAGTTTCCTCAGTCGCATCGGCGAGGACGGCGGGTGCGATTTCGGGTCGCAGCAGATACGAAATTTCGTCATCGCGTTACGATATTCTGACTGCCCGGCCAAACGACGGAGTCGATAGTATGGATACTGAGGGCAGCAGGCCGCCTTTCAAACTCGCCGCTGATTTCAGAGCGGACGTCACGCTTCAAGTACAGCCCGATTCGGAACGACCCTGATGCTGCGAATTCACGACTCACATTTGTCGCACAACTGCCAGGGAGTTTCGCGTCGCGACTTTCTGCGAGTTGGGGCTGTGCCGCGAGCGGATTGTCTCTGGCTGGCATGATGCAGGCGCAGGTTCTGGTGAACTCAGATGTGCTGACCGGTCGATCCGTCGTGATGCTGTTTTTGAGCGGAGGACCAACTCACATCGAGTTCTTCGATCCAAAAATGACGGCTCCGAGCGAGATTCACAGCATCACCGGCGAGATTCAGACCGCACTGCCAGGCGTCACGTTTGGAGCCACGTTCCCAAAACTCGCAAAGCTGGCGGATCGATTTTCTGTGGTGAGGTCGTACGGTTCGGGCAACGGCGGGCACACCTATGGCGAGGTCGTGAGTGGTAATCACGCTTGCGGCGCATCAGCGAGTTCGATGTATGCACGGGTTCGAGGCAACAATCACCCGCAGACCGGATTGCCCACCAACGTGGTCATCCTGCCCGAAGCCGTGCAGGACGGATTAAAGCTTGGCAACAACTTTGAGACCGGAGCGCTGCCCACGCTGACCCAGCCAGGCACGCTGGGATCCACCTGGGCGGCGTTCAATCCCAGCGGCGGCGGTGATCTGCAACGAGATATGGAACTCACGCTTGGCCGTGACCGTTTCGGAGATCGTCGCAAACTTCTGAGTGGGTTTGATCAGTTGCGGCGTCAAGCAGATTCACGCGGAGCACTGGCGGGGGTTGATACTTATCAGCAACAAGCGTTCGACATCATTACGCGTGGAGTCGCTGAAGCCTTCGATCTTTCCATAGAAGACCCGCGGACCGTTGCGAGCTACGAGACCAGTCAGCTCTTCAAGCTCGAAGAGCTGACACGCTGGAACGACATGCGTCGTGCGTCCAACCTGCTGGGGCGTCAGATGCTGTTGGCTCGACGGCTGGTTGAGGCCGGTTGCGGATTCGTCACCGTGTCGGATTGCGGCTGGGACTATCACGCCAATGGGAACAGTCCTCGCAACATGGCGGGCATTTACCCGATGGGCGGACAGGTCGATCACGCCGTCGCCGCCTTTCTGGAAGACATCGAAGCACGCGGCCTGAGCGATCGCATTCTGTTGGTCGTGACCGGCGAGATGGGACGCTCACCGCGAATCAACAATAACGGCGGACGCGAACACTATGGTGAACTGACTCCGCTGCTGATCGCGGGCGGCGGCCTGCAGATGGGGCAGGTTGTCGGACAATCCGACCGCTACGCCTCTCGCGCCGTCGGCGATGCCTACCGGCCGCAGCATCTGTTCGGCACGATCATGCACTCGCTGTTTGACATCGGCCGCCTGCGTCTCGAGCCGCAGGTGCCCCTCGAAATGATCAGCGCAGCAGAACAGTCAACTCCGATCGCGCCGTTGTTGGGGTGAACTCCCTGAGGAATGTTCTCATCTGGCAGAAGGCATCTTTTTGCCGAAGCCCGGGGCAACGCCCCAGGATTTCTGTTGACGGTTGACTGCTCGCGGTACAAGTCATTTCACCGGCGTTGTCGCTGGTGAGATTGCCTGAATTGACCGGGAGTCTGCCCGGTCGAACGGCGGAAGACGGTGGCCATGTACTGCACTGTCCCGAAGCCGGCCTGCGGGGCGATCTCGGCGAGCGTCGACGTCGTGTTGAGCAGCAGACTTTTCGTGAGTTCGATGCGGGCACGTTCGATTTCATCGTGAACGGTTCTGCCCAGCAGGCTCTTGAAGCGGTTATCGAGCGTTGACCGTGACAGGTCCACATGGCCGGCGACTTCTGCGACATGAATCCCATTACTGATTCGGTCCCGGATATACGCGACAGCCAGCGCGACGTCTTTGTCATCAACAGCCATGGCATCAGTCGATGCTCGCATGACGACGCCGACAGGATCGGTCTGCACCTGACGACGAGCTTTGGCGACTCGCTTGCCTGACATCAGTTGATCCAGCAGCCAGGCGGCGTCGAATCCGATTCGGTCCGTGCCAAGTTCAATACTCGACAAAGCAGGATTTGCGAGTTCGCACATCATCTCATCATTATCGACGCCGAGAATCGCGACGTCCTCAGGGATTCTAAGGTCGAGTCGACGGCGGCTTTCCTGAACATGTCGTGCGCGGGCATCATTGCAGGCAAACAGCCCCAGCGGCTTTTTCAGTGTCGATATCCAGCGACACAGTCCTTCCTGAACCGCATTCCATTGCCGGGCATCGAGATGACGACCGTGGTACATTGCGCACGAGTACCCGTGGTCACTGAGCACCTTCCCAAAGAACTCACCACGATTGCGAACCCAGGGGTTGAATGACGTTCTGCGGACTCCACAATACGCGAAGTTGCGGAAGCCTCGATCCATCAGATGCTGGGCTGCTAGTCTTGCGACGGCAGCGTTATCAGTTGTCACGTAGGGCGTATCGAGCGTCCACGATTCATCAAAGATCGCACCGCCAATGTTGACGACCGGGACGTTCATCGTTTTAACCGCGTCGACCGCCTGCTGGTCATCCAGATCAGCGATCACGCCGTGCCCCTTCCAGCGACGCAGGTCAGGAATTCTGGCCATCGGCTCGTCCTCAACATAGACGCGCCAATTGGCATTCGTGCGGATGTACCGAGCGATCCCCTCGACAACTTTGCGATCGTAGGGCTTGTTGATGTTCATGATGAAAGCGACGTCACGTCGAATCACAGCGTGCAGCCTCGAAGAGGAATACGTCATGTCACCATCGGTTTGCGATATGTTGTAATGCGATCCCGTTCCGTGCGGGAGTCTCACCGCGTAGACTCACTGTCTCCGTGTCGCCTTTTCTGCGATCCTTCCAGCGACCTGACCTCATACTTGGCCGAGGCTCCACCAGCGGGCAAAGGCAAGTTACGTTCGTCCCGCTGTGGCGTCGTGTCAATCCTCAACATCAATCTCAGGAATCAATCTATGCAGTCTTTCAGTCAGTTGACCGTCCTGTGTGCCAGCCTGGTGGTCACACTCGTTTCTGTCGTCTCGGCACAGGCAGAAGACGAAGCGAAGTGGGTTTCACTGTTCGATGGCAAAACGATGGAAGGGTGGGAAAGGGTTGGCAACGAGAAAAGCGTCTGGGATGTGAAGGATGGCTCGCTGACTGGCTCTGGGCCTGCGTCAATGCTCGTGTGTACGCAAGGGCCGTACAAAAACTTCAAGTACCGGGCAGAGGTCAAGATCAGCGATGGTGGCAACTCAGGGCTGTACTTCCGGACGACTGCGAAGCCAGGTTTCTCGGACGGATACGAAGCTCAGATCGACAGCACTCACTCTGATCCGATTCGCACGGGTTCGCTCTACGGCTTCTGCCATGTTTACAAGCAGCTGGTGAAGCCAGACACGTGGTTCAAATACGAGGTCGAGGTCCGCGACGACGTGTGGCGTGGTCGCAAGATGACTCGCATCAAGATCACCGTCGACGACAACGAACTCTATGAATACATGGACTTCGCTCTGACGTACCCCGCTGGCCACTTCGCGTTTCAGCATCACGATCCGGGCAGCATCGTCCATATTCGCAAGGTTGAAGTGCTTCCCCTGAAAGATTAAACGCGGGGTCGCGAGGCCAGGCTGAGGTCATAAAACTTCAGGCAATACAGGATGAACTATGAATCGGCGGATGTTACTCGTTTCCTGCATGTTTGCTGCGTTTACGATACCGCTCGTGGTTCGCGGTCAGGACAAAGGCAAAGATGCGTCGTCGCCGAATTTTGATGAGCACATCAAGCCGATCCTGAAGCAGCACTGTTTGAAATGTCACGGCGACGACAAGCAGGAAGCGGACCTCAATCTGCAAAGTTTTGTGTCGCTGCTGCGCGGCGGCGGTGGCGGAAAGGTCGTTGAGGCTGGGCGATCGAGTCAAAGCGCGTTGTACCGCGCAATCACGAATCCTGACGACGACGCTCGCATGCCGCCGAACAGTCCTCCAATACCAAAGCCAAAGATCGAACTGATCCGGAAGTGGATTGATGGTGGTCTCCGCGAGTCGTCCAACAGCAAGTCGATGGTGAAGCCTCGCGACCTCGCGTTTAAGCCCAGCGCGGGGGCTGACGGAAAACCACAGGGGCCTCCTGCGATGCCAGTGGGATTGCCGGCTGTTGAAAAGCTCGAACTGTCTCGGCCGTTTCCTGTACTTGCGATGGACGTCAGCCGGTGGGCTCCGCTGCTGGCGGTGGCCGATCAGGATCAGATCCGATTCATTCATTCTGAGACCGAACTGGAACTCGGCCGGTTGGCATTTCCCGAAGGCGAGCCGCATGTCATTCGATTCAGTCGCGACGGTGCCGTTCTGATGGCGGCCGGTGGACTCCCCGTCGAATCGGGTCGCGTCGTTTTGTTTGATGTCCGCACGGGAAAGCGGCTGGCGGAAGTGGGCGACGAGATCGATGCGGTTCTGGCGGCTGACCTGAGTCCAAACCAACGGCTGGTAGCACTTGGTGGTTCCGGCCGAGTCGTCAAAGTGTATTCCACGACCGATGGCACTCTGCAGAACAAGCTGACGAAACATACCGACTGGATTACGGCGATCGCTTTCAGTCCTGATGGTCAGAAGCTGGCCACTGCGGATCGAGCAGGCGGCATTCATTTGTGGGACGCGAACAGCGGCGGCATTCTGCTGAACCTGGCCGAGCACAAGGCGGCAGTGCGAGCCCTCGACTGGCGAGGCGACAGTCGCATCCTGGCTTCGGCCGGAGAAGACGGCCGAGTGATCTGGTGGGATGTCGTGGATGGCTTTCCGGCGATCAATAAGCCGAATGCTCACCCGCCATCACGACCGGCCGGCACTTATGGAACGATACCCAACGGCGTACTGGCCGCTCGTTTCGACGCCGCTGGAAGTCTGGTGACCTCCGGCCGGGACGCCTTTGTGCGAGTCTGGAATACGGACGGCAACGAGCAGGCAAGGTTTAAGCTCAAGACGGGAATTCCCGTCAGTAATGTCATGACGAATCAAGGAACGACCGTAATCTCCGGCGACTCCACCGGCAAGATTCTGTTCTGGAAGACAAAGAATGAATAAGCAACGAATCAGTCAGCGTGTTTCTACCGGCACTCACTCGATGTCGCGGCGGCATGCCCTGCAGGCAGGAGTGTTCGGAGCCCTCGGTTTATCACTGGGCGACATGTTTCGTCTGGAAGCCGCGGACAACGACGCGTTTACACAGGCCGGCGGAACAAAGAAGGAAGCCAAAGCGCTCAGCGTGATTCAGTTGCACCTGGGCGGCGGCTTCCAGCAGCAGGAGTCGCTGGATCCGAAGCCTGAAGCGCCGGTCGAAATCCGTGGATCATTCGGCGTTACAAAGACGAAGTCGGGCGACGTGCTCAGCGACAACTTTCCCGAGACTGCAAAGATCGCCGACAAGGTCACAGTGCTGCGAAGTCTGGTGGGACGTGTGCCGGACCATGGACTGGCGACGTACCACCTTTTCACTGGCTATCCCAAA
>CALDJX010000579.1 GCA_937899075.1 uncultured Planctomyces sp. | reverse complement strand
TTCGATGTTCGATGTTCGATGTTCGATGTTCGATGTTCGATGTTCGATGTTCGACTACTGCCCGCCGCTATCTGGAATCGGCCAGTTGAGTCCCGCTGTAAAGCCGCCATCGACTCGCACGACCTGTCCGGTCATGAATGCTGCTGCTTCTGACGCAAGAAACAGGGCAGCTCCCACAAGGTCTTCTGCTTCGCCAAGACGACCGAGCGGCGTATTGGTTTCTCCCCAATCCCGCATTGTCGGATCGGACCACAGCTTTTGAGTCAGGTCTGTCAGGATGAAACCAGGGGCGATCGTGTTGACGCGAACGCCGTGCGGCCCCAGTTCAACGGCGAGGCCGCGAGTCATCATGACCACTCCGCCTTTGCTCATGGCATAAGGCAACACGTTCTTAAGAGGAGCGTAGGTATTCAGTGAGTCCACATTGATGATGCTCCCTCTGCCCTGCTCCGCCATGTGCTTTCCCACGCGTTGAGCAACAAAGAAGGCACCCTTCAGATTAATGTCGACGACGAAGTCGAACTGCTCTTCGGTGAAGTCCATCGCCGGCTGACGAATGTTGACGCCCGCGACGTTCAGCAGCACGTCGATGCTTCCGAACTTGTCGTGAACGTCATCGACCATCCGCTGAACGGCTCCTACGTCCGCAACATCACAGACCCGAGTCTCGACCGGTCGATCTTCCGACCCGATTTTCGCAGCAGTTTCCTGAAGGGTCGCCTCGTCCCGTCCAGTAATGACGACACGAGCGCCGGCCTGATGATATCCCGCCGCGAGCGCTCGCCCGATTCCTCGGCTTCCGCCGGAAACCAGAGTGACTTTGTCCTGAACAGAGAATCTCGAATCATTCATTGGATGACCTTTCAACGTTCAATTTCCCTACCGACGATATACATTCCGACCATGCAGCCTCGGTCACAGGACGATCGTAGAAGGATCCCGCCGAAAAGGAATCTGAGACGCGATGGTGTCTGCGGGGAAGATCACGAAGGGCGGCAACCAGCTCGCTCAGCATTCCCCTGCTTCCACCCCAATCAGCCTGACCCGAACGTCATGACTGAAGTTGGGCCGTCAACAGACTTTCCGGCGCTTGAATCAGCCAGAAGGGCTGCCTACATTGACGAGCCTCGGTCTACTCGACCGACAATCTCTACGACACTCGGCAGTGACTCTTTTGGAGTAAACCATCAACTCTGCCGCGAAAGCCGAGCTATTGGGATTTTCAGACCGCACTCCCTTTCCGGAAAATGCGGAGCTGAGTCAGAAATTTGTAAACGCTTTCTGCAAATCGGGCGTATGCCCGGCAATGTTGTCTGTAGTCTGGCTCAATTCATTTTTTCAGTTTCTATTTTTCGCTGAATCCACCAGAACCATTCACGGGCAACGCAATTTCTCGAGCCGTTTCGGCTTCATTCTGTTGGCTGCTAACAGCAGCACGACTTTGTGTTCTCATTCCATACATCAACTGAACAGGGCAGGACTAGCTGATGAGCGACGAACCAGTTATTCAAATCCGAAACCTTACGAAAACATACCGAGACTTCTGGGGTCGTAAGAAAGTTCAGGCACTTAATTCACTGAGCCTCGAAGTGAACAAAGGCGAGGTCTTCGGCCTGCTCGGTCCAAACGGTTCGGGTAAGACGACCACGATGAAGCTGCTGCTCGGTCTGCTCTTCCCGACGGAAGGCGAGATTTCGATTCTCGGCAAGCCGGCATCGGACGTGTCGAAGAACGAAAAGATCGGGTACCTCCCGGAAGAGTCGTATCTTTACCGCTTTCTGAACGCGGAAGAGACGCTCGACTTCTACGGCCGCCTCTTCGATATCTCGGCCGAAGAACGGAAACAGCGGACGAACGAGCTGATCGAAATGGTCGGTTTGCAGCACGCTCGACGGCGCCAGTTGAAGGAATATTCCAAAGGGATGACCCGCCGAATTGGTCTCGCGCAGGCGTTGATCAACAACCCGGACCTGGTTCTGCTTGACGAACCGACGAGCGGTCTGGACCCCGAAGGATCGCAGGATATGAAGAGGTTGATTGAAAACCTCCGCGATCAGGGGAAGACCGTCGTGATGTGCAGCCACCTGCTGGCCGACGTCCAAGACGTCTGCGACCGCATCGCGATCCTCTACGGTGGCGAACTGAAAGAACTCGGTCGCGTCGAGGACCTGCTGAAAGAACAGCACGAGACGCAGTTCGTGACATCGCACCTCGACGACGCGGCTGTCGATGACATTAAGGCAGTGCTCGACAAACACGGTGCAACGCTGAAGACGTGCGGGCATCCGACGAGCAGTCTTGAAGACCTCTTCATGAAGACTGTTCAGCGCAGCAAGGATCGTCCCGGCCAACGATATATCCCGGCTGCTGAGTCTGAGACTGCGGACTCCGGTTCCTGAGCAACGCACCAACGCCCACGTCCACGTCATGGCCAACTAACACCTGGCTGTTGTCGATCGATCATCGGAAGTGGCGTGTGCATGACGAATCGATGCTCAGTTAAATCGTTCCCGTGACTCAACTGACAACAATGCCGGTCGCCACACTAAGTGCTGCCGAATGTTGCAGCCTTCGGAATAAGACTCATGAGTTTACAACCTGTTGATTTCGAACTCCTCTTCGGCATAGCCCAATGGGCGATTGTCTTTGGCTCGTTCGTCCTGCTGTTCCTCATTGTGGCAATGGCGACGTCACTCCCGCTGTACGGTGCGGCGGGTCCGGGCCGAGTTCTGGCCGGAATGCTGCGAGGCTTCAAAGAGTTCGCGTCCCCCTCGCCACGCCGCGTCTACGCCATCGCGTCGCTGACCTTCAAAGAGTCGATCCGCAAGAAGGCACTTCTCGTGTTCGTGGTTTTTGCGGTGCTGTTTATGTTCGCCAGTTGGTTTATGGCGAGCCCTTCAGACAGACCTGACATGCAGGTTCGCAACTATGTGGCCTTCGTCTTTATCGCGATCAACATGCTCGTTCTGCCTGTTGTGCTGCTGCTTTCGTGCTGGGGACTTCCCGAAGACATCCGCATTCGGTCACTTCATACTGTCGTTACGAAACCAGTTCGCAGAAACGAAGTAGTGCTTGGAAGAATGCTGGGATTCGCCAGCGTTGGCACGATGATTCTGCTGATCATGTCGACTGTCGGCTTCATCTGGATTCAGCGGCAGGTCTCGGACAATGTCGAATTGTTCTGCCGCGTCCCGGTCTACGCCGTCGCCGGCCCAGAAGGCGTGAAGTTCCTCGACCGCAGCGGTAACCCCGGCACAGGAGTTAACGTTGGAGACGTCATCGAAACTCGAAGCTTTATCGAAGGTGGAACGCGTGCCGCGGGCATCTGGACATTCCCCCTCGACGAGCAGGCAGACACGCTGAAACTCGAAAGCCGTTTTGAAGCATTTCGAACCTTCAAAGGTGATATGAACCGCTCAATCCGAGTGCGATACGTGCTTGTCAACGAAGAGAAATCTCTCAAAGTTCCGCTGCCAACGTTCGAGGTCGACGAGTTCGGCACAAACGAAATGGACGTGGCCCGCAAGCAGACATGGACCGACGAGCAGACTCTCGAAAAGAAGGAAGTCGATATTTACGACGACCTCGCCGTCCCGTCTGAAGATGGCCGATTCGGCTCACTCATTGTTCAAGTCCAATGTCTCGACCGGGCTCAGTACCTTGGAGTGTCACGCGGAGACTTCTTCATTCGCCTCCCGGACCGATCGTTCACCATAGGCTACATCAAAGCCGTTATAGGCGTCTGGTTGAAAGTACTGATAATCGTTATGTCCGGCGTCACGGCGAGTTGCTTCGTGAAGTGGCCGGTTGCTACTTTTCTCAGTTTCATAGTCATCATCATTGGACAGGTCGCTCGCGGATTCCTCGACAAAGTTCTATCCGGTAAGCAGGCAGGTGGTGGCGCGGCGGAATCTGTATACCGCCTTTTGACTCACATGAATGATACGACTGCGTTGCCGGCCAACCCGTTGACCACATCGATACAGTTATTCGACCACGCGCTTCAACACTTGCTGTGGATGGTCAAATTCATAATCCCTGACTTGCGGTCTTTCGGAATGTCAGACTGGATCGCCCGCGGCTTTGACGTCCCATGGGGCGGCGTCATGCTGCCATCAATCGCGATAACTGTCGGTTACTTTTTACCGTGTGTTCTTCTCGGATATTTCTCACTTTCAATGCGTGAACTGGAAGCAAAATGAACAATCTCACATCGCGACAGCGTAAAACGGCGTGTGTTGTGGGGATTCTCGTGCTGCTGGTCCCCATCGTTATCCTGGGCATGCCCGCCGGCGATCAGGCCGAAGCATCCGGCGGAGTGCTCGCTCGTCTTCGTGCTGAGCATGACCTTGGCGAAAACGACCTGGGCCAAATCGACCCAACAAGCGCAACGATGAATCTTGTGCTGCTGGGGCTTCGCGGCGTTGCGGTCAACATGCTCCGCATGGATCTCGACTATTACAAAGACACCAAAAACTGGGCCGAACTTCGTGCCACGACGGACGCAGTGATCACGCTGCAGCCACACTACATTGAGGTCTGGCGGTTCCTGTCGTGGAACATGGCGTACAACGTGTCTGCCGAATGGGATGCCGTGCCGGACCGTTACTACTGGGTCAAAGAAGGCGGCAAGTTCTCGCAGGAAGGCACGCGACGTAACGCCGATATCCCGGAACTTTACTGGGAAACTGGACGCATCTGGGGACAGAAGGTCGGACGCAGCGACGAGTGGAAATACTTCCGGAAATACTTCCTCAGCGATCCCAACAGCGAAGAATTCGGCGGCGGCGTGGATGTCGCTGTTAACCCGGAGCAGAAAGACAATTACCTCGTCGCGAAAGACTGGTTCACAAAGGCCAACGTCGCTGAGGACGCAAAAATCCAGCACATCATGATGCGGGCACTGTTCCGGTCGTACCCTTCACGTTCGCAACTCGACTACGCAGATGCTCTGCAACGAGAAGGTAAATTCGATGGAGTTACGGTTGCCGCATGGCAGCAGTCGTTTAACGAATGGACTCAGGAATACGGCAAGATGACGTTCAAGGCTCCTGAATGCGTGCTCTACATGGAGGCGAACGAGGATGACGTTCGTCAAATGGCCGATGACAACAAAGTTGACGAACAAATTGTTCAACGGTGGCTGAAGCACTATCAGCACACGACAAACTACCGCTACTGGAGAAGTCGTTCGCACTCTGAATCGCAACCCGAAACGGGCGAAGCTCACAAACTGATCTACGAGGGTGAGCGACTCTACAAGCAGGGCGAACTCGCGGACGCACTACCCAAACTGACGCGAGGCATGGGGCTTTACGCGTCCATCATTGACGACCATCCGGAATTAGCCGACGAGGATCTGACGGCCGAGGAAGGCATGTGGGCAGTTCTGCTATGGCAGAAGATTCTTGAGCTGCAGCAAAAACCTATCCCTGATTCCTTTGCGCTTAAGGCCCTCTGGGAGCGTCATCAGGGTCTGTTGCCGGAACTGGAAGAACGGTTTAACCGACTCGGACTGTGACATGCTCGGGGCACGATTCGTAGGACATTCGTCGTGTCTCCAACCTGACATACTGCCAAGACGATGCGTGTTTCCCACACGCGACGTCTGCGAGATCAGTAGACAGGCCTATCAGCACCTGCGTCTCGTGTAGTTGTTCTAACTGTTCAACTCTGGACAGAGTACATATCGTCCCCAAACGACAGGTTGGCCCAAACTTCTGAGCCAACCTGTTGCGGAAGTGCCCGATACTCGGTCAAGCGGGCTCGGCGGGTCAGCAGCATCACTTTTGCTCGAGATGTCACACGTCTACGGTCAGTGGCATTGAGAGTGGGCTCAATCGTGAGTTCCTGGGAAACCCACATTCTCGATTCGAGAATTCGCAATAGAATCCGAGACACACTCGGAATTGCGTACGCCACAAGAGGAAGCGACTATGTCCGACGATACAGATTCTGCACAGACTGCTACTGCAACGCTCAACCAGATGGGAGCCAGAGTCGTTGAAGATCAGGGCAAGGTCCTGCTCATTGATCTGGCCGAGTCAACAATCCACGACGAAGACCTCAGCCTGCTAAACAACTTCCCACACCTGAGAAGCCTCACGCTCGCTGACACCGATATCACAGACGAAGGGCTGAAACATCTTGCCGACCTGGCCTCACTTGAAACACTCGACCTTTCGACGACTCAGGTCACCACTGCCGGACTGGCAAGTCTGACAAAACTTCACAAGCTCGACATGCTGATCCTCGGCGGCTGCAAAGTGAGCGGGAGCGGTCTTTCCGTTCTGAAAGAATTACCAGCCCTTCGCATGCTGATCCTCTCGGACACTGACATCAGCGATGCCAGCCTTGCTGAACTCGCAGAGCTGACTCAACTCCGCAACCTGAACCTCGACTACACCGACATCACGGACAGCGGCCTTCCACATCTGACATCGATGCCGGAACTTGAGCTGCTCGGTCTTGTCTTCTGCAAACGGGTCACCGACGAAGGGATACAGCACCTTAAATCTCTGTCGAAGCTGCAGGTGCTCGACGTCTGCACAACGATGGTCACTCCCGATGGAGTGCGAAAGCTGCAGGCAGATCTCCCGGAATGTTTCATCGCCTTCTCGCCCGACCCACTCCTCGAAGCAGTCGAGAATAACAAGGGCAACATCATGGCTGCCTTGAAGTCGATCGGGCAGGTCGAAACCGACGACCGCGATCGAGTCGTGCGGCTACGAGTCGATCAGGCTCAACTGACCCGTGCCGGCCTTGAATACCTGAAACAATTCAATCGCCTGGAAGACCTCAGCCTGTACCACCATCGACAACTTCCCGACGCCGGACTGACGACTCTGCGAAGTCTGAAGTACCTCAAGAAACTTGGGTTGCTCGGCACCAACGTCACTGATGAAGGGCTGCGATACCTCAGCGATCTTTCCAGCATTCAAGTTCTTAATCTGGCCTACACGCCGGTTACCGACCGCGGACTTGCGAACCTGGCAAGCCTCCTGGAACTTGAAGAACTGTTTCTCGGAGACACGCTCGTAACGGACGGCGGGCTGGCACATCTTGGCATGTTGACGAAGCTCAAAGGCCTCGGCTTAAGCGGAACCAGAATCCAGGGACATGGCCTGAAGCATCTGAAGAAGCTGCGATCATTGGAACGGATCGGCCTAAGCGGAACTCTGCTGAACGACCAAAGCGTCAAGTACGTCGCAGAACTGAAAAGTCTGATTGCTGTGAGTCTGCGTGGAACTCAATTGACAGATGTGGGAGTTCCCGAATTACAAACACTCGATTCACTGCAAGTGCTATGGCTCGACCGCACCGCCGTTTCTGAAGCCGGCCTGGAATGGATAAGCAACCTGTCAGGGTTACGCGAATTAGGCCTCAGGAACTGTCCAGTGGGGGATGGGCTCGTTGAACTTGTCAGCAATGTGCCACAGCTGGGGGTTCTCAATGTATTCGGGACCAAACTAACCGAAGATGGAGTGGCGGAGTTGCAGAAACGACTCCCCAATTGCGAAATCATACGATAGCTGGTTAGGCTGTTTGACCTGAGACGCGGTGCCACCAAACCCAATCGCAGTGTCACAAACGCGGAAGTTGCATGACAATTCTGCTTCAACCAACCCAGGGCGGTCGCCCGATTGTTCTCGACAAACCGATCCTTCTGATCGGTCGGCACCCGGACTGCGACGTCATCCTCAAGAACAGCGGAAAGATTTCGAGGAAACACTGCTGCGTCGCGCTGGTCGATAATCGTTTCGTCGTACGCGACCTCGACAGCATGAACGGGGTTTGGGTTAACAGCGAACGGGTCAATCACTCGGCCAGCCTCAGAATGGGCGACGAGCTGATGATCGGCGATCTGCCGTTTACTCTGACGAAGCACAAAGAGAAGGAAGTGGCCAGGCAACGTCCGGCTCCCCAACGCGCAGACGCAACTATCGCCGAGATCGATCCAAACGACATCCCACAGTCAGACTCATTCGAGCCGGACGCTTCGGCCGTACGTGCAGCATCTGCCGCGTTAAAAAAACGACAGGATCCTGCCAACGCCGGCCCGTCAGAAGGCGTTGAATTCAGTTCCGCCTTCGCCATCCCGCTGCCTGAGGACGACGACGAAGACTACGTCATCCCACTTGCGGATTTTGACGAGTAGGAGTAGTCAGCAGCGATGCGCGATGCAGCCATGTCGATGCCGGCTATGCAGTCATCGGCCCACAAGGTCGATCAAGCTGGTCGCTTCAAACGGAGCCCAAATTTCTCGGCGAATTGCCTAACCGCCATCCTGGTCCGCAATCTGACGTTCGGTCGCACAGATAATTTCATAGGCCGTCAGTGGATCGTCCGTGTCGCGTAGTTGCTCGGCAAATTCAGGCAACTGCAGCATCCGCCCCAATCGAGCCAGCACCTGCAAATGACTCTTTGAATCTTTGCACAGCACGAGAAAAAATAAATCCGTCAAACCGCCATGCGGAGCACCGAATGGGATTCCCGTCATCGTACGGCCGAAAGCAATGATCGATTCGCCCTGTGCATCCGGCAGTGGATTTCTTGGATGAGGGATCGCGACACCACCTGCATAGGCCGTTGGCATCAGCTCTTCTCGTTGTTGAATCGCGGTCAGGACGTCGCTGGGACTCCAGATTTGCCACGTCCCCCCTGCAGCTTCCAGCAGCGACTCAAGCACTGATCTTTTCGTGCGAGCCTGCAGCGGAACGGCCACCGTCTCCGGGTGCAAAAGCGACGACACAGGAAGTTCAGGACACATGTCTTCGGACAGCTGCGAAATCTCGACGTTTCGCAACTCAGCACTCGAGTAGTCACGCATTTCCTGCTCGAGCCATCGCGTGATTTCCGCCGAATGGAATTGCCAGGTATCGCCGACTTTTCGGCCGGGAACCCGTCCGCGCGCCGCAAGCTTTTCGATTTCTCGCCGATCACGACCGAGATGCCTGGCCAGCTCTTCCAGGGTAAAAACTTCGTGAGACATCGAAAGGGGCTCCAGAGGCGGGCTGAAACCAGTCCAGCAAGGAAGGCGGGGGCGATTGCTAAAAGCAATCGGTCGTCGAGGAAGGATCGATTCTGATGGACAAGAGCAATGAATCTTACGCTTGGACTGAAGCTGTTCACACAAAGCGAACACTCAACCCACTCATGCCCTCGAGAGATTTCAGAATCCCTGTTAGGAGACCACTTTCAAAGTCGCAACGCAACCGACAAGCAATCCCTCATCGAAAGTTCCGAGGCCCAGAATGGTGGCAGCTATTTCGGCCGGACAGAAGCGACTGGTTAGATCTCGAACATTCAACCAGCATACTCACGAATGCCGTCGCCAAGGCACGACCGAATAAACGGCTTTCGAATTTCTGGGAGTCAGGCTCCCCACGAAGCCGTCGCGCCAGCAAGACACGTCCTCATTAATTCTGCGACCTGTTGCTGACAATTCGTCACCACGTCGACGACATCCTGCTTCCAGAGCTGTTCCGAAAAGACCTGAACGTCAACGTCTCCCGTGAATCCACTCTCAAACAGGCACTGAATCGTTTCCTGAACCGGCAGAACCCCAGTTCCGGGAAGACACTGAGCGTACTCTGCCCCGCCATTTTCCATTGCATCTCTGAGCTGCAGTACAGAAATCTGATCCGCGCACTGCTCGGCGAACCTCAGTGCCTCAGCATCTTCGGCGAGATAGAAGTTGTCGTACACAACTCCAACATTTTTCCGGCCAGTCGCGTCACAAAGCGCGATCGCGTCTGCAAGATTGTGCAGCGACGTCCAGCGTGCCGCATGTCGCATGCTTCTTGGCATCACCGCCAATTGAACACCCAACTCTTCCGCGACGAACGACAGTTCTCGAACAGCCTGCGTAACAAGGCGGTATTCATGACGAGCCGTATATCTTCCTCGGGCTCCCGTCGAGATAATCAACGTCCTCGCGCCTAGAGCAGCCGCCGTGAATACCGCATCGTAGCCATCATCGAGAGCTTCACTGAATTTCAGTCCGGCACTTCCACTGAATCCGCCAGCGTACGACAACGTCGTGACCGTAAGCCGCGATTTCTTCACCGCTTCAACGGCAACGGTCTCGCCAACTTCGTCAACCTTTTTTCGCCACAGCCCAACTGCAGAAACACCAGCCTGTTGCCGAACAGCCAGATCATCCGCAAACGACGCTCTCATTGTCGTCATCTGGTTGATCGAAAACCTCGGTAACTGTTGCGATTCGGAACTCGATAGTCCGCCGTCAAACGAACTGATTGTTGGATTCTTCTGGATATCTGAAAACTTCGCTGAATCAGCCAAGACAACACACTTTCATTGAGAGGATAAAAGCCGCTGTGTAAGAATCGCGAGAGAACGGAAGGGCAAAATCGAGCACAACCATCGCGACGGCATTGCCAGTCAGTAGCCACAAAGCGACTTGTGACACACACAAACTGAAGGCAATTGGCTGGAGGCAACCCAGCCCGGGAATTCAACCTGCCAGACGGTGAATAGCTCGCCCGGCGGCAGCCGCAGAAAGCGAAATCAGCATTCGCGGCGAAACAGCATGAACAACATTTGTCGCAGTTCGAAAAGCAGGAGCACGATCGCCGACATCAAGCGACTCAACGTAACAGTTTTCCAAATAAGAAAGCTCGCGAGTCATCTGTCGGTCTCCCGGTCTGGCGACGTGAGTTGGCCGTTTCGAACAAAGCGGCTGAGACTTTACCAAGGGGCATCCGAAACGCAATCGAGTTTTTGCACACATTCACAAGACCAAAGAATGTTGCCGATTCAAGTTTCGACATCCTTGACGAACACGCGTCACGTTGACTTTGAATCAAAGGCTCGATGCTACGATGACTCCACAGAATCATCACTCCTGTATCGTGCACCGTATGATCGCATTCGAAGATTTCGACTGCACGTTCGTGGCGAGTCGACACTGGATGGAGCCGGACCGTAGGATACAGCAGGAGTTGTTTTTCGGCACTCTGTGCCCCCAACTCGAAGTCGATTTGCCGCATTGCGATCTGTGATCTGGACGTTGAATGACCGAAATTGCCGAGCCCACAATTCCGCCAGGGCTGCTTCAATCTTATCAGCCGGTTCCGGGTGTCTATGACGAGATGTTCGGTTCACCCGGGCAATGTCGCGAGCACAGTCGGCGCATGCTCGAGGAGCTGACCGGGCTCGGATCCGATGAGCTGGATCGTCGATTTCGCCAGGCCGAGAAACTGGTGCGGGATGACGGCGTCACATTCAACACGTTTGATGAAGCCGGTGAGTCGTCGCGGCCGTGGAACCTCGACATTGTTCCCGCCATGCTGCCGCGTGGGGATTTTCAACGTGTCGACGAGGCACTCGTTCAGCGAGCGACATTGCTGGAATAAATTCTGGACGATCTTTTCGGGCCTCAATTGTTGATCCGCGAGAAGATCATTCCGGCCGAAATTCTGCTGGGGCATCCGGGTTTTCATCGTGCGTACCACAATCTCCAACCGGCCAACCGGCGACGCCTGACCATCTACGCTGCCGATGTTGCAAGATCACCTGATGGTCGGTGGTGGGTGACTGGTGACCGCGTCCGTGCTCCGTCCGGTCTGGGCTTTATTCTTGAAAACCGAATCATCACTTCGCGAGTTCTGCCCGGCGTATTTCGAGCCGCTCGGCCTCGACGTCTGGCGCCGTTCTTCATGAAGTTGCGAGAGACTCTTCGCGAGATGGCTCCGCGTTATCGTGAAAACCCTCGCACCGTCGTCCTGTCGCGAGGAGCGGATTCGCCGACGTATTTTGAAGACGTTTACCTGGCACGGTATCTTGGCTACACGCTTGCCGAAGGCGGTGATCTGGCGACCCGCGATGGCCGAGTCATGCTGAAAACTCTGGGCGGGCTGCTTCCGGTCGAAGTCATTCTGCGTCGAGTCAGCGATGACGATTGCGACCCGGTCGAGCTGAAGTCTGGATCGTTGACCGGTGTCAGCGGTCTTGTCGACGTTGTCAGAAATAACGAAGTCGTTGTCGCCAATTCTCTGGGCAGTCGGCTGGCTGAAACTCCGGCGCTCGTTCCGTTTCTGCCTGCCGCGTGTCGAAAACTGCTCGGACAGGAACTGCGACTTCCTTCAGCCGCGACCTGGTGGTGCGGACAGCCTGCCGCGTTGTCGTACGTTCTTGAAAACCTGGACAAACTTGTTCTTCGCTCGGCATTCATTGTAAATAACTCGCCGCCAATTGAAGCCGCACTGATGACCCAGGCGGCGCGCGACGAACTGGTGCAGAAGTTAAAAGCCCGACCTTCTCAATACGTCGCACAGGAACGCATTGTTCGCTCAACCGTTCCCGTCTGGCTGGGAAAGACTATTGAGCCGTGGCATTCGGCGTTTCGATTTTTTGTCGCGGCCGACGGCGACTCCTTTCTTACGCTGCCCGGCGGTCTGGCCCGCACATCTCCAGATCACCTTTCGCTCGATCGTTCAATGGCGGCAGGCGAACGAGCGCAGGACGTCTGGATTGAAAGCGATGGGCCGATAGAGTCCGTCACGCTGCTGCGTTCTTCCGAGGTAGCTCTCGCCCTCAAACGCGGCGGAAACGACCTTCCAAGTCGCGATGCGGAGAACCTGTTCTGGCTGGGCCGAATGATCGAGCGAGCCGACGGCGCCGCGCGAGGCCTACGGGTTTTACTACGGCATCTCTCCGGCGACGAAGACGATGAATCCAGCGTTGTGCGCGTGGTTCTTGTGCGAGCCCTTGCGTCGCTCGGCCAGATCGAACCGGGACTTGCTGTCGATGGTTTAAAAAATGGTCTCCCCGACCTCGAAGAAAGCCTGCCCGCTTCCGTTTTCAGTCAGCAGGAAACGCTCAGCCTGAAGTCAACGATGGACGGAGTTGCCCGTCTGGTAAACAGCGTCCGTGACCGGCTTTCGACGGACGCCTGGCAGACGTTGAATCAGTTGCAGTCTGATTGGAATCCGTCGGCCCAATCACTTCAGAAAATGGATTCCACAAGACTGCTGCAACTTGTGCAGCGAATCATCAACGGCATGGCACAGTTCGGCGGGTTGTCCAGCGAAGGAATGACTCGAACACAGGTCTGGCGGTTCCTCGAACTTGGTCGGCGAATCGAACGAGTCTGGCACACAGCCACGATGCTTCAGGCGACACTCGTTGAGGTGAACGATCCGGAAGGTCTTGTGATGGAATCTGTCCTCGAATCATGTAACAGCATCATGACCTATCGAGGCCGCTATCTGTCGACACTGCAGGCGGAAGCCGTCATTGACCTGTTGACCACCGACGATACGAACCCGAGATCATTGATCTTCCAGCTCAGCCGAATTCAGGACCACGTTGCAAAGCTGCCATCCGCCAATCAGGCAGTGTTAGGCCCCGACGAACGTCTGGCGATGTCACTCTATAATTCCGTCCGACTTTCTGAACCCCACAAGCTCGCTCAACCCGAAGATGGGGAACGACGGTCACTTGACCGGTTGATGCAGCGAATGCTCGATCAGATCCCCAAACTGTCCAACGCTATCAGTCAACGATACCTCATCCACGCCGGCCTGCCTCGGCCGTTTGATCGGGAAACAATCTAAGGAACGTGTTCAAAATAACTTCCCGATTTCGACCAGTAGGCTGGAACAAGCTCCGCGCAGTTCCGGCAGCATGACTATTCTGAAATGCCGGAAATGCCGGAACTGCGCAGAGCTTGTTCCAGCCTACGACTCACCATGAATCGATTTTCGGGAAGTTATTCTCGACACGATCCTAAACAGCAGTAAGCCGTTTTTTCAGGAAGCCGATTTGAAATACCGCATCGTTCATTCAACGTCGTATCAGTATTCTGATCCGGTCCCGGTGTGCCATAACCTGTTGCGTCTTTCGCCTCGCGAGACCGCCTACACCAACTGCACTTCGCATCGAATGCTCATCCGCCCGAATCCGGAGCGAGTCTCACGCCGGAAAGACTGGTTCGGCAATCTCGTGCAGTCATTTTCGCTCGACGAGAGTCACCGCAAGTTGCTCCTCACAGCGACGAGCCGTGTCACCGTGTCGCCTCAGGTGGTGCCCGAAGCGAACGAGACTCCCGAGTGGGAAGACATCGCTGCAAGCATCCGCGATCAGTCCATTGACGGCTGGTTCGACGTCAACGAATTCGTCTACGACTCTTCGCTTGCGCCCAGCGGCGATACGTTTCGCGATTACGCATCCGACTGTTTCGCCCCGAAGCAACCAATTCTTGACGGCGCAATTGCACTGATGTCAAAGATCTTCCGCGAGTTCAAATACGATCCCAAAGCGACCACCGTGGTGACTCGTCCGGCCGAGGCTCTTGCACAGAAACATGGCGTGTGCCAGGACTTTGCTCATGTCGCGATCAGTTGTCTGAGATCACTTGGCCTGCCGGCTCGATACGTCAGCGGTTACCTGAGGACACTACCACCACCAGGCAAAGAAAGACTGATCGGAGCCGACGCGTCGCACGCCTGGTTCTCGATCTGGTGCGGCGAAGCTGGTTGGATCGACCTCGACCCGACCAACGACAAAGTATGCGGCACCGACCACATCCCGATCGCCTGGGGCCGCGACTACTCAGATGTCGCCCCGATCCGCGGAGTCTTCACCGGCGGAGGTCAGCATACTCTCAAGGTGTCAGTCGATGTCGAGCCGATTGGTTGAACGATTCGTTCCAGCGACCGGCCAGTCCATCGGCCCTGCTCGACGGATTGAATAACGAATATCGAACAAGGAATGTCGAAATCAGAAGTGATTGAGACTGCACTTCATCATTCGAAACTCCTTGTTCGATGTTCGATGTTCCGTCTCACTATCCCCGTCGAAGATCCAGCGTCATCGGGAATGCCGGGTTGGTTTCTACAGGCGGAATCTGCATCTGACCTGGTGTATGACCAGTTTCGAAGAAGCGAGCAGCTCGGCGTGATTCTGCTTCGTAGGAATTCACCGGGAAGCAGGCCGAGTTTCGCCCGGTCGGATTCGACACGTTGTAGGTGCAGCCTCCGATCGAACGTTCGCTCCACGTGTCCAGAATGTCGAAGACCAGCGGAGCATGCACCGGGATCGTCGGGTGCAGGCAACTTGGAGGCTGCCATGCTCGGAAGCGAACGGCGGCAATGTACTCGCCCTGCGTGCCCGTTGGCTTGAGCGGCAACCGCCGACCGTTGCACGTGACGATGTGGCGCTGGTCAGTCAGGCCCTGGACAAGCACCTGCATTTTTTCGACGGACGAATCAACAAAGCGAACGGTTCCACCGCCACCGGGTTCTTCGCCAAGGACGTTCCACGGTTCGATGGCTGTGCGGAGTTCCAGACGGATGTCCTGCCGAGAGACTTCGCCGACGAATGGGAATCTGAACTCGAAGTGCGAGGCGAACCATTCGTGCGAGAAGTTGAAGCCTGCTCGATTGAGGTCTTCGATGACGGTTCCGAAGTCGGTCCACGTAAAGTGCGGCAGCAGAAATCGGTCGTGCAGTGTCGAGCCCCACTCGACCAGCTTGTCGTTAGATGGCTGCTCCCAGAATTTGGCGACGATCGCCCGAATCAGCAGCTGCTGGGTGAGGCTCATCTGAGCGTGCGGCGGCATTTCAAAACCACGCAGTTCGACAAGTCCCAGTCGCCCCGTTGAAGAATCCGGCGAGTACATTTTGTCGATGCAGAATTCAGCCCGGTGCGTGTTTCCGGTCAGGTCAACCAGCAGGTTGCGGAAGATGCGGTCAACGAGCCACGGCGGAATCGTATCGGCGTTGCGGTCCGGCACCTGGGCAAACGCGATCTGCATTTCGTACATCGCGTCGAACCGGCCTTCGTCGACTCGCGGAGCCTGACACGTTGGGCCGATGAATTTTCCGCTGAAGAGGTACGACAGCGACGGATGATTGTTCCAGTAACCGACCATGCTCCGCAGCAGGTCCGGTCTCCTAAGGAACGGACTGTCCAGCGGGCTGGCGGCTCCCAGAACAATGTGATTGCCGCCGCCAGTTCCGGTGTGCTGTCCGTCGAGATCGAACTTCTCTGTGCCGAGACGCGTCACGCGCGCCTCCTCGTAGATCGTCGTCGTAATGTTGACCAGGTCGGGCCAGGATTCGGCGGGGTGAACGTTGACTTCAATCACGCCGGGGTCTGGAGTGACTTTGATCATCTGCAGCCGGTCATCGTGCGGCGGCAGGTAGCCCTCGATGATGATCGGCATTTTCAGGTCACTAGCGGTCTGCTCGATCGCTGAGATCAGGTCAACGTAATCGTCTACCGATTCGCAAGGCGGCATAAAGGCGTGCAGGCGTCCGCCGCGAGGCTCGATACACAAAGCGGTGCGGACGTTTTCAGCGACGGAGTCGTCGCCCTTTTTATTCTTTGATGCTTTCTGTTTTTTCGAATCGTCCGTTGAATCCTGAGTCAAAGATTGCTCAGAAATTCCGTACATGGGCGACGCTTCTGGATGACCTGGCAGCGATCGTTGCACGGCAGTCGGTAACGGCCCATGCGGAGCAGTCGGGTCGGCTTCGGCGAAGAAACGCTTCTGCGACGAAGTCAGGTGCGGCAGCGAATCCAGCGGCAAACGCAGCCCCACCGGCGAATCCCCCGGCACCAGAAACAACTCTTCAGGCCGCACCGTCCACGGACCGGAGATCCAACGTTTCTTCGCCTGCCACCACTGCCGTTGCAATGGCATGATGAATCCGGTGGGCGCTCCCAAACCATTTTCAAAGACACGCATCAGTCGCGCACGTTCTTCCGGATCTTTGATGCGCGGATCGCCCGGTTCGATGTTCTCGGGCAGCCGCTGCTCTTTCCAGAGGTAGTAGTAAATGTCTTCGAAGGCCGGCACGATCCAGTCGGCCTTGACACCGAGCACGCCCGCCAGATGTTCGCTGAACTGTTTGGCTTCGTCCGCACGGTAGCCGTAGTCGTGAGTCTCGTCGGCGATCAGCTTCGGATTATTCCAGAGTGGCTGTCCATCTTTCCGCCAGTAAACCGTCAGCGCCCAGCGTGGCAATTGTTCTCCGGGATACCATTTCCCCTGCCCGAAGTGCAGCAGACCGCCGGGCGCAAATCGCTTGCCCAGTCGATGCAGCAGTTCTCCGGCCAGACGTCGTTTTTCGGGACCGACGGCGGCCGAGTTCCATTCTTCGCCATCCATATCGTCGATCGAAACGAACGTTGGCTCGCCGCCCATCGTCAGCCGCACGTCTCCGGCGGTGAGTCTTTCATCGACGACGTCCCCGAGTTTTACGATGGAATCCCACTGAGTATCGGTGTATGGCTTGGTGACTCGCGGATCCTCGTGAATCCGAGTGACCGTCATGGCAAAGTCGAATTCGCATTCACACTTATCGACTGCTCCGCTGATCGGAGCGGCGGTCGACGGCTCTGGAGTACAAGCCAGCGGAATGTGACCTTCGCCAGCGAACAGACCAGACGTCGGATCGAGTCCGACCCAGCCAGCACCCGGCAGAAACACTTCCGTCCATGCATGAAGGTCGGTGAAGTCTGATTCGGCCCCCGAAGGGCCGTCCAACGATTTCACATCCGGCGTCAACTGAATCAGGTATCCCGATACAAATCTTGCAGCGAGTCCCAGGTGCCGCAGAATCTGAACCAGCAACCATGCCGAGTCTCGACATGACCCACTCTCAAGTGTGAGCGTTTCTTCCGGCGTCTGGACTCCCGGTTCCAGCCGGACGGTGTAGCCGACGACCTGTTGAATCTTCGCATTCAACGCGACCAGAAAATCCACCGTTGACTTTTTCGAGATGTCGATCGACCTGACCAGTTTTGCGAACTTTGGTTCAGCCGGCAGTTTTTCGAGGAACGGTCGCAGTTCGTGAGCGAGGGAATTCTCGTACGCAAATGGGAAGTCATCCGCATATTCCTCAATAAAGAAATCGAACGGGTTGATGACCGTCATCTCCGCGACGAGATCGACTTCGACCTTCAGCTCCTGCGCCTTATCCTCAAACACGTACCGAGCCTGAAAGTTTCCGTGCGGATCCTGCTGCCAGTTCACGTAGTGATCGCTCGGGCTCACCGTCAACGAATAGCTGTTGATCGGTGTGCGACAATGGGGCGATGGCCGAAGCCGGACAATTTGCGGGCCAATCCCGACGACTTTGTCATAGCGATAATGAGTAACATGGTTGAGCGCGACGCGAATAGTCATACCGTTTGTTCGATCGTGTTAGCAGCCAGCCAGTAAATGACAGGCCGCTGAATTCGGGGTGCCACTGGCTCCGCCAGTGAATGAGGAACTTCCTGCTGACGTCGAATTCGAATACGCACTGGCAGAGCCGGTGGCAAAGTTCGAATGACGTTCAGCAGTGTTTTTTTCGGAGTGTTCGGAAAGCAGCCTGGAGCAACCGCCATTACGCGACGGATTGTGGGTCGATGAATGTTTCGGAGATCCCTTCCCCGATCAGATTCAACTGAGATTGCAGACCGTCGACGAATTCGTGCAGCCCCTGATTGATAATCGTCTTAACGTCGCAGAAGGCCAGTTCGGCTCGCATCCTGCCCAAATGCTGCTCGGCCAGATTTGTGAATGTGCCTGGATGCGTTCCGGAAATTGCGTGCAGCGAGTTGTCAGCTTCGGCGAGGCAATACTGAATGGCTCGCGGAAACTCGCGGTCCAGAATCAGGAACTCGACGATTCGCTCGACCGTGATGCCGTGATAACGTTTACGGTACATTTCAAAACCGCTCACCGATCTCAGCACCGCCGACCATTGCAGGTCGTCGACCGGGCTGCCGACGTCTTCGACGCGAGGCAAAAGTGTGAAGTATTTCACATCGAGAATTCGTGAGGTCTTGTCCGCTCGTTCCAGCAGTTTGCCCATGTTGGAAAAGTGCCAACCTTCATTGTGCGACATGGTCGCGTCGGTCACGCCGTTAAGCAGGTGGCTGAAATGTTTCACTTCCATGAAGAAGTCGCCGGGCGATTCCCGAACTTCTTCGGCATCCGCTGCGTCCCGCACGAAATGGTAGAACGCGTTGAGCTGTTCCCACGTCTCAGAAGAGATGGTTTCCCGGATTGAACGAGCGTTCTCACGAGCCGCACGCAGGATGTTGACGATTGAATTCGTGTTGTCTCGATCAAACGTCAGAAACGTAATGACATTCTGCTCGTTGAAACTGTCGTACCGTTCTTTGAATTGTTCCTCGTCACCGGTCGCTCGAACCAGCGGCTCCCATTGAGTGTGTGCAGACCCGGGAATGTCGATCTGCAAATTCAACGTGACGTCAATAAATCGAGCGAGGTTCTCGGCACGTTCAACGTAACGGGCCATCCACAAAATCGAATCCGCAACGCGGCTGAGCATGATTGTCTCCGAGCAGTTAAGTCTGCAACGTGATCTTAGTTATGCGATGTTAATCCGAAGCAAAAAGCTACTCGGACTGTGATTGTGACTGGGGCTGAAGTTGCGAATCATCAGCAGCAATGACCCAGGTGTCCTTGCTCCCGCCGCCTTGCGAAGAGTTCACGACAAGTGACCCTTTCTTCAACGCGACACGGGTCAAGCCACCAGGCAGCACCCACATGTCTTCACCGTATAGAACGTACGGTCGCAGATCGACGTGTCGGCCTTCGAAATGGTCATCGACGACCGTCGGCACACGGGACAGAGCGAGTGTCGGCTGAGCAATGTAGTTACGCGGATTCTTCTTAATCAGGTCAACGAACTTCGCCTGTTCTTCCTTCGTTGAGTGCGGTCCGACAAGCATCCCATACCCACCCGACTCGTTCGCTGCTTTGACAACCAGATCGCCGATGTTGTCCAGCACGAACTTCCGGTCGTCGTCGCGCTGACAGACGTAAGTCTTGACGTTCGGCAGGATCGCTTCCTCACCCAGGTAGTAGCGAATCATGTCTGGCACGAAGGCATAGATCACCTTGTCGTCGGCGACTCCAGTGCCAGGCGCGTTGGCCAGAGCGACTCGACCGTTTCGATAGGCGTTCATCAGGCCTGGCACGCCCAGACAGGAGTCCTTACGAAAGCATTCCGGATCGATGAAGTCATCGTCGATCCGACGGTAAATCACGTGGACGCGTTTGTAGCCTCGCGTCGTTCGCATAAAGACGAAGCCGTCTCGAACAACCAGGTCCGAACCTTCAACAAGCTCAACTCCCATCTGCTGAGCAAGGAACGAGTGTTCGTAGTATGCCGAGTTGTAGATCCCCGGTGTCAGCACAACGACGGTCGGGTCGGACGTTTCCGGCGCCAGCGAGCAAAGCGTTTCGTACAAATGGATCGGATAATCGATGACCGGGCGAACTTTTGTTTCCTGAAAGATTTGCGGAAAGCTGCGCTTCATCACCTGCCGGTTCTGCAACACGTACGAAACGCCGGACGGGCAGCGGAGGTTGTCTTCCAGCACGTAGATCGCACCATCGCCGTGGCGAATGAGGTCGGTGCCTGTGATGTGTGCCCAGACTTTGCGCGGCGGATTCAGCCCCTGACACTCAGGGCGGTACGAGTCAGCATCTTCCAAGAGATTCCGAGGGACGATCTCGTCGTTGAGGATGTTCTGGTCGTGATAAATGTCATCAATGAAAAGATTCAGAGCCTTGATTCTCTGTTTCAATCCAGCTTCGACATGGGCCCACTCGATGGCCGAGACGATCCGCGGAACAATATCAAAAGGGAAGATTTTCTCGTTGCCCGCCTGATCTCCGTAAACGGCGAATGTTATACCCATGCGCATCAGTGCGCGATCTATAGCCTCCTGCCGAGTTTGCAAATCATAGTCCGGCAGGGCGTTGATTCGGTCAATCAGAATCTTCGCTTCGCTTTTTGCCTACCCTTTCTCGTCAAAGAACTCGTCGAAGAAGGATTCCGTTTCATAATCATGAAACGACAGCGAAGAAGTCATATCGAACCTCAGTGTTCAGAACAGAATCGGCATTCGCCGGGACAATAACAGAGCCGACGGAAACTACACATAGCCGGAGTTTCCTCGGCCACCACTCGAGCCGACAGATCGAAAGGCGGCGAGAGAAAGCGATGGTTGACGACCGAACGCAAACCCTGTGCCACCATGATTGAAGGCAGTGAATTCACCGATTCGCTGCTCAATGCCCAATCTGAATGCTCAGACAACGCTCATCATGATCACTGGCCGCTCGCACTTCTGACTGAAATCGAACAAGGATCGATGATCCTTACCACTTTGTCATCGAGACTCAAATCCAAAACATTCGATCTGTTGGACCGAAGACGGGTAAGTCCGTCGCCTTGTCGCCAGGCACGTATGTCTAGTAGCAACAGAGGCACCGTGCATGACGGGATGGGTCGTTGGTGTTCGGGGTGGGTAGGGATTGCTCAGGGGCGGTCTGGCGTGTGATCAGTCGGTGCTCTGAGTGATCTTCTTTGGTGGGGTATCGGCGAAAATCGGCGTTTTGATTCGCGGTGGTATGCAGACTGCTCTTCGAATTGATCACGAAGCTGGTTGAGCGGTGCGGTGCTGTCACAAGCAATGTCGACCCGTGCAATGTCGAGTCGTGCGGTGTTGAGCTGTGGGCTGGGCCGTTGTTTCTCGGGAGGCGTTGAGCCGTGAGAGCAGGGCTGAGCCTGCTTAGGATTAGTCCCGATACAACTTCCCGATTCTGACGAGATACGCCGAAGGCGTTATATCCAGTAGCCTGGG
>CALDJX010000578.1 GCA_937899075.1 uncultured Planctomyces sp. | reverse complement strand
CCCCCGCCGGGCCAGGTCAATCCGTTCACCATCTTCAAAAAAATCACAACCTCGAACTGTCTGCTGGTTTCATTCAACACGTGATCAGCCACCGTTGACCGCTCATTAGAGGTCGCGGTGAGACAACTCAATTTGACGATATGGCTAATTAGGCCAGCTACTGACGAGGGAGTAGCGGGCCGGATTCTTTTCCTGAACAGGAACATTGTTACTCGCAGCGGCTTTCCCTGCCGACAGTCAATAGACCGCGTCTTGCACAAACAAATGCCCGCTGATATGTTGAGTTGTTGAATTTGCCCGGTTGGGCGGACTTGCGGTCTTCGCACAGGAGACAGGCAGTCAGCTCCGGCTTGCAGATTCAGCAGCACACCTGACTGTCCCTCCTGAACACTCCCGCCGCTTTTCGATCTGGCCTGCCTGTTAAGTAGTCTCATGCAGGCCAGACCGACGCACATGGAGCCACCCTTATGACGCGTTCGGAAACTCTGCTGACGGGCCTTCTGGCATTCTTCGTTGCAGTTCCGGCAGTATTTGCCGAGCAGGTGGAGTCGCGAGGGCTCGGAGATCCCGGCGTTCTCAGCTCATTACGAGTTGAGCCCGAAGCCGCAGAAGGCCAGTCCGGCCTGATCATTCGTGGCCGCGACGCGCGACAGCAACTGGTCGTCACGGGCGAGTACTCGTCGGGGCAACTCCGCGATCACACGCACTCTGCAAAGTACACCGTCGAGCCGGCTGGCATTATTGAAGTCGCGGCTGACGGGATGGTTTCACCCCTCAAAGACGGAGTCGCTTCCGTCAAAGTCGTGGCCGACGGCAAGGAAACAACCGTCGCCGTTCACGTGGAAGGCGTCGCGAACCAGATTCAGATCAACTTCAAGAATCAGATCGTCCCGATTTTCACGAAGCTTGGGTGCAACTCAGGCGGCTGCCACGGCAAGGCGAGTGGCCAGAATGGGTTTAAGCTCTCGCTGCTCGGGTTCTATCCGGATGAGGATTTTGAGTACCTCGTCAAGGAAGCTCGCGGCCGGCGGCTCTTCCCGACATCACCGGCAGAAAGCCTGCTGCTTCTCAAAGCGACCGGCAAGTCACCGCACGGTGGCGGCAAAAGAATGGAAGAAGGCAGCTACGAATACCGCATGTTGTATCGCTGGATTGCCCAGGGCATGCCGTATGGAAACCCGGATGATCCTTACGTTGTCGGCATTGATTGTGTGCCCGCTCAACGGTTGATGGATCGCGGAGCCGACCAGCAGATCACCGTCGTGGCCAAATACAGTGACGGTTCTTCAGAAGACGTCACTCGGATGGCGCTTTACGAAGCCAACGATACGGAGATGGCAGAAGCGACTGAGACCGCTTTGATCAAAACGCTCGACCTCGCTGGCGAAGTGGCCATCATGGCTCGCTATCAAGGTCAGGTTTCGACCTTTCGAGCGACCATCCCGCTCGGAGCCGACACCTCATCGACTCCCGCAGCGGCCAACTTTGTCGACGAAGCAGTCTTCGCGAAACTCAAGCTGCTCGGCATTCCACCGTCAGAATTGTGCGACGACGCAACATTCCTTCGTCGAGTCCACATCGACGTGACAGGCACAACGCCGACGCAGGAGCAGGTTCAGGCATTTCTCGCCGACACGTCGTCAGACAAGCGAGAGAAGCTCGTTGACAGTTTGCTCGAAACGGAATCGTACGCCGACTACTTCGCAAACAAATGGAACCTTGTTCTCCGCAACAAGAAACGCCGGAACGAAGATTTGTCAGCAACGTACTCGTTCTACCGTTGGATTTGGGACAGCCTTTACGAGAACAAACCGTACGACGAATTCGTCCGCGACGTGGTGACGGCTTCGGGCGAAGCGTCGATCAATCCGGCCGTCGTCTGGTATCGCGAAGTTAACGAGGTCAACGAGCAGGTTGAAGACACGGCTCAGCTCTTCCTGGGACTTCGGATTCAGTGCGCGAGATGTCACCATCATCCATTCGAAAAATGGAGCCAGAACGACTACTACGGTTTCTCGGCGTTCTTTACGACAGTCAGTAAAAAGAATGTATACGGAGCGATTAACACGCAATCGGACAAGCGCATCTTCCACAACGAGAAAGTTGCTCAGGCTCAGAACCCACGCACAAAGGAGAACCTGAAGCCTGCCGGCCTCGGCAGCGCCGCTCTGGAAATCCCTGCCGAACGCGACCCTCGACACTATCTGGCCGACTGGATGGCTCGTGAAGACAATCCATTCTTTGCGAAAGCTTTGGTCAATCGCTACTGGAAGCACTTCTTCGATCGCGGCATCGTCGAACCTGAAGATGACATGCGGGAAACAAACCCACCGTCGAACCCGCAGCTCATCGAAGCTCTCTCTCAGAACTTCGTCAAAAATGGCTTCGATTTGAAATGGCTGGTTCGAACGATCTGTAATTCGAAAACGTACCAGCTCAGCGCGTTGCCGAACGATTACAACCTCAAAGATAAGCAGAATTTTTCACGCTACTATCCGAAACGACTGACGGCAGAAGTTCTCTACGACGCTTTCCACCAGGTCACAGACTCAACACAAGGGTACTCGGGCCTGCCAACTGGAACGCGAGCAATTCAGCTGCCGGATGCGTCAATCGGTCCGTACTTCCTGAAAGTATTCGGCCAGCCACAGGGTGACACGGCTTGCGAGTGTGAACGTTCTCAGGAAGCGAATCTGGCTCAAAGCCTGCATCTTCTGAACAGCTCAGAAGTGCAGACCAAAATTTCGAACGGCTCAGGTCGGGCAGCAAAACTTTCGGGTGACAAAGCACGAGCCGACGATGACAAAGTGAAGGAGCTTTACCGCTGGGCGTATTCTCGTGAGCCGAAAAGCGATGAATTGCAGATCGCAATGGCTCATATCAAGAAGCACGAAGCGAACACCAAAATCGCCTACGAAGACATCGTTTGGGCATTGATCAATACTAAAGAGTTTCTATTTAACCATTGAGATTCAAACAGGCGGCAGCCGTCCGGCTGTCGCCTGCTGTTTTCCCGCCTTGGATTTCCCCGCTGAGTCACTCCACGTTTGCCGTTTCACCTTCGCTGATTATGCGACGCGTTCGGAACGGTTCTTCTATTTGTTCTAAGATATCTGGCTAAGTCGCATCGTCGAGCGCTCAGGCTGCATCTTTGGAAATCAAACCAGAGTCGCGGACCGTTTGACGAGACGACGGCCTTTCTAAAGAGGGCTGTTCGATGTCACCTCGCGTCATCATGCCACGCCGTTTCGTTGTTGCTTCGTGCGCAGCGTCTATCACATTTCTGGTGGCCTCGGTCGGGCAGGCTCAGCTTCCGCAAACGAGACTGACGGCGATCTTTCCGCAAGGCGCTCAGGCTGGGCAAAGCGTCGAAGTATCGGCATCAAACGGCAAGGATCTCGACGAGCTTGACCGAATGAGTTTCAGTCATGCCGGCATCAAGGCTGAGCTGAAGTCGGGCAACACGTTTACGGTATCGGTTGCCGCTGACGTTCCGGTCGGCATGTACGAAGCCCGAGTGCACGGCCTTTATGGAACAAGCAATCCCCGCTGCTTTGTCGTTGGTTCGCTGCCGGAAGTGCAGGAGAACGATGCAAACAACACTCAGGTAACTGCTCAGGCAATCGACATCGGGAGCGCCGTCAACGGCCGTTCGAACCGTGGAGCGGACGTCGACTTTTACAAAGTAACCGGCAAGAAGGGGCAGCGAGTCCTGATTGAATGCCAGGCTTTACGAATCGACTCGCGTTTCCAGGCAGAACTGCGGCTGTACTCGCAGTCAGGCCGCCGCATTGGTCGCAGCATTGCTCGATTCAGAACTCATGATCCGATTCTGGACGTCACGCTCCCTGAAGATGGTGACTACTTTATCAGGGCCACTGACTTCGTTTACGGAGGGAGCAACGACTACGGCTATCGGCTCAAGGTTCACACCGGTCCGCATATTGATTTCGTCATGCCACCCGCAGGCGTTGCGGGAAGCAAAGGTCGGTACACGCTTGTTGGTCGAAACCTGCCGGGCTCACAGCCGGCTGGCATTGGTTCAGACGGTCGACAACTTGAGAAGCTGGACGTCGACATCACTCTTCCGAGCAGTCCAACCGAGCTGAATCCCGGTTCAACAGCCTTCTCGTTTGAGTCAACGCTCGACGGTTCAAATTACGTTTTCATCGGTTCCAACGGCGCAGCAAATCCAGTCACAATTTCGTTTGCTCCCCAGGCGTTGAATCTGGAGACGGAACCCAACAACGAGCCGCCCGAATCTCAGAAAATTACCGTTCCTGCGGAATTCGCAGGCCAGCTTCAGCAGCGTGGCGATGTCGATCGTTTCGAGTTTGAAGCGAAGGCCGGGCAGGTTTTCTGGATCGACATTTTCGGGCAGCAACTCGGTCGCCTGACTGATCCATTTCTCACGGTGGAACAAGTCACAAAGAAAGACGACGGAACTGAGACAATCAAACGACTGACGGCGCAGGACGACACGACGACGAATGCCGCCGCAAACCTGTTTGACACTCTGGGTAACGATCCAAGCTATCGACTCGCCGTTCCGACCGACGGCCTTTACCGCGTAACGGTACGGGATCGTTACTGGGAATCTCGAGGCTCTCCCGACTTGCAGTATCACCTTGCGATCCGCGCTGAAGAGCACGACTTCCGCCTTGTCGTCATTCCTTCGGCGCCGGTGCAGAATGCCGCGACGGTGATTCAAACCTGGGCTCCCGGATTGCGCCGTGGCGAGAACCTGCATGTCAGCGTCGCCGCCATCCGCAAGCACGGATTCAATGGAGTTATTGACGTTTCTGCGGAAGGACTTCCTGCGGGGGTCACCTGCAAAGACGTCAGCATTGATGGAGCGGCAACGTCGGCGAACCTGGTGTTTTCAGTCAGCGAAGACGCAAAGTCAGGCGAGCACTCAGTTCGGATCGTCGGAAAGGCTCGAGCCGAATCTGACTCAGCCGTAAAGGCCGTGGTCGCCGCCGAAGCTGCCAGTACGAAAGCTCAGGCTGCTCTGCCTGCGATCGACGCAGCTTTCCATAAGACGGTTGATCCGAAGAACAAAGCCGAAGCCATTCGGAAAACTGCCGAGGCAACAGCGGTCGCCGACGCAGCCGCGCTTGCAACGGCAACCGGCACCAAAGCAACGGCTGACAAGAAAGTGGTCAATTCATCTGAGGCAGCTAAAGTTGCCGCGGCAGCGAAACTGGCCGCGGACAAAGCGGGCCAGACAGCAACGGCCGCTGTCGCAAAGTCTGACTCTGACCTTAAAGCTGCTCAGGCAGAACTGGATAAGAATAAAGAAGACCAGGCCCTGAAAGACAAAGTTGCCTCAGCAACCGCCGCCAAAGGCGAGAGTGAAAAAGCATTGACCGTGGCGAATGCTGCGGTTGCAACTGCCGAAGCAAAAGCAGCTCAGACCGCAACAGCAGCAACGCAGGCTGCCTCGGAAGCGCAGAAAGCTCAGCAGGAGTTCGCCATTGCCGATCAGAAATCAAAGCAGTCAAAGACGGCCTTGGACGCAGCGGTGAAATCTCACGAAGGGGCCGTTGCCGTATTCCAGAAAGCCGAAGCTGCGCTAATCGCGGGCAAGGCTGCCATCGTGACGGTCGACGCTAACGTCGTTGCACGCAAGAAAGAGAGAGACGCGGCCGTCCGGGTAATTTCGCATGACGCGCGAACAGCAACTGTCGTCTGGGACGGCACGAATCAGCAGCCAGCCGTCTCACGAGTGTCCAGAACGATGACTCTCTCCATCATGGACGAGGCGGCTCCCTACCAGGCAATGGCCAATGTCGAGCCAGCAGTACTTGGCCACAATCGCCAGCTTTTGATTCCGGTGAAACTCGCGAAGAGAAACGGATTTGATAACAAGGTCCAACTGACATTCCAGGATGTCCCGAAGAATCTTCAAGTCCAGAATCTTGCGATCGACAAAGGGAAGGATGAAGCACTGCTTCGCGTGTTCGTTCCGACCAACGTTGCCGAAGGAACTTACACGATGTTCCTGCAGGCTCAGGGGCAGGTCTCGTATCAAAAGAACCTGAAGCGGCTCGAACGTGCAACAGCGGCGCAGAAGTCTGCCGACGAAGCAGTCAAGGCAGCCACTGATGCGGCAAATGCTGCAAAAGCTGCCGCTGACAATGCGACAAAAGCGCTGACCACGGCCACTGCCAACCAGACGGCCGCTCAGCAGAAAGTCGACGCCACAAAGAAGGCTCTCAGCGACGCACGGAACGCGGAAAAAACAGAGGTCGCTGCAAAGGCCGCCGCGGACAAAGCGGCGGCAGATGCTCAAGTGAAGCTCGCCGCAGCGACGAAGTCGCTGGCAGAAGCTCAGGCGGCGAGCGAGAAAGACAAAGAGAATCCGGAACTGGCGAAGGCACTTACCGCGGCACAGGCAGGGCAAACTGTGGCTCAGCAAGCGGTAGACGCGGCAAACAAGACGACGACAGACGCCGTTGCGAAAGTTGCGGCCGCTCAGAAAATCACAGCGGCCGCGAACGAAGCGTCGGCATCTGCGGCGAAGACATTGACCGATTCCCAGGCGGCTGTCGTGACTTCCACTGAAACGAAGAAGGCTGCGGATGTTGCTAAAGTCGCGGCTGACGCCAAGGTCAAAACAGACACTGCCGCCAAGGTAGCCGCTGACAAGGAACACAAAGATGCGACAGCGTATGCGAAAGCGACAAACATCAACGTCTTCGCTCCGTCAACTCCCATCGTGATCAGAATTCGCAAGGGAGTCTTCACTCTTGCAGTCAGCGGTGGCGGAGATCTGAAACGTGGCCAGCAGACGGATGTCAAAGTAACTCTGACGCGAGACAAAGCGTTTGCGGGCCCGGTGACAGTCAGTTTGGCCGTGCCTTATGGGACGGCGGGATTGTCTGCCGAGCCGGTAACGATCGCCGCGGACCAAACCGAAGTTACTTTGAAAGTATCAGCCGCGGCCGACGCTACAGAAGGCGACATCACTAATCTGGTCGTACGAGGAACTGCGGATTCGGATGGCCCGATTTCCGCTGACCAGACTGTGAAACTCAAAGTTGTAAAATAGAATTTCTCTGTAAATATAGTATCTGTCGTTTGGCACCCGTCGACATATGAGGCATTCGATGATCCGGTCATTTCTTCTGATCCTGCTGACAACGACTCTGCTGACTCCATCATTTGCGGCCGACGAAACGGCGAGCAAGCCGACTGAGCCAGAGAAAATTTCTCTCGGTCGCCCCGTCAGCTTTGAGAAAGACATTCGTGACATCTTCGAACTGAACTGCGTTGCCTGTCACTACGAAGGCGGCGCCGAAAGCCGACTCGTTGTCGAAGAGGCTGCGGCCATGATCAAGGGTGGCAAACGCGGCGCCGGCATCGTCCCCGGCAAGCCTGACGAAAGTTTGATCTACCTTGTCGCGGCCCGAAAAAAAGCTCCCCACATGCCGCCTCTGCCGAACAAGGTTGAAGCGGCGGCGTTGACTCCGCGGGAACTTGGGCTTCTGCGTCAGTGGATTGTCGAAGGGGCACAGGTCGACGGTACGGATACGGGGTCGATCGTCAACTGGCAGCCTATTCCTGCCGGCATGAACGCCAGCTATGCAATAGCCCTCTCACCCTGGTCCGACCGAGTAGCGGCGAGCCGAGCCAACCAGCTCAGCATTTTCGGAGTGGACACCGGCGAAGAAGTAAGGCTGCTCGATGCGAATCTTGCCTCAATCAAGATCGATGACCAGGCCATGTATCCCGGCGGGGCTGCCCATCGTGACTTCGTTCACTCGGTCGCGTTTCATCCAAACGGAAGAATGCTTGCGTCGGGCGGATTCCGAGTTGTCAAACTTTGGGAGCAACCGCAGAACGTTCAAACGTTGAGCACTCCGCTCGGGTCGGTGGCAGCCGACATCGATGTCAACGTCGCCCGGCAACTTGCCGCAATCGGCACTCAGCAGAATTCTGTGTCACTTCGATCGATCGCTGACGGAAAAGAAGTGAAGAAGTTCGACGGGCACACCGGACCTGTTTCCGGCGTGGCTCTGTCGGCTGATGCCAGCCAATTGGTCTCGGGTTCCCAGGATAAGTCGATTCGAATCTGGACGGTCGAGTCCGGCGCGATGGTTCGGCAGATTGACACTCCTTCGCCAATCCATGATTTGTGTCTGACACTCGACGGCAAACAGATTATTTCGGCCCACGACGACGCTGTCATCCGAGTCTGGAATGTAGCCGCCCCCGAACCTGCTCTGCCGGAAGGCGAATCGGAAATGCCGGTGCGCGAGTTGAAAGGTCACAGTAAGCCCGTCCGATCGTTGTCACTCGTCCTGCCTGCCGGGCAGATTCTGGTGTCCGGAGCGGACGACAACACGGCCAGATTTTGGACAATCGCTAACGGACAAGCGACACGGACATTGAACCACGGCGGTCCGGTTGTGTCTGTCGCGGCTCGACCGGACGGAAAATTTGTGGCCACGGCCAGTTCCAACAATACAGCAAAGCTTTGGGATGCTTCGAACGGCAAGGAGATCGCCGAAATTCGGGGACAGCTCCCGATCATTCAAGCCAGCCTCGTCGCGAAGGAACAGGCCGATCTTGCGAAACAGTTAGTTGCTCTGGCTGACGCTGCTCAGAAAGCGGCCGAGAAAAATGCAACTGAACGAGCCGCCGCAATGAAGAAATCAAACGAAGACAAAGAGAAGGCAGTCAAAGCGGTCGACGATCAAAAAAAGAAACATGACGAAGCGAAGACGAAGTCCGACGAAGGGCAGAAGAAGCTCGACGATGCAACCAAAGCCGCTGATGAAGCTCAGACCAAAGCTGATGAGGCGAAGAAGGCCTCGGATGCAAAGACCGATGACGCCGAACTAAAGAAAGCCGCGACGGATACGGCCGCGGCCGCGAAGACTCTGAAGGATGCGTTAAAGGCTCCGACGGATGCTCAGAAGAAGTTGACCGACGAACTGAAGAAACAGGAAGACGAGCTGAAGAAACAGGAAGAGGCGTTGAAGTCTGCTGCTCGCAGCGTTGATCTTGCGGTTAAGGCAGATGCCAAAGCAAAGGTTGATTCTGAAGACGCTAAGGCTGCACATCTGAAGGCCCAGGAGCATCAGAAAGTTCAGGACGAGGCGTATAAGAAATCGCAGGAAGCGACGAAGACGGCCGAAAAACCCATGACAGCCGTTGCATTTTCAACCGATGGAAACCGACTCGCGGTATCGTCTGAGGATGGCTCCATCACGATCTGTGCTGGCGACACGGGCGTCGCTCTGGATGTACTGTCTGGAGCCGGCGGGCCTGTCAGGACGATGGTTTTTGCGAACGGAAAATCGCTCATCACTTCTGGAGACGACCAATCGGTCGTCGTCTGGAATACGAATCCGGATTGGAATCTGATCGGCCAGCTTGTCGCTGCGAGTGATGATCCGCTCAACATCTCAGCATCACCGTTCGAGTTTCGGGTGCTTTCTCTGGCGTTCAGTCCAGATGGCAAATACCTGGCCACCGGAGGCGGCGAGCCTTCACGCAGTGGCGAGCTGATGATCTGGGATATTGCGAAGCGGGAGCTGGTTCGCGAAATCGAAGACGCTCACAGCGACACCGTTTTTGGAATTGAGTTCTCACGCGACGGCAAACAGATCGTTAGCGGTGCCGCCGACAAGTTCGTCAAGATTCACGAAGTTGAGACCGGGAAACACGTCCGCTCATTCGAAGGGCACACCCATCACGTCATGGATGTTTCCTGGCAGGCCGACGGCAGCACGCTTGCGAGTGCCGGAGCAGATAACGCGATCAAGGTCTGGAATGTTGCGACGGGCGAGCAGATTCGCACAATCGCTGGCTACACGAAGCAGGTAACTTCGATCAGCTTTGCGGGGATTAGTGGCAACGTTATCAGCAGTGGCGGAGACAAGACCGTTCGGCAGTTTACCGCGTCGAATGGTCGAGCCGTTCGGAGTTTCAGTGGCGGAACGGACTTCATGTACGCGGCGGATGCCTCACGTGATGAGAAAGTCGTCGTCGCCAGCGGTGAAGATGGAGTTGTCCGTGTCTGGAATGGAACCAACGGGCAGGTCATCCGAAACTTTGAACCACCTGTCGCGTCAGCGACGGCCCAGGCAAGCAGCGGAAAGTAAGTCGGACGCGTTTCTGGTTCCCCTTCGAGCAGCCCGGAACCGTCGTCAGCTCGCAGGTGCGGCCTCAATGAGCGTCACAAGTCGGGCGAGTTCCGGTGCGGAATCGACCTGCATTTTCTCAAGCACTATGCTGCGCCGGCGATCGACAGTTCGCATACTGATTTCGAGTTCCGTCGAGATGACTTTGTTCGGACGGCCAGCAATCATGAGTCTGAGAACGCTCATTTCTCCCTCGGACAGCGAAGCCATCCGTTCTCGAATTGAGTTAAGCTCGGTCGATCGTTGTCGGTTTTCGACAAACTGGTCGAGACCGCGCTGAACAGCGTCCAGGAATTCGTGAGCGTCATACGGCTTCTGGAGCAAAGTGATCGCTCCGTTTTCCATCAATTCCACCGTTGTCGGTACATTTGCGTGACCGCTGACAACAATGAGTGGCAGTGGTGAATTGATGGCGATCAACTTGCGTTGCAGTTCAAGACCGCTCATCCCCGACATCTTCAGGTCCGTGACCACACAGCCCGCACTGCGAGTGGTGAGCGATTTCAGAAAAGCCTCAGCTGAGGAAAACGACTCCACTGAGATCCCAGCGGCCGTTAACAGCTCAAGCTGCGAGTGCAGGACTGATTCGTCATCGTCAACCAGGTAGACGATCGCGTCGCGTTGAGTCATGGTGCTATTCATTGGAAGCTTTCATTACACGCGGCAGCGTAATCCGAAACCTGGCGCCGGCATTCGGTGCATTATCCGCCGAGATCGTTCCGAAATGTGACTTGATAATGTCACTGCAAATCGTCAGGCCCATGCCCATTCCGTTGGCCTTTGACGTGTAGAACGGATCAAAGAGTTGATCCTCTGCATCAATCAGCAGGCCTGGCCCATTATCGATAATCTCTATCTGAATCTGCGATTCGTTTTCTGTAAGGCGGATCCATATCCTTCGATTCTCAGCTGGTTTTGACTCGAGAGCATCGCAGGCATTTGAAATGAGATTCACGACGACCTGCTGAAACTGAATCGGGTCAACTGCTGCAATCGCTGCCTGGGCAGGAAAGTCAGTTTGAATTATCACCCGGCGACTTCTGAGGTCCGCTCTGACAAGAGTCAACGAGTCAGCTAACAATTGAACTAGATCGCTGTCGATCCGATTATCTTCGGAGTGTTTCACGAAGTTTCTGATTCGTCCGAGAATCTGCCCGGCGCGAGCAGACTGAGCCGTTATTGATGCCAAATGCGCTCGCAGTTTTTTGAGGTCCGGTGTCGGTTGATCGGCAAGCATTGTGCTGGCTGCTGCAAAGTTCGCGATCGCCGCCAATGGCTGCGTGATTTCATGCGAAATAACGGCGACCATTTGTCCCATGCTGGACAGCCTCGACACGTGGATCAGCTGTGAATGTTGTGCCGCAATCGTTTCTTCAGCCGCCCTGGCGGCTGTGATGTCATGTGTAATTGCCAAGTGAACCACGTTGCCGTCCGAGCCTGACTGTAACGGGGCGGCATGTGTTTCGACCCATCGGCGGGTTCCCTTCAGTCCAACAAGTTCGAACTGCATCGATCCGGAATGGCCACTGCAGATACGCTTATGGAATCTGATAAACGCCGATCGATACTCGGTTGCAATCAGGTCGAAGACGTGACTGCCGATAATACTCTCTGCCGAGTCGGCCTCACTCATGCGTAGGCCTGCCGCGTTGATTTCCAGCAAGGTCCCGTCCTGGGCGACAAGCTTCACGCAGCCCGGAGTGCTTTCAATGATCGCTCGCAGATGTTCCCGGCTTTGGTGCAGCGCGTTATGGGTTTTCTTCCATTCGGTGATATCTTTGGCGACTCCGATCACTCCAACAATGTTTCCATCCTGGTCTCTCCATGGACACTTTGTTGTTAGAAAGTTGCGTTCGCCAGTCGCCAGCATCAGAACTTCTTCGTACGTTTCTGATTGGCCCGTGCGGATAATTCGCTGGTCGTCATTGATCGTCTTTTTGAGCGATGCTTCTGAAAACCAGGCATCTTCAGCCTTCCCGATCATCTGCTCGACGGTTGTGCCGTGAACTTTGGCGATGGCATCGTTGACAAAAACCGGTCGGCTTTCGAGGTCTTTTGCAAAAATCAGTTCCGAAGTTCCTTCGGTGATTGCCTTCAGAATACCGAAGTGCTTTGCCTCAGCCTGGCGAGCAAGTCGTTCCTCTGTGACATCCGTTGCAATCATCAGAGCCGTCGGACCATCACTGGATGAAGTCATTGGGACAAAGCGACAGGAATACGTTCGCCACTCGTCGGGACTGCCTCGCCCAACTATTTCCAGCGAAACTGATTCGCCGTCGTCGATGACACGTCGTAACGCATCGCGAACTTTTTCATGCGAATCAGGTGGCTGATAGTCGTAAATCGTCGTCTGAAGTACTTCTCGCTGGTCGTAGCCGTCCTTGAGGTGATTGAGGAAACGAATCTCCCCTTTCTGACCAACAACAAGAATGTTGTCAGGAACATTTTTGACGACGGCTTTCCATTGCTCTTCAGTCTTCCGCTGCTCTCGTTCTGAAGTCACTCGTGCGGTAACGTCGAGTGCAACTCCAAGGCAACCGGTGATCTTACCGGCGTCATCTCGAATCGGCTCAAGACGACATTCGAACGAGTGTTCGTTCCAATCGGTTTCGTACTGAATGGACTCTCCTTCGAGCGCCGCGAGATGCCGGGCAATTCGAGGTGAATTTGAGTCGTCAGTCCCGAAGTATTCTTCCAGCGTCATGCCGACGAGTTTCTGCGATTCTTTTCCGAGAACTTCCAGTGCTTTTCCGACCGCCATCGTGAAGACATGATCCTTGTCGACGGACCAGAGTACGGCCGGCATTTTCTGGAGCAGTAGCGAGAGTTGAGACTCGGTTTGCCGAAGAGCTTCGGCTGTCGAGTGCAAATCGGAAATGTCGTAGGCACAAATGAGAAGTCCGTCGACCTGTCCGTCAGCGGCGAACGTTGGAATCTTGTCGATGCTTGCCCAGCGAACCTCGCCACCTTCCTCGTACGAAACGACTTGCGCCAGCAAGGGCTTGCCGGAACGGATGACTTCAAGGCTCTGTTCGTGCCGAAGCTTAGCGTTGTCCAGTCGCCCACCGACTTCTTCAACCGTCTTACCCACACAATCTTGTGACAAGAGTCCCGTCGACTTTTGCGAGAGCAGATTATGCCGGACGATCCGACCTTCTGTGTCGAGGTAGAGGATTCGCGCATTAACGGTGTCAAGAATGGTCTGAAGCTGATCCTGACGTTGATCGGCCCGTATTTCGGCAAGTTGGCGGGCCTCTTCATTCTTTGCGGCGGTCATCAGTGTCGCGCAGGTGGTGCAAAGCGGTTCCAACCAGCCGGCCAGATCTGTGTCATACCCATTCGGTCGGTTAGCAAGTCCAACCAGGCCGATAAAGTGATCGTCCAATCGGATCGGGATTGCCATAAATGCGGTTAGCGCTGGGTGGCCTGAAGGAAGCCCGCCGCGTCGATCGTCTTCTGCAGGCGTGTTCGAAATCAGTATCTCACCAGTGCGGATTGATTCTCCAAACAGCGTCTTCAGATTTCTGAACTGCAATCCATCCGGCAAAGACGAATCGTAGAGCTCTTTTGAAGCCTGATCCCATGCGATATTGCTGATCGCTTCAGAGCGAAGCCAGGGAGCCCCATCGGCGTCGTAATGAACAGTGCCAATGAAGCCGTACGCGCTGTTCGTGACGTCTAGAAATACCTGGAGCGCCTGCTCAAATCGTGAATGCGCATCGCACTCGCGGATGAACTTAAGCTGTATCTCCGATACCGCTTCAAGAAGCCGATTGGTTTGTTCGACTGTCTGTTTTGAACGCCCGGCATCCAACCGGTACTGCACGTCTGGCATACGATTCTCCATCGCCATTCTAGTGAAGGTTGGCCCTCTCTCCGAAGCATAACTGAAGGTGAGATTCCGCAAAGCAGAGGCAGTTTTCGGTAACCCGCACCATCTTCGCGCTGATGGGCGGTTCGGAATAGCCGTTCTGGCTGCGTTCTCGTGGAAACATGGCAACATCTCCGAATAGACGCCACCATCGAGAAGTGTTGACGTCCTCACGGAATCGGTCACGATCCCCAAGTCAGAATGCAGCAGAACCGGCCAGCATCCTTTCTTGAGCCGGGGCGGGCTTTTCGTTTGACACTTCGGTTTCTGGAGCTGATCCCTATGCCACAGTCCATTTTGTTCTCGCTCACGATCCTTGCCACTAGCTTTCTGGTGACACCGTTCGCACAAGCACAATCGACGACGAGTGGAAGTGCGACAAATGGTTCTGGCTCATCGTTTCAGAGTGGAGGCTCAGCAGCTCAGGGATCAGGTGGCGCGATGCGTCAGCCCGAAGTCGACAACACGTTCGAAGGGCGTTTCTGGCGATACCTGACAAACTCGCCATTTCGGTATGACGAGTGGGCTCCCTTTGCTGGCCGAACAGACAGCACCTACAAAGGCCAGAGTCCGCACGGAGCCTACGTCAAGGTGATCGCTAACAAGATGGCTCGCCAGAATCCGCAGAAGCTGCCGTACGGTTCAATTCTGATCAAGGAAAACTACGCAGCCGACAGTAAGACGCTGCTCGCGATCACGGTGATGTATCGGACGCGCGGAGCCAACGGCCAACCCTGGGATCCGGAAAACCGCGACTGGTACTACGTGAAGTACGCGCCGGATGGACAAGTCGCGTCGTCCCCACCCGAGATGGGATCCAAGCGGCTCGCTGGAAGAGTGCAGTCGTGCATCGACTGCCACAGCGGTGCCGGCGCCAAGGACTTCGTCTTTCTCAATGACGACCTGAAGTAGCGTTCGGGAATCCTCAAGCTGCTGCGACGCGAGATTCAATCTCGCGACGCTGCATTCAATCTCGCGACGCTGAATTCAATCTCGCGACGCTGAATTCATTCTCGCGAGCGTGGTTTCGAGTACGAGACGCCCAAACGATTACAGTCGGCAATTCCTGTAGATGTCTGCCGGCTACGTCTGTTGCTCCCCTGCAACATGTCCAGACTGACGCGTGACACACCGGACCAGGTGGAATTTTTCCGCGCACAATTTCTGGATTCGGCAGCCTTGTTGAAAACCGAGATTCCAACTCGGCATATATTTCCCGTGTTCTGTGGAAGCCATCCGGTGAAGACACGCGGAGATCGCCGTCAACGACGCTCTCTTTTGCCTCACCGGACCTTGCTGTTCTGGTTGCAACGATTGCGAAATCTCTGCGTCCAGAATGGCTTGTCCGCAATTTGACTCTGCATCTTTGAGGCATATAGTCGATCGTCGTGGAGTGATGGCCGCAAGGCTTGAGACAATTGTCTGCTCCACTTCGATTTTGCCGGAAATTCGGCTTGAAGATCGGTAAACTCTGCAGGCGGACGGTGGGCACTGTCGCTGCGGGGTGGTCTTCTAAAATCACCTGGGGGGGAACATGAAACTGGGACGGCCAACTCGAAAACTACACCATTTGACACTGCTTCTCGGCCTTTTTGTCTTCAGCACTTCAGCAGCCAATGCTGAGCCGCCACTTCCACTTGACCTCGACGACAGCCGCAGCGCGATGTCGATCGGCGAAGAGATGGAGCGTTCGGGCCAGTGGCTCGAAGCCGTTCGACATTACGAACGTGCTCTCGAACGATGGCCCAACGACGACGATCTCAAGTACGGACGACGACGGGCACGAGTTCATTTCCGAGTCGAACGTCGCTACTCGGATCACAGCTTCAAGAACTCGCTGCTCGGATTTTCGCAGGACCATGCTTTGGACCTGTTCGACGAAACTGCCGGCCGAATTCGGAACAGCTTTGTTGATCCACTGAGCCAGCTTTCGATCGTGGCTCACGGAACCGAGAGTCTCTACATCGCCCTGGCGAATCCGAGATTTGTCGAAGCCAACATGCCGCCAGCAATTACGGACTCCGAAAAGCAGGCTCGTAAGAAGAGCATCCAGGAATTCCGCCTGCTTCTTCGAGAACAGTACTGGAACAAGCAGGTCTACAACTCGCAGCACGCTCGTTCGGTCATCGTCGAAGTTGCTCGACACGCCAGCCAGTCGTTGAAAATTGCTCCGGCGGCTGTCGTCATGGAATACGTCTTTGGCGGCTGCAACGCTCTGGATGATTACAGTGGGTTCCTGACTGCGGATCGGCTGTCCGACCTTTACAGCAACATCGATGGCGAGTTCGTTGGACTCGGCGTCGAAATGAAAGAAGAGAAAGACCTGGGCATGTTGCTGGTCAACGTGCTTCCGGAAAGTCCGGCGTCGGTCGGTGGACTTCGCAAAGGCGACCGCATCACGTGGATCGATGGCCGAGACATTCGCTCTGCATCAATCGATGAAGCCGCCGCAATGATGCGAGGGCAGACTGGCAGTCGCGTGAAATTGAAAATTCATCGTCAGGCGGAAAACCGCGACTGGGAAGCCATTTTGATTCGTCGAGCGGTGACGGTCAAAAGTATCCCGGTCGCAGAGATCGTCGACGGCGACTACAAAATTGGTTACATCGAACTGGCTGGATTTCAGAAGACGACCGCCACAGAGATGGACGACGCACTGGCAAAACTCAGCCGCAGCGGGATGAAGGCTCTGGTCCTTGACGTCCGCGGAAATCCAGGTGGATTGCTGACCGCTGCCGTTGCCGTTCTTGACAGATTCATCGACGAAGGAGTTCTCGTCTCGACCAAGGGACGCTCGGGAGATCAGAACTGGACCTACCGAGCTCATCGTCAAGGCACGTTCGACATACCGCTTGTTCTGCTGACAGATGGCGACAGTGCAAGTGCCAGCGAAATTGTCGCTGGAGCTGTCCGCGACCACGGTCGAGGCACGATCGTCGGCCGCCAGACTTACGGAAAGTGGTCGGTCCAAAGCATCTTCAACGTTGGTCGCGAAACGGGGCTGCGATTAACAACGGCCAAGTTCTACTCGCCGAACGGACTCAACCACAGCAAGGTGGGCGTTGAGCCAGACGTGATCGTCGAAGAACCGATCGAGCACAACGTTGCATGGCGAGGCAACAACGCTGAGGATGAGCGAGATATCGACCTTGAACGAGCGATCGAGATTCTGAAGACAAAGGTGAATCGATTCTAAGATCGGCTGGCCGAGTAAAACTCAAGAACGAATTTAGAGAGCCCGGCTTCGAAAATTTCGAAGCCGGGCTCTTTTCGTTTTCGTCGTCGTCACAAACGCACCGCGCAGTCACACAATCTCAACCAGGCCTTTCCTTTCGAGACTCGGCCTGTTGACCAACGCTCTGTCACAAAAGTATCGGCGCCGCGGTGCTTGCCAGAAACGGCCGTCGTGAAAGCGAATGGTTGGTTGTCATGCTGCGATTCCCTGTTTGATAAGAGTCGAAGATTCACGCGATGATTTCTTTGATCACCTCGCCCGCGACGTCGGTCAGCCGGAAACGCCGACCGTTGTATTTGTAAGTCAGCTTCTCATGATCCAGGCCGAGTAAATGCAGGATCGTGGCGTGCAGATCGTTGAGGTGAACTTTGTCGTCGGCGGCCTTGAAGCCAATTTCGTCTGACTCTCCGTAGTCAATCCCGCCTTTGATTCCACCGCCAGCCATCCATGCGCAGAAGCAGTGCGGATTGTGGTCTCGCCCTGGCTTCTTCCCCGTTTGAGCAATCGGCAGGCGACCGAACTCACCGCACCAGACGACGAGCGTGTCTTTCAGCAGTCCCCGTTGCTCAAGATCTTCCAGCAGACCGGCCACTGGCTGGTCGGTCTCGCCAGCGAACTGTCGATGATTGCCGTCGATGTCAGAATGCCCATCCCACGAAAGCTGATTCGCCATACCGCCCGAGTAGATCTGCACGAAACGAACGCCACGTTCGACCATCCTTCGAGCCGTCAGACACTGTTTGGCGAACAAGTCACAGCGTACGTCGCCGACGCCGTAAAGTTCCTGGACACTCTTTGGCTCCGCGGCCGTGTCCAGCGCTTCGGGAGCGGACGACTGCATCCGATACGCAAGTTCGAAACTTTCAATACGCGAGGCCAGTTCATTCTCGGCAGACCGCTGCTCGCGGTGCAGCGTGTTGAGTTCTTTCAACAGATTGAGCTGCCGCCTCTGCCCCCCGTCGGTCATTCCTGCCGGACGAATGAGATTGTCGATCGCCTGCCCTTGCGGCTTGAGATACGTCCCTTGATACGTTCCCGGCAGGAACCCGGCGCTCCAGTTGGCGGCATGGCCTTTGGGGAGCCCGCGACCTTTCGGATCGCTCATCACAACAAAGCCGGGCAGGTTGTCGCTTTCGCTGCCCAGCCCGTACGTCACCCAGGACCCGACGCATGGGAACCCCATTCGAGGTAGTCCACAATTCATCGCAAACAGCGCCGGCGAATGGTTGTTCGATTCGGTATGTCCCGACCGAATGAACGCCATCTTGTCGACGTGCTTACCCAGGTGCGGAAAAATCTCCGGCACCATCTTTCCGCATTCGCCCTGCGGGGTGAACTTGAACGGCGACTGCATCAGATTTCCGACCGAGTTCTTGAAGAAGCCGGTCGTGTTGTCGAAACCGGAATCAAATTCTGTGATCGACTTGCCGTTCCATTTGTCGAGAGCCGGCCGGTGATTCCACGTGTCGACATGACTGGGGCCGCCATTCGCGAATATCCAGATTACTCGCGAGGCTTTTGGCGCGAAGTGCGGCTTCTGCGGAGCCAAAGGATTCAGCGCTCGGTCAGCAAGTGGTCCGACCGCGGCATTGGCAGATGACAGCAGCCCCTCACGCTGGAGCAGCCCCGTCAAACCAAGAAGTCCAAAACCGGCACCAGCTCGACCAAGCAGACTGCGACGGTCGATTAACGGAATTTCGATGGAGTCTTCGTGTGGCAGCTCATTCGCATTTTGCATATTCAACTCGTGAAAAAATTGAGTGAAACACCAATCCGGAATCCGGATGTTCGTAGCGTATGACAAGCGCAGCGCCGGCATACCATTCATGTGGTACGCCGGCGCTGCGCTTGTCGTACCCTACTCGTGCTGTTTTGAAAGAATCGGTTTCTCCGTCTAATCGACGTACACAAACTCGTTCATGCTGAAGATCGCCTGGCACAGATCAGCCAAGGCGACTTTCTCGGCATCGTTTCGCCCTGCGTCGCGATATTCAGTTGCCTGATCGGTGATAAAGGCTTGGGCAAACTGCCGTTCTTTGGCATTTGGTTCACGGCCGATCGCGGCCAGATAAGCCTGGCCGATTGAGTCGTCTTTTCCGGCAAGCATCGCGGCGAAAGATTCGGCGTACGCACGGCCCTGCTGACTGTTCATAAACATGAGTGCCTGGGGCGCGACGGTCGTGCTTGTTCGCTGGCCGATGCTGACAAGGTGTTCCGGCCAGTCGAACAGCATCATCATGGGAACCAGCTGGCTCCGCTTAATGAAGAAGTAGACGCTGCGGCGTTTCATGTTCTGATCGAGCGTGCCTGGGCCGAACATCTTTCGATCGAGTTGCCCGGAGACTGACAACATGGCATCGCGAATCGCTTCCCCTTCGAGTCGCTGCGGAGCTCGTCGCCAGAACCAGACGTTTTCGGGGTCAATCTTCGCTCGCGTGTCGTCGTGCTCGCCGGACTGCATGTAGGTGCTGCTGGTCATGATCAGTTTGTGCATTCGTTTCAGCTTCCAGTCGCCATTGACCAATTGCAGAGCCAGCCAGTCGAGCAACTCCGGATGCGTGGGTCGCTCGCCCGGAAACCCGAAGTCGTTCGGCGTTGCGACGATGCCTCTGCCGAAATGATGCTGCCACAATCGGTTGACGATGACTCGGGCGGCAAGGTGGCCGGCGCCGGATTCAGCATCGGTGATCCAGTTGGCGAGTGACGCGCGGCGAAAGCTCGTTCTGTCCCAACCTTGTGGTGGTTCCGCTTTCCACTTCTCGCCATCCTGTCCTGACGGCATCAGCACCTGCAGAAAACTTTGCGAGACAGCTTCTTTCTTCTGATTGACGTCGCCTCGGTTTAGCAGGTTTGTTTGCGGGTAGAAGTGCGGATAACCTCGGCCGTCCGCGTGATGACTCATGTGAGGGTACCCTTCGCTGGAAACCATCACCTTGGCCAGTTTCAGCTCCGGACCTTTTGATTTGTGATCGGTGACCGCTTTGGTCAACGCCTGCCATTCGGACAGCGTCGTCCGAAACCAACCGAGCCCCGTCTTCCAGGCTTCCGATGTTTCGTCGGGGGTTTCCCGCAACTCAGCCAGTGCCGTGCTGACTTTTGCATCAAGCCCGACGGTGCCGACTTCCGCTTTCGGTTGAGCCCGATCGGAAACCGACAATCGAAATCGCCCGACAGCATGTCGGTTGTTTGGATGATTGAACGTCAGCGTGATGGTCAGTTTTGTTCCTGGTTCGAACCCGGTGGGCGTCGCGAAGTCAAAGACCGCTGCCTGGTCTTTTCCGATTCCTCCGACATCGACGGCCCAGCCGCTGACGGGATCGGCATCGATTGACGCTGCCACCGAAAGTGAATCGGAATTCTGCTGGTGAGTTGCCCTGGCACCAGTCAGTTTGACTTCCGTTGGTGGACTGGCTCCGTCGAGCGGTTGGGCGGAAACTTTGATATCGCCTAGAGCGAAGTTTCCATTGGCGGCTCGGCCCGGTCCTTTGTTCGGCAGCGAGTCGTCACGAAGTGCCTCCAGACGAATCGTGCTCAGGTTTGGCCTGCGAGTTTCAGCGACGATCGTCAGCACGTCCTTGTTCGGAGCCTGGCCAACTGCCAGGTGCGAGCCGTCCACCTGCTTTTCGAACTTCGATCCGCCGGACGATTTAATCGAACTCGGTTCGAGCGTTTCCCACGGACTCAACGATGTGATGGCCGGAGCGTTTTTCAGCCAGTCGCGAAACTGCTTTGGAGCGTCGTCCTTCTCAAACGAGATGAGCGCGGCGTTGAGTTCGGCAAGCTTTGATTCCCATGTCGACTTGCGTTGTCGGTTTGCTGCCGGTTCGAGGTCGACGTCAATCTCGCTTCGGATCGTTGTCGTGAAACTCGCCGCGAGTCGGTAGTAATCTCGCGACGGAATCGGGTCGAATTTGTGGTCGTGACATCTGGCACAGCCAATGGACAACCCAAGAAACGCGACACCCGTCGTCGTGACCATGTCGTCGAGTTCGTCGTAGCGTGCCGATTCAAATTCCTTCTCTGTGAGTTGAGTCGGAAAGACGCCGGCTCCTAGAAAGCCTGTTGCCTTCATCGCTTCCGGATTGTCTGGTGCGAGTTCGTCGCCGGCCAGTTGCCACCTCACGAAATCGTCGTACGGAAGATCGTCGTTCAGAGCTTTGATCAGAAAGTCGCGGTAGTGGTAAGCAAACTTGCG
>CALDJX010000577.1 GCA_937899075.1 uncultured Planctomyces sp. | reverse complement strand
ACGCGTTGAGTGCTTTGCTGGTGGGCTCGATGAATGATCGCGGCGGCCTCGCCGGAAAGTTCCATCGGCTGGTCAGGCGATTCCCGAGTCAGCTCCGCCCAGAGTTCGTCGGTCAAACTCCAGTTCGCAATCTCGCCGGTCGTTGACTCAGTGGTCCTCTTTTTCGAATCGACAGAACTGCTGAGTCGGCGAATCGCTCCCTCACCAGCAGCACTGAGGACGGTTTGGGAATAGTACGCCTCGGCTTCGTTGATGAGCTGTTCATGGAGTTCGATCGCGTCCGCCACCTGCCGGTAAGCAGCGACGACTGGTCGAGGCGGATGGACGTCGAGCAGGCTGACGCCCGTCACTTCAACTCCAAGGTCGTAGTGCGAAAGTGCATCGGAAATGTCCTGTCGGACTCGCTGCTCGACGACCGTCCGCGATTCCGTCATGACAGCTTCCAACGACACGGTAGCGATCGTCTTTCGGATCGAACTTTCGGCAACTGAACGAACGACGGTCTGCGGATCACTGCTCGAAAAAATAAACTGTTGCAAATTACTGATCCGGTAAGAGACCTCTGCGGTAAGTTCAACCGGAACCTCGTCACCGGTCAGCGTCATGGATTCAGCGGCCAGCCCTTCATGCTCCTGCTCGTCGTGATCGCTGGTCCATTCGATCGGGCTGGTGTCGACGTTGGCCGAGTCCTCGTCCTGCGTGCCAGTTTGCGAAGATCGAAATCCGATCTGAACGACGCGCGAAAGCCCGACGCGTTCGACCGTCACTGATTCAAAAGGCGCCGGCCACCGCCAGTGCAGTCCCGAATTCAACGTTGACTCGAATTTACCGAACCGAGTCACGACGGCCTGTTGATCTTCTTCGATCAGGCAAAGCCCCGACATGAACCACGCCAACGCACATCCAACTCCGGCCAGCCGAATCATGACGCGAGCGTGCTCGACCAATCGGAAAACGATCCGGCTTGGTGAAAGAAGATCAACCAGCCACTCGACCGATCTTTCCAGCGAACTGCAGAGTCGCCCAAGGCTGGTTTGCTCCCAGCGTTCGAACCAGAGCAACCGCAATGCGTTGATCATGACCGCCAGCGAGGCAACCTCGTGGAAGATGGCCGCTGCTCCCGGCGAAAGAATTCCGGTCGCCCCAAGCACCATCCCGCAGCCGTTCATCCCGAAGGCAAACAGGTAAATGCTTTGCCGAATCGTCAGAACAAGACGCCTGGACAGTCGTAGCAAACCGGGCAACGGCTTCAGCGGATCGCCCATCAGAATCAGGTCGCCCGCGTCCGCCGCGATTTCGCTGCCGACTCCTCCCAGGGCAATTCCAACCGTCGCTGTCGCCAGAGCCGGAGCGTCGTTCACTCCGTCGCCGATCATCGCGACTCGCCGGCCGGACTGTTCAGCGTTCTCGATCCACGCGGCTTTGTCCGCTGGCAAAAGTCCCGCTTCGATTGAGTCAAACGTTGGTAGCGATTTTTGCAACTCCTGTGCGGCGGCTTCTCGATCGCCGGTCAGCAATGCAAAAGTCGAGATTCCTGAATCTCGCAACTGGTCGATCACTTCGCGAGCAGATTCGCGAACGGAATCCCGCACGCCGACGATTCCGATGACTCGGCCGCCGACCGCAACGATCAGCGAAGATTCCCCTCGGCCATCGATGTCGAACAGCGTCTCGGCGACGTCCGCTGACAACTCGACCCCCGAGTCATCCATGAGCCGCCGATTACCAACCACGATTGCCAGCCGACCGTCTGAATCAGTGGTGAACTGCGTTGCCCAACTGCCAAGGTCCGCGGGCGTCGTTCGAGCCGTCACTCCAGTTCCGGGATGGGTGGCGAAATCGTAAACGCCCGGGACGACACATTCGCGTTCGGCAGCTTCGCGGCAGACCAGACGGGCAATTGGATGCTCACTCCGTCGCTCCGCGACCGCCGCTGTTCGCAGCAATTCTGTTTCGTCGACGTCACTCAGAAAAGAGACGACCGTTCCCGTCTCCAGTTCGCCCTTCGTCAGTGTTCCCGTTTTGTCGAACGCAATCGTGTCGACCGTGGCGAGTCGTTCCAGGGCAATCGATCCTTTGACGACCACGCCGGACCGGGCCAGCCAGGCCATTGCCGCCATCACCGCGCTGGGTGTCGCCAGGATCAACGGGCAGGGGCACGCGACAACCAGCACACTGAGAGCGGGCAGAAAACCGGGACGCCACTCGCCCGTGCTGATTCTCCAGCCGATCAACGTGCAGACGGCAACTCCCAACACGACAGGAAGAAACATCCTGGCGTAACGATCGGCGGTGCGTTCGAGTGGTGCTTTTCGTTCGGTCGCTTCCGCGACAAGCTGAACGACCTTCGACAGCGTCGATTCGGTGGCGATGCGCGTCGCCTCAACTTCCAACGCTCCGAACTGATTCAAAGTTCCGGCAAACACTTCATCAGAGATCGTCTTCTCAAGCGGCAGGCTCTCGCCGGTGAGCGCGCTTTGGTCGACTGCGGAAGTTCCGGAACGGACAACGCCATCAACCGGAATCCGTTCGCCCGGCCGTACCAGAACTACCTGCCCGACTGTCACGTCCGTGACAGCGACCTCTTCCTCTTTTCCGTCAGCAACGAGTCGAGCAGTTGGAGGACAAAGGTTGAAGACTCCGCGAATAGCTCGCTGGGCACGATCAACGGTGAACCCCTCGATGCTCTCTCCGCACAACGCGATGAATACAACAAGGGCCGCCGTTGAATGCTCGCCCAGCACGATTGCCGCAAGACAAGCGATGGTCAGTGCGAGGTCAGCTCCGACTTTGCCGTCAATAAGGTTTTCGAGCGTCTGGTAGAGGATCCTCGCACCACCCAGCACAGCCGCCAGCAGGACTAATCGAAATCCGCCGAGAGTCTGATACACGGACCAGTGCGAGACGCCCGTCTCGTCGAGCAAGCCGATCGCAATGTCCGCGGCGAACAGAAGGCCAACGATCAGCGTCAACAGATAGATCGGCGCAGAGCGATAGTGGAAACTGCGTCCGGCGTCGGCCGCAGAGCCACCAATCGGAGTCTCGTCTAGAAACTCGCGGCAGGATTCAGGGCAGTAGTGCATGAAGGTCCAACGTCAGGAAAAGCAAACTTCGATGCTACAGAAGCACCAATCTGCTTTCTACGAGGACACCTGCTCGTTGGGAATGTGCGCCGCCCGCGGCTGCATGACCTAACGGTTTGGCAGGTCGAGACCTCAGCATTGCCCATTAGCAAGTGCGATAGCTGGCGACTATTCGGCGGTCGTTGTTTCCGCTTGCGTCGTTGCCTTCGTTGCTGTCACGGCAGGCTTTGCGTCTACACGTTTCACCGCAACGGGTTCTTTGGTGGCTGACGGCTTCACTCCGGGATACTTATGAGTCGGCAATGGCGGCCTTGGTTTTGGTTCCGACTCGACTCGGCATTCGGGAAGCGCTGCGCGAAGCCGGGTGATTCCCGCTTCGGTCATATCGGAGTCGCTGATGTTGAGATACTTCAACGATTTGAAACTGGCGACAATCGGCACCGACTTGTCAGTGACAACGGTCCCGTCGAGCCCGAGATGAGTCAGGTCGGCGAACCCTTCAAGTGAGGCCAGCCCTACGTCAGTGATTCCCGTGTGTGAAAGCTGCAACGCCTTCAGGCTACCTAACACTTTAATGTGAGGAACGACGTCGTCCGAAACTGCCGTTCCGGTCAGATAGAGCATCGCCAGTTTTGGGAGTCGTTCGATGTGTAGCAAGCCCTCGTTCGTCACGAGAGACCAGTTTAGCCGCAAGAGCTTCAGGCTTACGATGCCCTCGATTTTTGCCAACGCTTTGTCGGTCGTGGATGTCCACTGTGCACTGACAAGAAGCAGGTTGTTCAAACTGCGGAGCTGGTCGAAACCATCGGCTGAAATTCTCGTCGCATCGGTAACAAGAAATAAATTTCTGAGATACCGAAACTGCGACATCACGTCGGTGCGAATCTTCCCCGTCGTTGTGAGATGTTCGTTGAAGATCGTGACGAGGATTCCCGGCGTGCCGATGATCGGATCGTCAACTTCGGCGACCTTGCATCCCAGTTCCTTGAGGGTTTCGATCGACTCGCGTTCCTTCAGTTCGAGCTGGTCGCTTGTCAGCTCAAGAGGGCCGTTCTTGTCCTGGCCACACCCTGTCAAGATAATCGGCGCAAGCAAAGCCGTAGACATAAGCGTGCAACAGACAGAAGTTCTGATCGAAGTGAAAGGCGGCATGCGTCGCTGTCTCCGATTTATTCGGCAAGTTCAAAATCGATGACCTGGCTTCCGGCCTCAATCGTTATTTCGCGAGTGAGGCGGAGTGCCCCGACCTGTATATCGACCTGGTGCCTGCCAATCACCAATCCCTCGATATCGTCGTCGTAGAAGGCCTCATAACTTCCGTCAGCCTCGCTGAACGCGAACGACGAACCCCCTGAGAATCCAGCATCTCCACCGTTTCCCGGTTCAGGCGAGAAACGCAAACTGGCTGCGACGCCCTCACCGCTGTTCGTCACTCGTCCAGTTAACTCAGCCAGTCCAGGCAGTTCCGGTCCGCCGCCCATCATGTCGGAAAACATCCAGTACGCCATGAAAAACACAACGACTGCGGCACCCACAGCAGGAAGAATGCGTTGAAGCAGGAAGTACTTGACTTCGGAAAAGTCGTAGCTGACCTTTTCGGGTACGGAGGGATCCTTGAAATCTTCCGGACGGTTACGTTTGCCCGACTTCGAGAGCAGGCTGCTGGCTATGGAAGCAGCGTTGCCTCCAGAACCGGGCTCTGTGTCAGCATCTGTTTTGGGTTCAGCCGACTTTGACGTCGTCTTTTTCCGAGGCGGTGGCTCGTCATCCTCATCGTCGTCGGTAATCACCGGAGCCACGTAACGAGGACGCGGTTCCGGCTCCTTGATACTGAAAAAGTCGTCGCCAAAAATGGCGTCCTCTTCTTCTTCTGCTGCGGACTTTTTTGACGCATCTGCCTCTGCTGGATTTGGAGCATCATCTCCGAGAAGCATGTCTTCAGAATCGTCTGAAGGTGCATCCGGGATTTGAAGTGGTTCTTTGCACTTCGGGCACTTGCCGACTGTCCCGGCCAGTTTGTCCTTGACCTTCAGAGACGCTCCGCAGTGCTCACATTCGCAACGAATCGTCATGCCGCGCCTCAACTCTCACTGCGACAGGGAGACTGCCTCTTAAGAAACCTGGCAGCACGGCTGAACCGTGCTGCCAGGACTTTGCGAATACAAATTGAAACACTCGGTGATCGGCGTTACTTGGCACCGAATTGACCGACGGGGACACCCGACGAGATATTTCCAAGGTTTGCAAGAACCAACTCGTTGATATTTTCACTCAACGAACGCACCGAACCATCTGCCAGGCAGAACTGGGCGAGTCCTGTATGATCGCTGGCAGGAGAACTATAGTGATCCCCTTTGTTGATTCCGCCGCGAGCTCGGTTCTGCGCGGTTGGCGCGAGTTGCGACGGCGTTGGTGAAGTCGTGAAGAGAGTTGCTGCTCCTCCCCACGCCCAGCCATCGCTGCTTTTCCGTCGAACATCTGGAGTAAGGGCGGGGTCCAATCGGAATCTCGCCATCTCTCCGGCCATGATCACATTGCTTGTGCCGTCAGTAATATCAGTCACGTTTGTTGAACTATTGGTGAAAAGTATTCCCATATTCAGTCCTGTTTGAGCGAATGGACTATTTGCCGGTGTTGCTGACTGAGCGGCAGTCATTGAATAAACACGCCGCAGAACTGATCCGTTACCTGCGGGCGATTCTGTGCTGTCATCGATCAGGTACCCAGAGCCAGCACATCCGCCGTAATCATTGCCGCCCTTCGTGTAATTAATGTCGACTCGATATGTGTTATTGAATTTGACGGCGTCCATATTGTTTCGTCGAGACGGGCAATAAAACGCGGGGATGTCATTAAGAATCGCTGGGGAACCACCAAGAAGTGGATTCGTCGATGGACAAATCAGTGGAGCAACAGTCCCGTGGAACCAGACGTTCCCATCGCATTCCGAGTATCCCTTGTAAACGTCGGCGTAATCCATGTACGGAAGGATATGCAACATCCAACTCACACCATGAAGCCCGGAAAGGTTGAGCCCGGTCATGTCGATCGGTTCCTGTGGGTCGTTGGTCTGCTGCGTGGTCGCTCCGGTCGTGTTCAGGAATCGCGACACAACCATGCCTGGGGGGAACACCCCGTGAGCGGTCTGGTAGTTGTGCAGAGCCAGGCCGATCTGTTTGAGATGGTTCTGGCACTGGCTGCGGCGGGCGGCTTCGCGAGCCTGCTGGACAGCTGGAAGAAGAATGGCGATCAGGATCGCGATGATCGAGATCACGACGAGCAGCTCGATCAATGTGAACCCGCGGCGAATAGCTCGACGACTCATGGCAGATACTCCCGAAGACGGTTTGGTTGAACTCGATCCCAGCCGGACCCGACTTAGGACAGATCAGGAAGAGAATGAATGATAAGGCAGCCGTTAGATTTGCGAATATTCCGTTAACCCATCTGAGCGATGGTACTTTGCGCCGGATTGAACCGTCAACAAGAAACCTGATCAGCCCGACTTCGAACCTCTCGCGCAAGACACATCAGTGCCACCAGATCATAGAGCGAGTGTGCGATCATGAGCGTTGCAAGGTTCACTGAGTCAGCAAAGTGGAGCAGGCAACTGAAGTAAAGGCCGATGCAAAAGGTACAGGCAGCATAACCACGGGAGATCCAGTGCAGAGCTGCGAACATCAGATTCGGAACAACCAGAGCCACGAGTAATCCGTACGTGCCGAGCCAGCTTTGCAGAAACCCTCGAAACAGAAGTTCCTCCCCAATTCCCGCGAAGAGCGAAACGGCAACCAGCTCTGCAAACGTCACTCTGACGACCACTGGGCCGAGAACTTCGCCAGACAATTCCCAGAGTTCGCGCAGCCAGACAAACCGGGATCCTCGCTCCAGGTACAACAACGCGAACATCGGCAACGTCACGAGCACAGCCGCCTGCCAGGTCAACGGTTCCAACAGGTCGGACTCGGTTAAGGCCGCCGTGGCTGATGCCCCGGTGATGAACTGCCCGACAAACGCGACAAGTACGCACCCGGCAAACGCTACCGAAGAGATGCCCAACAGGAAGAAGCGACCGTGCGGCTCGTCGTGATTCTGTTCTGACTGTGAGGGTTCAATCGCTTCGTCAGGCATCGAACTGTTCCAGTCGGCAAAATGCCATCGCAAGAATCGTCACAGCCAGACTGGCGATGCCAGACGCGCATGCGGATACAACCGCTCCAACAGATGAATGACGGGAAGGCATCGATTTTCGTTCAACACACGCCGATATCATGAGAAGCCCGCATGGCAGGTGAATTTTTGGCGATCAAGAGTAGACCGGACAACTGCCCACCTCAGAGCCAATTGCTCTGACATCCGGCCAGATCGCATGGACACGCCCAAAAAGTGACTCTGATTCGCAACACGATTTACTCCCTGAGTTCGACCGTCCACACCAGTCATGTTCCCTTGATCGCCGTCGTCGTTCTGCCCCCTCGGAACCGCGACGGCGATCTTTTTGCGCCAGGAGCATGTCGCAAAAGTGGCAGGGCGAGAAACCCGAACCTGGCGATTGAAATGCTGAGCTGATAACTCAAACTGCCGAAGAATTAAGCCACAGAGAACACAGAGGTCTCAGAGAAACTCACGTGAAGTTTTTGCTCCGTGGCCTCTGTGTTCTCTGTGGCTTAAATTCGGTCGGCAGTTTTGTGGCGTGGGGCGAAGCATAGAGCTGCTAGAAGGCTACGACCACAGTCACTGTCGCACAAACATCGCCAGCGGTTCACGACTGAGTCAGTCACTTTCCCAAAGATTTAAAGCCAGGCGGCGGCTGCGAAGTGTGCGGTCACGATGCCCACTGCGGCTGCGAAACCGACTCGGATGTTGTCGTCGATGCGGGAGTTGACGGACTCGCAGATCGCGGCGAACAGCGTCGCGGTTCCGCCGACAAACAGAGCCACGGAAAATGAAACGGCCGGTCGTGACTCGCCCCAGTAGACCATCGCGGACCAGGGCAGGGCGAAGGTCAGGAAGCAGAGGAATCCGGCCCAGCTCTTTTGTTTGTTCCACGGAAGCCGCGGCCCCGGCAGCAGCAGGCCTCCGACGGTCGCGAATCCGTCTCCAAAAGAAATGATCGCCAGAGTCGCCAGGCCAAGCTCAGCGTGCGCGGGGATCACCATCAGCAGCAGAAACACCGGAACGGTGTAGCCGAGAATGCAGGCCGGGTTGCTGGCCTCGTCTCGGCGAGCGATACGGCGATACTTAACTGCCGTCGCAATACCGATTCCGACGATGATCAATCCCAGCCACGCTCGGCAATCCCATGACAACGGATCCTTGTGGGGGATAAACCACAGAATCGTCGGCAGCAGGCCGGGAAGAATGTGAAGCAACCGTCGCTTGCATTCGATCGAGGACATCCGGCCGAACACCGATTTGGAGCCGTCAGATTCCGGCTCAACTGGCGAAGTCGGAACGGCGTTGGCAACCGTTTCCGCGTGGAGGCTTCCCGCGTGAGTCGCCGATTGAGCAGCAGATGTTGTCAGGTGTGTGGCAAAGTCAGACATCGGATTTTCGATCTGGCACAAGGCTCAAAGCTGCCGCACGGGGGGAAGTCCGTTTCCAACGGTGCAAATTCACTGATTTCGGTATCGACATGCCTGGTTCAACCGAATCAGGCAAATTGACAGTCTGGTTGATACTGCTAAAGTCGTTCCGGTCGGCCCCTCAGGGCCACGATAAGTCTTTCCCTTTCGGACGATTTAACTCTGCCGAGGCCACCGCCCGAGCAGTTCAATCCTCATAAATCTATTTCGGTCAATGTGTTCCGACAGGGACGCATCGCCGGTCTGGCTGACACTAAATGTCTCAGGAAATTCCCGACTTCTACCTCGGCACTCAAATCGACGGCGCACATCTGAACGCCGAACAGCTCAATGTGAGGTCAACTGACCTGAACGATTTAATCGGTTCTGTCAGTCATACCGAGGCTCTGTTCAACATCCTGCTGGGCCGACTTCCCTCGGAAGACGAACGCCGCCTCTTCGACATCGTGCTCGTCGCGTTCCACGCTGGCTGGGGAATACTGCCCCCGACGACGCTGGTCCCAAGAATCGTCGCCGGCACAGGGGTTAACACGGCTCAGGCGATGGCGGCCGGATTCCTCGCCAGTGGCCCGTACCATGTCGGAGCGATTGAGCACGGCATGAAGCTGTACAAGGCGATCGCCGAGGAGTTTCTCGCTGAAAACAAGAGCGATGCAACTTCGGCAGATGTCGAGCAATTCGCCTTCGACGCGACTGTTCGTCGTATTGAATCTGGAGAGATTCTCGGCGGCTACGGACACCCTTTGCTCCGCAAGGACCCGCGTCCCGTACACATGCGAAGGCTGATGTGCGAAATGAATGCCGAGGGGGTTTATGTCGACATCTACGACGGCGTGGTCCGAGCCATGCTGGACAAGAAGGGCGTTGTCCCGAATGTCGACGGCATGACCGGAGCGATGCTGCTGCACCTGGGATTTAAGGTGGAACACGGAACCGGCCTGTTTCTGCACGCTCGATCAGCCGCCATGCTGGCACACATCATCGAAGAACAAACGGAAATGCCGTATCAGACGATGCGACGGTTCATGTTCATGCCGATCGCGATGCCAAAACTGTTCAACGCCGACTTCAAGAAAATCAACAAAAAGTTCAACGGCCTGAGAGATTCAAAACTTTTCCAGGCAATCAAAAGCACGGTCAACTCGTCGACCCGCAAGGCGAAAGAGAAGGCAGCGGCACAGGAGCAGTTGGATCAGCAGCAGATTGACGAGCACCGTAAAGGTCGAGCATCCGCGACCGTCGACGTTTCAGTGCTGACCAACAAACCCGGAACAGAAGACCGAATCACTCGCCAGAAAGGCTTTGGCGAATCCGACGACATTCCGGAAATGGCGGACGACGCAGGTCTTTTCTCGGAAGAACTGATCTCAGACTGTTCCTCACCGGAATTGCTGGCTGGCGCCGCCTTCTTCCTTTCCAGTTGCCTGCAATCAATATCCGACAAAGAAGGCGAAGGGACAGACAGTGCTCAGAAAGATAAGACTGAAGCATTGGTCAACTCAGCACTCGAACTCGTCCGCCAAGCCGCGGACACCCACAAATCTGCCGAGGACTAAGCGGCTCTTCGAAACGACCTTCATTCTCTCATGATCAAAGTTTAATCACAGAGGCACAGAGAACTCAGAGATTTGCCCTCAGCGACGTTTCTCAGTGATCTCTGTGCCTCTGTGGTGAGAAATCTTACAGTTGAACACGAAGAGGACTTAGCAAACTACTTTGTTTTCAACTGCTGACCACGCGGACGACAGAAAAGGCAACCATGCCAGAATCATATATTGTGCGATACGGCTCGACTCGGACCGTCGCTGAATTCAGCTTCAAAGGGCCGCAGCAGTTTGACCGGTCAGACTCGGTGCTGGTCCGCAGCAGCCGCGGAGTCGAATGGGGCGAAGTTCTCTGCCCGGCTTCGGACGCGACTCGGAAGTACCTCAAGAGCGAAGCACAGGCGGGGCGGATTCTTCGAGGTGCCGACGACGAAGCCTGGACCCAACGAGATGAAATGCTGGCTCGCGAACAGGACGTCTTCAAGCAGGGCCGAGAGATCATTCGCGAACACAAGCTCAACATGAACCTTGTCGACGTCGAGTGTATTTTCGGCGGCGAACGCGTCGTGTTTTACTACCTGGCCGAGCAACGCGTCGACTTCCGCGAACTCGTCAAAACGCTCGCGCGAAAGTTTCAGTCGCGTATCGAAATGCGTCAGATTGGCGTTCGCGACGAAGCAAAACTGCTGGCCGACTTTGGAGATTGCGGACGCCCTGTCTGCTGCGGAACTCATCTGACTGAGATGCCGCCCGTCTCGATGAAGATGGCGAAAATGCAAAAGGCGACGCTGGACCCGAACAAAATTTCCGGTCGGTGCGGACGCCTGAAATGTTGCCTGCGTTACGAATTCGACACTTACGAAGAATACCGTCGCGAGCTTCCTTCGAACGGGACGATCGTTGTCACGAAGGTGGGGCAGGGCAAAGTCGTCGCTCAGGAAATTCTGGCGAAGAAAGTGCTCGTGTCTTACGAAGGCGGCCGACGGATGATTGTCGACCTTTCCGAAATTCTGACGACGATCAGTTCAAAGAAAGGCGGATCGAACGCTGGCGGAAAATCCAAACCGAATCAGGATAGTTCGCCAGGCACTTCGAACGCAGACGCCGAGAACAAGTCAAAGCCAACCGAACCGAAGAACAACCAGTCGCCCGGCAATTCAAACCCTGACCGCAACTAGAGAAGACATCGGGGTGGCACTGGTTGCTTGCAAGAAGTGTCGCGAAGCGTCAAGCGGCAACTTGGATATCCTGATCTTGCGGCTGCAAGCAACCAGTGCCACCCAGGCATGTTGCTCTCAGAATCAAGAAGCGATTCAAAAAACTACTCGGAACACAACCACGTGCCGATCATCCCTCTCGAGCTACTTGCGGCTGGCGAACGAGCTCGCATCGTCGAAATCGATGGTGACAACGCTTTCGTGAATCGGCTGAACGAAATGGGTCTGAGCGAGGATGTTGAGATCAAGATGGTCCAGTCGGGCAGGCCATGTATCATCGCTCTGGACAATCACCGCCTCAGCTTCCGAGGAGAGGAAGCCGGCATGATTCTTGTAGACACAGACTAAGCAACCAATCGAGTCGCCGGGTTACGCCCGAATGGCCGACGCGTTGAATTCGGGAATTGAGTCCCATGTCCGTCGCAGCGCCTGCTCAAACAGCAGAGACTCGGATTCTGCCGATCCGGCGGCGCGCGGATCTTTCGTTTCATGAGCAACACATCGGCGGTACGCGTTACTGGCATGTCAAAGATCCGGTTTCGCTGAGGTACTACCAGCTCAGCCCGGAAGAGCACGCCGTCCTGATGATGCTCGACGGGACGGTGTCGCTGCAGGAAGTTCGCCGCCGCTTCGAAATCGAGTTCGCTCCGCAGAGACTCTCGCTTCCGCAAGTGCAATCGTTTCTCGCGATGCTGCACAGTTCCGGCCTGGTGATCTCAGACTCGCCCGGCCAGGCAGAGATTCTGGTTTCACGAACCCGCGATCAACGCAGCCAGCGTCTGCTCAAACAGTTTTCAAACGTGCTGGCAATCAAATTTCGCGGCTTCGACCCACACGGTTTTCTCAACTGGCTGGTGCCTCAAACACGTTTTCTGTTTGCCCCCTGGTGCGTGACCTTATGCGTCGCTTTCATGTTGGCCGCCGCGGTTCTGGCCGCCGTTCGGATCGACACGTTGCAATCGCGACTCCCGAACTTCCACGATTTCTTCGGCGGCACGAATCTCATTCTGTTGGCCGCAACGCTTGCCGTGACGAAAGTGCTGCACGAACTCGGTCATGCCGTTTCCTGTCGCCACTTCGGGGGCGAGTGCCACGAGATGGGTGTCATGCTGCTCGTGCTGACGCCGTGCCTTTACTGCAACGTTTCAGATGCCTGGATGCTGCCGAGCCGTTGGCAACGCATCGTCATTAGTGCGGCGGGAATTTACATCGAGCTGCTGCTGTCGGCGGTTTGCCTTTTCATGTGGTGGTTCTCTGTTCCTGGAGCTTTCAATTCGCTGTGCTTGAATGTTGTATTTGTCTGCTCGATCAGCACTTTGCTCTTCAACGGAAATCCGCTGCTCCGATACGACGGGTACTACATTCTCGCCGACCTTGTTGAGATTCCCAATCTCCGTCAGCAGGCAGGAGCGCTCTTCCGCAACTGGATGAGCATCTGGTTTCTCGATACCGAACTCGCTAATCAGCGACTGCTCCCACAGCGACGCCGAGCGTTCCTCGCCACGTGGCACGTTGCCTCGTTGCTGTATCGACTGTTGGTTGTTTGGGGGATTATGTGGTTTGTTCACCGCGTGCTGGATCCTTATGGTCTGGAGCCTCTCGTCGTCGTCATGGCTGCTTTAACTGCCGCCGGAATGTTTCTCTCACCGCTGATCAGCCTGATCAATCTGCTGACCAGTCCGTTCTGGAGCCGAACTGTGAACTGGTCGCGATTCCGAATTCGGACGCTGTTCGTCTTCGGACTGGTCGTTGGCGGCCTGATGATCCCCTTTCCGTTTTCGGTCAGGAGTCCCGCTGTCATCCGTCCCGAAAAAGCACGCAGCGTCTTTGTGCATCAGGAGGGAACTTTGCTGTGGGCAGTCTCGCCTGGTACGAAGGTCTCTCAGGACGAAAAGCTCGCCACTTTTCAGAACCGCTCGCTCGACAGCGCCATCGTGAAACTTGAAGGCGAGATTGCGTTACTCGAACAGCGACTGAAAAACTTCGACAGTCGCCGCCTGCGTGACGGCGACACGGTGGACGCCCTCATTCCGGCGACGCAGGAACGTCTTCAGGAAAAGAAAGACGAACTGCTGCATCGAGTCGCTGATCGCGAGCGGTTGACTCTGCGGGCCCCGATTGCCGGAATCGTCATTCCTCCGGCAGCGATCAATCGTTCAAAAGAGCAGACGACGGAGTCGACTGAGCTACCCCGCTGGAGCGGTTCGCCGCTCGACAAAGCGAACCTTGGAACAACGCTCGCCACCGGCACCGAATTTTGCCTGATCGGTCAATCAGACCAGTTCGAAGCAATCATCGCTGTCGACCAGGGAGACGTTGAGTTTGTCGTTCCCGGTCAAAAAGTAGAGTTGATGATCGATCACGTTCCGGAAGAAATTTTGACCGGAGAAATTGTCGACATCGCGGAAATCGACCTCGACGTCGCGCCGAAAGAACTGATCGAGCATGACGAATTCCCGACGAGACTCGACGCTGACGGAGTACCGCGGCCCTTAGCCACCGCGTACCAGGCACGAGTCCGCCTCGACCCGGTCGCATCGCAACTTATCGTACGAGCGACCGGGTTGGCGAAGATTCAATCGCTGCCGCAATCTGCCGGCCAGCGACTGATGAGATTCTTCCGGCAGACATTCAGATTTCGGTAGCAGAGGCCTGCTACACCCAGATCATCATTCGATCGCGCAGTTCCTCAGGCACGCGTTTGGCGACAGCTTTCTCAAGCTGAAAATCGTGGTAGCGTGTGCTGAGATGGCCGACGATGATCAGCTCGTTGCGGAACTTGTCCTTCCGCTCGATGAAATCGTCGAGGTGCATGTGTCCGAACTTGTGGATCTTCTCTTTCCGATGCTCCGGCCGAAAGAAGGTCAGCTCCGTGATCAGAATCTGAGACTCAAAACACGGCTCGTAGTCGTCCAGACCGGCCGGCGACGTGTCACCTGTGTAACAGACAAGCGGAACGCGAACTTCTGACGTGACGTCCTCACCCGCGAGTTTGCGATCTCGGATCTCGTTCTGGGGAAGACCGACCAGCTCGGGTTTCAGCTTTCGTCGACGATCCCACACTTGATAACCAACCGACGGCACGGTGTGCTTCGTTTTGAAAACGGTCACAACGTGCTCGCGAGACAGTTCGAACTCGTCGCCGGGTTTGACGCCTTTGAGTTCGCAAACCATCCGGCCGCGATCAAGACGTTGCCATGCCTTCAGAAGTCGATCAGTGTTCTCAACGATTTCTTCGGGGAGGTAGATCGTCGGCGGTTCCATTTTCATCATTCGACGACGAGCGACGAACGCCGGCAGCGCGGCCATGTGGTCGAGGTGCCCGTGCGTGATGAAAATCGTCGACGTTCCCGTGAAGTCCCACGGGCTTCCGCCGAGATCGAAACAGACTTTGAGTTCAGGGATACGCCAGTAACTCTGCACCGCCGCCCGAGAATAACCCTCGATCGTCAGTCCTTTGAATTCGTGCGTCTTGATCGGCAGGTTTTCAACCATGAAACTTTCGCTAACCGTTCTGCAAATACGTAGTCTGGAACAAGCTCGGCGCAGTTCCGGCAAGTTGTTTAGCTGACCTTCGCAAGTCGACCTGTGGAAATGCTCTTCGCTTCTGCATAGCAAAGTTTCAAAGCATCGCGGGCCATCGCCCCTGACAACACCGCCGGAGTCTCACCGGAAACGACCCCGTTGACCGCAGTCTGAAGCTCAGCCGTGAACGCTGAACACCATTCGCTGCCGCCTTTGAGTTTCGGATTCGTGACTTTTTTGCCCTTGTTCGTCATGAGGGTCAACTCGCGGTCGACTTTCCATTCGCCGTCGTAAGTACCAGCGCTGAATGCGATGGTCGCTTCCTCGAGGAACAGTTCGAAGCCGTGAGCAAACGCAAGTCCCTGAGCGGCGATGCCTCCACTCACGCAGGAAACCGCCAGATCGGGGTCATCGTAGACATAGTTCGAATGAACATGGTTCACGAAACCTTCGATCAACGTTCCTTGCGAAAAGACCTGCCTGGGAACGCCGCAAAGTGTGCTGATGAAATGATTGTCGTGAATGTGCAAGTCGACCCCCCATCCGCCGGCGTTTCGAAAATCGGAAAGGCTCGACGACCAGGCCGGTGGAGCGATCACGCGGCGAAAATGTGCAGCCCTCAATTTTCCATACTTGCCGCTGGCCACAGCCGACAACGCGAACTCGAACTCGGGAAAGAATGGCAGCACGTGAGCAACCATCAACTGGACGTTGGCCTTCTCAGCCGCGGCGACCATTCGATTGGCGGCTTTCAGGTCGACTGAGATCGGCTTTTCAACGATCACGTTTTTGCCCGCTTTGATCGCTTCAAGGGCGACCTGTTCATGCTGCTCAACTGGCAGACAAACGTCGACAAGATCGATGTCAGGATCCGCCAGCAGATCGTGGTAATCGGAGTACGTTTTGATCGTCGACAGATCGTTCAGGGCTCCTGGTGGTCCGAAGTTTCCCTGGATCGACCGCCAGTCTCCGTCCAGCTTTTTCGGATTTCGAGTCGCGATCGCCGTGACCTTGCCATTCTTCAGCTTCGAGCCCGTGATGCGCCGTCGCCCCGACTTCGGATCATCCTTGAACCGATTCGCCCCTTCAAAGTGCGTCATCCCCATGAAACCGAGGCCGATGATTCCGATTCTTACCATCCGATTGTTCTCCGATTTGTCCGGGGCTGACCAGGTTGAGCTGCGGCATTCGCTAAGTCTGAAGCAGCAAGATGTTTGCAGCAACGGAGTTCAGCAGAAGGCTGCTGCCGCTTCAAGCCACTGACGTGACGGAATCACGCTTCCACGAAATCTGTTGCCAGCTTTCGGCAACGTACAGAAACGACGGGGCTAATCAATCAGACAGAAGACTGACAGTAGACCGATGACTACAGACTGAGGGACGGTTTTAGTCCTCGATGGTCGGGCATCTGACCAGCAATTTGAGGCCGGAATAGTCCGCCGGGGCTGCCAGAAGCATGACATTCTTGCTCGTCTCACCCGTCTGCTTCAGCGAGCGCATCTTTTGATAAACGCTTTATCTGCCGCAACTTAAACGCAGAACTGAGAACGATTTTCTATGCGACGAATTATGCAGAATCGCGGAAAATGAATGGACATCCGGGTGTGTCACGTTATCCTGACAGCCAGTTTGCTCGATATCTGACGGCGCACGGTGCGCAGTCCAGCCGCTTCAAATGGGTGGTACCTTGAAGCGCACGCGGGCGAAATCGCGGACTCTTCCGTTTGGAAGACAACTGCGTGATATCAGATGAGCATGGAAGCAAAGGTGGAACTCTCCAGTGAGGAGGCAACAGAATGTTGGTACTGTCAAGGAAGCCAGGCGAACGAATCCTGATCGGTGATCAAGTAGCGATTACGATCGTACGAATTGGTCCAAACACCGTTCGTCTTGGGATTGATGCACCGCGTGACATGAACATTGTGCGGGAAGAACTCTGTGCTGATAAAGGTGAAGAGGCCGAATTGGTCGCTAACCGCCCAACAGCTCCGAGATAATCGCTCAATGAAGACCATTTAAGCAGCCTGCCCTTTTGGGCGGGCTGCTTTGTTATGCGCGGTGGTCAAAGTTCATGTCGAAAACCTGTTGAAGGTTCCCGATGCCGTGGGGGAAACAGTCGCGCCGTCGAAGAACGGTTCGAGTGAGCTGCGATCCGGTTTCTCCTCATTCACGCGGCTTCGGATCGATCAGGAACTTCGTGAGCCCCGACGACGAAGCGGTTCGGACTTTGTTCGATTCGCCTTTCGCGAACATGATGTAGCCCTCGGTTTCGCAGTGCTCACTATCGCTGAGCAGACGAATTCCAGCCTCAGGCCCCAGAACGCTGACCGCCGAGGCGAGGCCATCTGCCATCATCCCATTGCGGGCGATGATGGTCACACTACTTCGCTGGTTGAGACCAAGACCGGTCTTTGGGTCAACGATGTGCGAGAACCGGCGGCCGCCGATGACGACACTCTGATAAGCATCTCCCGATGTTGCCACAGCCCCGTTACAAAGTTTCAATCGAGGAACCGTCGCCAGAGAGGGGGCGGTAATGTTCTCTCCCGTTGAATTCTGATCGGGGGGACGCGATCGCAACGCCTCGATGGCAACAACCCAGAAACAGGCGTCGGGCGGTGGATCACCAGCCACGATGTCACCGCTGGCGTCGACCAGCGACCGATTCAAACCGTGGTTCCGCAGGACGCGAAGGGCCTCATCTGCCGCAAATCCCTTGGCAATACCGCCGAAATCAAGTCGCATCCCGCCTCGCAATAACTCGACAGTTCGATTGTGCGGGTCAAGTCGGACCAGTTCGGCTCCGACGAGTTTCAGCTCGTCCGCAAGCCGCTGAGTCTCGGGCATGACTTCTCGCCGCCGAGCCCGACGCCATAACTTAGTAAGTGGACCGACCGTCACATCAAACGCTCCGTCAGTTTCGCCGGAAAGTTTCAAGCTTGCTGCCAGAACTGTGAATAGCTCGTCGCTGACTTTCACAGGTCGCCCGGGACCGGATACCTCGCAAAGTCGCCGCACTTCGCTCGAACCTTCATAGTCAGAAAAGATCCCGTTGAGCTCGTGAACTCGTGCGTATGCTGCTTCGGCGGCCTTGTTTGCAAGGTCAGAATCCGAGCCGTACACTGACAAACGGAAAATGACTCCCATTTCGACCTGTTCGAAATCAAACCGTCGAAGGCCGTTATCTTCTGCTTCTGTCCGTGATAAGCCAGAAAATACGATCACGAAGATACAGCCGAGACTGACAATCTGCCGAGTAAGTCTGTTCATGGAACTTGCTCAATCCTGGTCGGACACACACACACCGCAGAACTCTTCGGCAATCCTATTCTGCTCCGCGAGAGTTCGCATCCGACAATCATTGCCTCGACTCACGGAAACTGACGATTCATGAAGCATCAACCGGCAATCTCGACATTGGTTTGTGGCATGACAATCGCCACGTTGCTCGGCTTGAGTCAACTCGCCACGGCCGCCGACAAGAAGGCTGATGCATCGGCCATGAAGCCGTACACCGCGGAACTCTCGGGCGTCGACGTTAAGTTCGACATGCTGCCGATTCCCGGCGGCGAGTTTCTGATGGGCAGCCCTGAATCAGAAGCCGACCGGAACGAAGACGAAGGACCGCAAGTCAAAGTTAAGATCGAACCATTCTGGATGGGCAAGTGCGAGGTCACCTGGGACGAGTACGACATCTGGAGTTTTCGACTGGACATTCAACGGCGCAAGATTGCTGGCGTCGCTGCTACCAAACGCGACGAAGTCTCTGACGCGGTCACTCGTCCAACTCCCCCATACACCGACATGACATTCGGCATGGGGCACGATGGCTACCCGGCAATCTGCATGACTCAGCACGCTGCCAAAATGTACTGCCGGTGGCTCAGTGAAAAGACCGGGCACTTCTACCGACTCCCCACCGAAGCTGAATGGGAGTACGCCTGCCGCGCCGGAAAGACGACCGCGTACTCGTTCGGTGACTCTCCTGACGACCTCGATGACTACGGCTGGTTCTACGACAACAGCGACGAGCAGTACCACGAAATTGGTAAGAAGAAACCGAACCCCTGGGGCCTTTACGACATGCACGGCAACGTGTCAGAGTGGGTGCTCGACCGCTACGACGCCGACTGGTACGCCAAAGGTGCCGCAAAGTCTCCGCTCAACGTTCCGACCGACATGTACCCTCGCATCGTCCGCGGTGGCTCGTGGGATGACGACCCCGACGGACTACGCAGTGCTTCGCGATACGCGTCTGATCCCGAATGGAAGTTTCAGGATCCGCAGATTCCGAAAAGTATCTGGTATCACACAGACGCCCTGCACGTTGGCTTCCGAGTTATTCGCCCGCTGAATCCACCAAGCCTCGAAGTTCGAACAAAACTCAAGCTCGATCCTGAGCCCGAAATTGCCGCACAGGGCCGGGCTGGCTAATGTTTGTTCTGGCCAGCGGTTTGTCGCTGCTCAGCCAGTTGTCGATTTCTGATTAATCTTCACATTCCCGTTTACATCCGGTTCTGGAGACCACCATGACTGACAAGACCCCGAACGCCAGCTCACGTCGAGACTTCATGAAGTCGTCAACCGCCGCGGCCGCTGGAGCAAGCGCGTTTGCCAGCCTCGCCCTTCCTCGTGGAGCCTTCGCTGGAAACGACGACACAATCCGAGTCGCGCTGATCGGAGCCGGTGGCCGAGGAACGGGAGCGGCTCAGCAGGCATTGAGCACGAATGGCGCCGTCAAGCTGGTCGCTATCGCTGACGCTTTCCAGGATCACATCGACACGAAGCTTCCGATTCTGCAGAAGGCACATGGCGATCGCGTCGCGGTTGACAAAGATCACCAGTTCACGGGCTTCGATGCCTACAAAAAAGTCATGGCGATGCCGGAAGTCGATCTCGTCATCCTGGCGACTCCTCCGGGTTTTCGGCCGATCCACGTCGAAGCTGCCGTTGCTGCCGGCAAGCACGTCTTCATGGAAAAACCAGTCGCCACGGACGCTCCTGGCGTTCGCAAGGTTCTGGAAGCGGTGAAGGTTGCCAAGGAGAAAGACCTGAAGATCGGCGTCGGTCTGCAGCGGCATCACCAGAACACTTATCTTGAAACTCTCAAGCGAGTATGGGACGGCGCCATCGGCGACGTCGTTGCCATGCGTTGCTACTGGAACGGTGGCGGCGTCTGGGATCCGCGCAAAAACCGCGATCAGGTGAGTGGAGAAATGGAATACCAGCTTCGCAACTGGTACTACTACACATGGCTGTGCGGCGACCATATTTGCGAGCAGCACATTCACAATCTTGACGTCTGCAACTGGCTGAAAGGCAACAGCCACCCGGTTGAGTGCCAGGGAATGGGTGGTCGACAGGTTCGTACCGACAAGAAGTACGGAGAAATCTTCGACCACTTCGCTGTCGAGTACACCTACGACGACGGCGCGAAAATGTTCAGCCAGTGCCGACACATCCGTGGCTGTCAGAATAGCGTCACCGAGCACGCGCACGGCAGCAAAGGTACCGTTGACATCAGCGGAGCGAAGATCACTGGTGAAAACGCGTGGGACTACGGACGTAAGACTCCGAAGAATAACCCATACCAGACTGAGCATGACGATCTGTTCGCCGCTATCCGCAACAACACGCCTTACAACGAAGGCGAATACGGTGCGAACAGCACATTGACGGCCATCATGGGCCGGATGGCCGTGTACGGTGGCAAGACGGTCAAGTGGGAAGACGCACTTAACTCACAGATCGATCTCATGCCGGAAACCTACACCTGGGACACGATGCCAAAGATCACTCCGAACAAAGACGGCGTCTATCCGGTCGCTATTCCTGGCGTTACCAAGACTTTCTAATCGACTTCAATTTTTCGAAAGGGCAGGCAGCGTTGGCCCTTTGAACGAGACGGCGACTACAATGGCCTGTCGGAAGGTGCTTCCGACAGGCCATTTCTTCTGCGCTCGATCAACTCACGCTGAGACTTTCGATTGACACTACGCTGCCCGGGATCAACTTCGGATGGTTGAACTGACAAACGACATCATCGACTACCAGGCCCTGACCGAGCAGATCCGCTCGAACCAGGCGGGAGCCGTCGTGCTGTTCCTGGGGACGGTCCGCGAAATGACCGAAGGACGACAGACGCTGGCACTCGACTATGATGCCTTTCCGGAAATGGCCATCGCCAAGATGGAAGAGCTTGAGGCCGAAGTCCGAGAACGATGGCCGGTCACCAACGTTGGAATCGTTCACCGACTTGGGCACTTGGAACTAGGTGAAATCAGTGTCGCCGTTGCCGTCAGCAGCCCTCACCGCGAACTCGCATTTGAAGCCGGCAAGTACCTCATCGACACACTTAAGATCACCGTGCCCGTCTGGAAAAAAGAAAACTGGTCAGACGGCAGCACCGAGTGGGTTCACCCCGGCACGGGCGAGCCCATGACAGAAGACCCAGCCACGAAGCCGCTCAATAATTGATTCTGCTCTCA
>CALDJX010000576.1 GCA_937899075.1 uncultured Planctomyces sp. | reverse complement strand
CCGAATCGCCAAGACCTCCGAGATACACAATTCGCTTCACGCCAGCCTTCCGAGCTGCCGTCGCAAAGTTTCGTGCCCCGTCCCGATCGTCCGTTTCGAAATCGCGACCGGCCCCCATCGAATGGACCATGTAATAAGCCGTCTCGATTCCGGCGAGCGCTTCGTCCAGCGAGTCGGCTTTCAGGACGTCTCCATAAACGACTTCTGTCGTCTCGCTAACCCGCGGCCCCACAGCTTCCGGGCGACGAGCCATACAGCGAAGCGGTTTGTCTTGTCGCTCTAGCACCGACACCAGTCGACCACCGACGTATCCAGAGCATCCGGTCACGAGAATCTTCGCTGGTAAAGGCATCAACGCCACTTTCTGAAAGCACCACGGACAGAACATCGGTCGGGTTGTAGTCCGTAACCGTCGACTCGCCACCACCGCAGCGTGGTCTACAACCGAATCAAAGTCCGCTGGGACTCCTTGTCAGACGATTCAGATCGGATTTTGTGGAACATCCAATGACTTACGCTCGATCGAGACTCTGGCTCGGAATTACCGCAATTGGAACGCTCCACGTGCTCGCCATTCTGCTGCTCTTGACGGGTTTTCACCTGGAAGTACCGCACGATTTCGTGCTTTCGTTGCGACTCCGTTCGATTCACGGCTTCTGGAATGTAGCACGCACAACGCTTTTCCTTTCATGGGCTTGCGGAGGGTTCCTGGCCCGCGCCGTCCATTGCAACATCGGTCGGCCGGAACTCTGGGTGCTTTTTCCGACAGACTGACAACCCACTGACGCCAAGCCGGTTATTGATGCTCGCGGGAAACCGTCGATCTACAACCTATAACTCCGGAACTTGAATCATTCTATATGGAGGTCGACGGCTCATTGTCACAACGGCTGATTGAAGAACTTTGCGGTGACGAAGCGAACTACTGAGAATCGGCCAGACTCGCTGCTGTTCGTTCGCTTTGATTCAAATGCCAGTTGCGTGGTTCTGCAGACCAAATCGACGCGGGCTTTGTGGAACCAATGGGGTTTGACCAGGCCCGATGACAAAGCAGTCACGTTTCAAGCCAGTACGCATTGGAGCATTGCGATGAACTCAGACTACACAATCGAAATGTTCTACGACGGCGACTGCCCGCTGTGCAAGCGGCGCACGCAGTTCATCCGAAAGCTGGATCACGGCGGACGCATCCGATTTACGAACATCGCCGCGTCGGATTTCGATCCAGTCCCGCTCGGAAAAACCTATGACAAATTGATGGTAGAGATCCACGGACGTCTTCCCGACGGACGGTGGGTGACCGGTGTCGAAGTCTTCCGTCGCCTTTATGACTGCATTGGATTCGGCCCGCTGGTTCTACTGACGCGGCTGCCGCTCGTTCGACAGTTGCTGAATGTCGGGTATCGTTTCTTTGCAAAGAACCGCCTGCAGCTTACCGGCCGCTGCAGCGAAAACTGCTCGATCACTCCCGCCTAAACTGGGAAGCCTGACCAACGAATCATATCTCCTGACCCGTGGACGGAGATCGTTAACAAACTCGAATTTGTGTACTTGTGGACGTTCGTCTTACGACTCCCAGGCAAAAAGGTGCATTCGGAATGGCTCTCGAATTCGACACGCGGTACCCGAGTATTGGCGATCTTCGTGATCGTGCCCGACAACGGATTCCGCGGTTTGCATTCGAATACCTGGATGGTGGGTGCAATGAGGATGTGAATCTGCGGCGAAACACCAGCGATATCCGAGAAGTCACTCTCATTCCGCAATATCTGACTGAGCATCTCGGATCAGACATGTCGACCGAGTTGTTTGGTCATACGTATGACGCTCCCTTCGGAATCGCGCCAGTCGGTCTGCAGGGCCTGATGTGGCCGAAAGCTCCGGAAATCCTCGCGAAGGCCGCATTCGACCACAACATTCCATTCATTCTGAGCACAGTGACGACGAGCAGCATCGAGACAATCGCCGAGATTACTGAAGGGCGGGCGTGGTTTCAGTTGTACCATCCGACCGAAGAGTCGGTGCGCGACGACATTATCCGACGGGCGAGAGTCGCGGAGTGCCCGGTTCTCGTCATTTTGTGTGACGTACCCACATTTGGGTTTCGACCGCGTGACATTCGAAATGGTCTCGCGATGCCACCCAGGATGAGCCTTCGAAACATCTTTCAAATCCTGCAGCGGCCGAATTGGGCAATGCAAACGTTGCTTGCCGGTCAGCCCAATTTTGAGTCGCTTCGACCGTATATGCCCAAAGGCCTGAATCTCAAGCAACTTGGTCAGTTCATGGACCAGACATTCTCAGGGCGTTTGAACGAAGAAAAGATCAAACCGATCCGGGACATGTGGCCGGGCAAACTGGTCCTGAAAGGAGTGGCAAGCGAGCAGGACGCACAACGTGCCATCGATCTTGGAATCGATGGCATCATCGTTTCAAATCACGGTGGTAGACAGCTCGACGCAGGCCAGTCGTCAATCCAATCGCTCGATCCGATTGCCAGGGTATGCCGTGACAGAATCGCAATCATGATGGACAGCGGCATCCGATCCGGGCCCGATATCGCAAGAACTCTGGCACGCGGGGCTGAGTTCACGTTCCTTGGGCGAGCCTTCATGTACGGAGTCGCCGCGCTCGGAAAGCGAGGAGGGACTCACACGATTTCGCTTCTGAAGAGTCAGGTTCATCAGATCATGGAACAGATCTGTTGCCAGAGAGTCCAGAACTTTCCGCAACACCTGCAGCCTTCCGACAAAGTCCGGATGCACACCTCGAAATGAGTTGTTTCTGCGAACTACCCGTTGTTGTTTCAATGGTTGAATTGAGAGCTGATTGGTGAATTCCAACTTACCCTGCCGAACAGCAACCCCGCAGCGATGCCCTGGATTGAGAGGCGGACCAGGTTTGTCAGTTCGCTGTCGGGAAGTGTGTCGGAAGTTTCCTGGTTACTGCGGATTTGACGCAGGAGTTCGATCTGGGAGAGGTTCAATGGATCGACGTACGGATTCCTGTTCATCACGGATGTCTTGAGCCAGTCCACGTCGGCCAGCAGCTCGGTGTTTTCTTTGATCAGCAGGACGGCACCACGGCTTCGTTCGAATTCGGACGCGATCTGCTGCCAGACTTCATCGCTGGATGGATCACTGGTCAGTGCTGCGTAGGAACGTGCAATCTGCATGTCCGCCTTGGCGAGTGCCAGCTCGGCGTTGTCGATCAGGGCGCGGAACATTGGCCACTCTGCATACATGGCTCGCAATGTCGACCAGTCCGAGTCGTCGGTGTCGACGAAGTTGCGAACAGCGGTGCCGAGCCCAAACCATGCCGGGAGAATGTGGCGTGACTGTGTCCAGGCAAAGGTCCAGGGAATGGCTCGCAGATCGCTCAAGGAAGTTCGCTGCCCTCGCCTGGAGGGACGCGACCCAATCGGCAGAGTCTCAATTTCGCTGATTGGCGTCGCCCGATCAAAGTAGTGAAGGAATGCGGAATGCTCGACCAGTTCGCGGTACTTTCGAAACGATGCCTGCGAAAGAAAATCCATTGCCTTCAACCAGTCTGCTTCCGGCGACCGACTGGCTCCAGCACTGACAAGCAGCGTGGCGTTGATGATCTGTTCGAGATGACGGTGCGCGATCCTGGGATCGTCGTACCGTTCCGATAAGACCTCCCCTTGTTCGGTCACCCGCATTCGCCCGCCGACGGCTTTATTGGGCAACGAACGGATCGCCCGCGCGGCCGGTCCACCACCTCGCCCCAATGAGCCACCACGACCGTGAAATACAGTCAGCTCGACGTGATGCTGCTCCGCGACGTCCGCGAGCCGTTCCTGAGCCTGGTGAAGTTCCCAGCAAGCCGTGAGATAACCCCCGTCCTTGGTGCTGTCGGAGTAGCCGACCATTACCGTCTGATGTCGCTGGCCGAGTTTTGACAGATAACGCCGATAGACAGGAACGCTTAGTAGCTCGTTCAGTATGGAAGATGCGTTGCGGAGGTCGTCGATCGTTTCAAACAGGGGAATGATGGGCATCACTGGAAGGTGTTGTTCGTCGTCGTGATTCTGAGCCCATGCCGTGCGCCAGAGCCAGAGTACCGTCAAGACGTCGGTCGCTGAGTGTGTCATGCTGATGATGTACCCACCAACGGACTGCGTGCCCCAGGTTACGTACTCTTCAGTCAGCAGGAGAAGTGTGTCGAACACTTCCCTGGAGCCTTCGGTCAATTTCTGCGCGTCAATTTTTCCAGGAGAAGTTCCCGTCGCGATCAACTCGCCCAGTTCCTTGTCCACAAGCGGTGAATCTTCACTACGTTGCAGGGCGACGACTTCCCGCAGGCACTGATGATGAACTTCAGAGTTCTGCCTGATGTCGAGCGATGCAAAGTGAAATCCAAACGTGTCAACAAGATCGATCCACGGCTGGAGAAACTGTTCAACGATTCTTCGACCTCGATTCTCAAGCAGGCTGTCGCTCAGCAGAGCAAGGTCTTCAGAAAACTCTTCTGCTGAGTCGTAGGCACCTGATTGATTGGCTCCGTAGGCAACAACGCTGAGTGTGCGGCTCAGTCTGAAGTCCAGCATTCGCAGAAACCGCCTGTATGTCTCCAGTGATGACACCGGACTAAGTCGGTCGGTCAGCTCCGGCCAGCGTTTTTCGGAGTCATCAAGGCGATCCCGCAACACTTGATCGGATACGACCTGCTGGTCCGACATCACCATGCGATTGTGCATCCGGCGGCACTCCGCAAGATGGCCTTCCAGAGCGGCGCGACGAAGACGGGTGAAGGTCAGGCGAGTGATTTCTGAGGTAACGAAAGGGTGGCCGTCACGGTCCCCGCCAATCCAGGTACCGAAGGAGAGAAAACGCAGAACCTCAAAGTGATGTTGCGGCCAGGCTGTTTTGAGAGCAGTTCGCAACTCTCGATACGTCTGCGGGACAACATCCCAGAGCGTCGATACGAAGTAGACACCCCGGCTGACCTCGCTCATCACAGGCGGTCGATCCGGTCGGACAAGATCGCTCTGCCAGAGCACGGTAAGGTCAGCCAGCAATTCTGACTCGATTGACTCAACATCTGAAGTTGCGAACGCTCGGCCTGCCAATAATTCGCGAATGCGGCGTAGCAGTTGCCGCGTTGTTCTGCGTTTCGCTTCCGATGGATGTGCAGTGAAGACTGGCTCAATCCTGAGACGGTCAACCCAGCGTTGCATTTCTGCGGCATCCACGCCTTGCTGCTGAAGCTCGACGATGGCAGACGAAATCGACTCACGCCGGGGGGAACCACTCGCCTTTGCTGCGTCGTCACGTTCGCGAAGCGTTTCAATTCGCTGTTGGTCTTCGGCAACGTTTGCCAGATCGAAAAACAGGCTGAGCCATCGGATGACCGCACGCAGTTCCTTCGGCTTCAAATCAGAGAGTTCATTGACGAGTCGTGACTCTGCATCCGGACCGGAAGCCCAGCACGGCGCTCCACCGCCAGGCGGCGAATTCGTTGCATCGTGTTTGCGAGTGACTCTCCGACCTGTTCGCGAACCACAAGGTCCAGCAGGTCAATAAGACGGTCGAGTGTTCGGTCAGCCAGAGTGGCATTCATTGATGCGGCTTAATTCTGAATAAGGATACTGAAAAAGATTCATCGTCGATAATTCGAAAGTTGAAGGTTTGGGCGTAGTTGCATTTGCTGCGTCGGATGTCCGACTGAGTTTAGGGCGACCATTCAACGGTTGAGCCGTCGTCAATTCCCATTGCTGCTCGGAGAAATGCAAGGCCGAGCTGATATTCGAGCAGAGCCTCGATGGCTTTGCCGGCGGATTCCGCAGCACTCTCTTCACGGAGTGCGACGTTGAGGAGATTCGATTCGCCCGCTTTGAACTTTTCGCGTTCGACTTCGGCCATGTAATCGGCCAGTTCTCGCGCCTCGGCGGTTCGTTGCACGCGTTCGTACGCTGCTTTGATTGCCGCAAACGCGACGGCGATGTCGGTTCGAATTTTGTCCTCAGACAGGTGACGTTTCTGAGCAAGTTGAGCCCGCTTGGCTTCGAGTGACGCTAACTTTCCTCGTGCCTTGCGACGTTGCAGTGGAACGTCCACCAGCAACGCGACTTCGAGTTCGAACTCGGACTTGTCGCGTTTCTTACTGGTTGGCTCGCCCACGTCCTGCGACCCTAAAAGCACTGCGCTCACATTGGGAAGCAGATCGTTGCCCGCCTCGGCGGCTTCCACATCGATTCGCTCGATCGTCAGGTCAAGTTCACGCAGCTCCGGTCGGGACAGAATGGCCTGTTGCACGAGAACGCTCTGCCAGGCCTCGTCGGGTTGATCAGGAGTTGGCAGCTCGGGCACTTCTTCAGGAGCAGGAATCCGTGATTCGCCGCTCGACGTGCGAAGATAAATCGATAGTTTTGCTGCCGACTGTGTGACCTTTCGCTGTGTGTCGATCAACTTGGCTTCGCGTGACAGGATTGAACGTCGATTGTCCTTCAGGACCGGTAGTGCTTTGGCACCTTCGCGAACTTCTTCTTCGAGGCCATCGTTCCGAGTGGTTGCCAGAGCGAGGACCTGTTCGGCGATGTCCTGTTGAGCCGCAGCCGCGACCCATTGCCAATACGCTTCGGATGCTGCTCGAACGGTGAAAATGACTTCACTGCGGAATTGAGGATCGGCGGCTGACAGTTCGAGTCCAGCTTTGAGGACTCCGGCTCGTCGATCATCAATGTCCACGTTTCGTGACAACGGCACTGACAGACCGGCTTTGAATTCGCCGCCTTCGTTGGTCTGACGTTCCTGATACCACGGCTGAAAGACGCCGCGGCCGACGCGGTATCCGCCAAACACTTCACCACCATAGGCCAACGGCTGAACGGCTCCGACGCTGTGACGGTAGGTCTCGTAGAAACCAAGTGCGCCGTTCTCAGTCGCCCCTTTCAGCTTGGTGTCGAAGGCTCCTTCTGCAGAAAGGACCTGTCCCTGAGCAACGTCGAACTGCAGTGCCGCTGCCTGAACCGTCGGAAAGGTATTCAGAACCGACGAAATCACATCACCGAGCTGAAGCGACCCCTCTTTGGCAGGCCGCCTGGCTTCGCTCAGCTCCTCGGGAATCGGCAATGCGAGCGGTTCAGCGTCGCCGCCGTTTGAAGATGCCGAAGCTCCAGGTGCTCCACCGGGCTGGTTCGAACTGGATGTGGCCTGCCACGAGGCCAGTCTCAGTTGTGGCGTTGAGCTGGACTCGGGTGATGTCGAATCATTGGTGCCGCTGGCCACTTGGACGGCAGACTGTTGGGCGGCAGCGTTCTTAGACGGCAACGGGCATGCATGTTCGCGTGCAGTCGCATGAGTCAGGCGGCGCAGTGGTGTCCGACAGCCGGCAAGAAGAACCGGCAGGAGCAGAATCAGTGGCCAGGAAGTCCGTAGCATGTTTCACTTACCCAAGCCCATGAACACACCGACGACCATAGCCGGGCGCATGGCGGACCCACA
>CALDJX010000575.1 GCA_937899075.1 uncultured Planctomyces sp. | reverse complement strand
AATCGAAATTCCGAGCACTGCAAGGATGGCTCGAGCACGAACGGAAAGACTGATCATCAGCCAGAAGAACAACGCGACGGCGGTCATCAGAAACACTCGGCCAAGATCAAGAGCGTCACGATCCTGCCAGGCGACATCGATCCCGATGCCTGATTCCGCGGTGCGGTTTCCTGAATATTGAAACTGGACCGACTGACTGTCTTCAGGAATCTGCAAAGCCATCGTCAAAGAAAGCAGCCCGGACATGCTTCGACCTCGAGTCGTAAATCCTCTTCCAGACGCATCGGCTCCCGCCTGACCTGCCGGCATACCTGGTTGACCAGGATTCGCATTTTGAAGAGCCCAATGGGTTGGCGGGGCTTCAGGCTGCCCATTGGCCGCAATGTCGCTGCCTGGCCGTTCGAATCGGCGACGTGAAAGTTCACTCGAGTCTTCACCGAAGGCCTGCGGGTCATTCTCTTCCCGCGTGCCCACGAGTTTGTCTGCATCTTTGAATTGATGGAAAAATGAATATTCCTTCTGGTCTCGCGAACGGGGCGACGTGTTTGCAACGGCTGAGGGCGGCGCAGGTATCTGAATTGATGGAAGTTTATTCAAGATGGGGACTGAGCGTTGCTGGTCCCTTTTCTCTGCTCCCGCCGGTGCATCGGCTATCAGACTCTCCGACTTCGCAAATTCTGGAAGGGCCGCTTGCGGCATCACGTCATTCAGACCAGCCTTGTCGCCGAGCATTAATCCCTTGCCGTCACCATCGTCTTCCTGGTCGGGGAACCCCAAGGTTTTCTCATAGGCATACAACTCGATATCGTTGATATCGTTTGCGTTGACGTAGAACTCTTGTTCCTCGGCAGTTGTTGCAGACCCGGCGCTGTCAGCCACTTGCGAGTCCACACTCGACATTCGTGAATCGGCCATGAAGGTCGTCGACAACCAGATCAGCATGACGAAACCCGCGATTGATGCTCCGGCGCAGCCGAGCAGACCGACGCCCAGACGACGCAGTGACAATGCGACGGCTCCGACAAGAATCAGTAACGCCGCCGCGATGAAGCCATGTTTGACGAGCGACGCTCGATCGATCTGAGTGAACTGTCCTTGCAGACTTCCCAGCAGGCTGACTGAATCAAGCGTGCTGGTTGGCGTGAAGTCTCCGGTGCTCGACGTGAGCATCGTTCCGTTCGGGTAGTGCAGCGTCCAGCTTTGCTGAAGAGTTTCCAGTCGCTGCTGGGCACCTTCGCTGTGAATGACCGAAACTTCGGGCGGCGTTTGTTGGATTCTTCCCGCGACGGTCAGCGTCGGTCCGAACGTTCGGTAGAAGAGGACAAGTTTGTGCTGACGGTCCGGTTCGCAGTCGGTCGGAATGGGCACGATGTAAACTCCGCCTGACGAGCGGACTTCAATCGGCTGATCGTTGATCGATGTCGACCAGAGTTCCGATGGCGAAGCTGACTTTCCAGACGGCTCCGGCAATCGAACCCGCAGGCTTTGAGCACCGACGGCGACAAACTGGAACTCCGCACGGTGCTGAACTTCGCCCGTGCGGCCAATGACCGAACGAAGCTTGTTCCAGTAGCAGACGGCGGTCGGCACGGCGACTCGTTCAAAACGAGTTTCCGCCACGGCGACCGAGTGTCCCGGCAAATTGAAACGGTACGCTCCAACGATCCGTTCGCGCGGTGAGTAGAACGACGGACTGGGAACGTCGATCGGGTCGACGGCTTGTAAGGCGATTCCGGAGGCGCTGTTGGTTAGCACTTCGAGTTGCTGATCCGGTGAACCTTCAACCGCTACGTACCCGCTCATTCGCTCCGCAGCGGGCACGGTAATCAGGTGAGCGTCGTACTCGTTGGATTCTGTCCGCTGAGTCGTCGCGTCGACAGACAGCACGGCCTGCCCGGTGATTCTCTGATCAAGATTAAGCGTCCATTTGCGTACGCCGTTTTCAACGTCGCCGGGAAGTTGCTCGACAATTCGAGCGTTCGCCCCGGAAAGCTGGAACTGCAGATTCTCACCGGCTGACTCCGATAGACCGACGGTTAACGTTCTCAGTCCGCCGCCGGAAATATCCAGTGTCGCCTGAAGGTGTGACTGCAGAACCTCGCGATCGAGTCGCGTGAAGGTGAGCGATTGTGCCGAGACTCGCGATGGCTTTCGCGAGACGGTCAGCAGGCCTTCGTAATCGGGCTGCTGGAAAAAGAATCGCAGTCGTTCGTTAGCGGTGGTCGACGGGGCCGGATCGAGGTTGAAGAGGTCCAGGGTTTTCAGTTCAAGATCGTCGCCGCCGCGAATCACAAACGTGCCCTCGACCAGCGAGGCTTCTGGAATTTGAACGGTCGGCAGGATGAACTCGGTAGTGTTTTCTTCGACCGGCCAGTCTGGAACTTCCTGCGTCGACATGAATCGAAACGAGAGTTCTTTTCCGGGTGGCAATGGCTTTGTCAGGGCGATGCGGTACTTATTGAAGCCGTCGTCGCCTGGGATGACCTGCCACGGCAGCGAGCCGCCGTCGACTTCGATCAGCTCGACCCGCCATTCGGTCGGCAGTTTAAACGTGACGTCGAACAGCGGAGCGAAGTGACTTTCGACCTGCGTCGCCGCTGAGAATGTCACGCCGGTCGGAGCCAGATCGAGCAGTGATGTGACGGTGGCATGAAGTTCCCGCTCGCGAGTCTTCGTTTCGAAGGCCAGGTTGAAATCTTCCCGCCACACATCAAACGTCTGCTGGCCAGCCGAACCCGCTGCGGCGCGAGCACCGTCTGATTCGGTCAGGCGAAGTCGTACTCCTGCCGGATGCTGAATCGTGACGCGGCCGATGTGCGACGTGACGTTGCGGAGTGTCAGGTTCGGGACAGCCCACGGTGTTCCGGTTTCGGTCGCCATGACTCCGCGAAAGATAATGTCGCGGCCGCCGTCGAAAGCCTGACGATAATTGAGCGTAATGAGCGTCGAATCTGGCGAGTCCGGATTGTCGGTCAATTCCCAGGACTCAAGGCCCGTTGATTCGACCGCAGTGATTTCGAGACTGTTGGGAATCGTGCAGAAGATCTGGTTGTACGTTGTGCCGAAAACCTGCAGGTTGGTTTTCGCCTGCCAGGTGACTTCTCCCGGAGAAACATTCAATCCGTATCCGGTCGACGCGAACGCCAGCGAGTCCGCTCGCTGCTCGCCCTGATGATCGTTGAAGAACAGTCGGATGTTGGCAACGCCGCCGATGGGAACGGAATAGACGGCCGGTTCTGTGATCGGTGAAGGACGGTTCAAAGGGTGTACGCCGACCAAAAGGTGTCGACCTGCCGGCACAGTGACCTTCAGCGTTCCTGCCGGAACGGGAATCAGCTGAAACGCTGCCGAGCGATCGTTGCCCGAGGCGTGAAGCAGCGTCGACAATTCAAGTGCGAGCGTGGCGTCGCCGGTCTGATTATGAAAGAGCGTTAACACCGAAGTCGGCGCGCCTTTTCCGTTGGCCGCAACTGATGTTCGACCAAGTCGTGCCGCTTCGCCGTTGACCGTGGCCTTCTCTACGGAGAGTTGTTCGAACGGCAAGGCGAGTGTTGACCAGCCTGTGGCGAACTGACGGAATCGAATCGTCGCTTTAATCAGCAGGTGATCGCCTGAAATCTCCGCCGCGTAATCAGCATCGGAAACCACGACACCAGCAGGGAGTCGAGGATTGGCTGCTTCGTTAGCCTGAGCTTTCGCGTAGAGCTGTTGGAACTCGTCGCGGCTCAAGAGGACACCTTCGTGGTCTCCGGCCAGGACGACATCGAGATCCGCTACAGGGACGAACGTCTTCCGCTGCGGCAACTTGCTGTCGGGTGGGCTTTGAGCGTGAACGTCCTGCGCGGCGCAGCAGCTCGCCGCAAAGATCAGGAACGCGACGAGAACGTTTGCTGCCGAGCAAGTAGGCTGGAACAAGCTCCGCGCAGTTCCGGCAAGGATGGCAACAAAACCCGTCGTGTCGATGCCGGAACT